>CAMAVF010000157.1 GCA_945861445.1 Planctomicrobium piriforme | reverse complement strand
GGCTGCGGAGACGCCGGCGTTGTTGTCGCGATTGGGAATTGACGCTCACGGCTGGCAGGCGACGTTGGAAAAACTGCTGGGCCCGACGAAACGAGTGGGCAGTTACTTCGGCAACGACGAGCGGTTGACGGAAGTCGCTGCGAAGCAAGGCCGCCGCTTCGTGAAGAACGTGACCGGCCGCCAGTCGGCATTGACCGCACCTCACGCTGGCTGACGATGTTCTCCACGACCGAGTAAATCGCATATCTCTCATGGCAGTCCGCAATTTCCGGTTGCCGTCAAGCAACTGTTCGCGCCCAGTCGCGTCGGCTCGCTACAGCATCGACGCGGTATTCACAAAAGACGGTCACGCACGGCGATTTAGACCCGCGAACTCGTTCTAGCCCACGCTTTCTCGCAGTCCATGATTGAGATTGTAGCAGATTCCAAATAATATGCCTGTCCTTTATTTGTCATTGGCAGCGATGAGCGGCTGACGGAAGTCGCTGCGAAGCAAGGCCGCCGCTTCGTGAAGAACGTAACGGGCCGCCAGTCGGCGTTGACCGCACCTCACGCCGGCTGACAGTGTTCTCCACGACCAAGTGATTCGTACTTCTCTCATGGCCGGGATGCAATTTCTCATAGCCGGACGCAATTTCAAGTTGCCGTCAAGCAACTTTTCGCGCCCGCTCGGCACTGCATCGATACGGTTTTCGTAAATGACGGTCTCGCACGGCGATTTAGACCCGGGAAGTCGTTCTAGCCCACGCTTCCTGACAGTCCATGATTGATTGAGATTGTAGCAGATTGCTAAATAATATGCCTGTCCTTTTGTTGTAGTTTGTCCGTAGTTGCGGGCGTGAAAAAAGGAGCCCTGTGCTGGTGGACACCACATCCACACAAAACACAGGGCCCCTGCCAGCGGAGCGGGATTGTTCCAGACGGGCTCACGCGGCCGGGATGGTGAATTGGGTGATGATCCCGTTCACCAGGCGCACGTGGGGCGGGCTCTGGACGTTATGGACTCTTTCTCAGGCAAGAGCGTCCCTGATCGGGCAGGCGTGAATGTCACGCATGCCTGGTGGACGTGCCGAGTTGGTGATTAGAAACTGGAATTAACAGAATCGTGGGATCGGGCGAATTGTCAGATTGACCATTCGCCGCGGATGGAACTGGCTTTTCGCATTAGAAACGGTTCATCAACTGGACAGGCGATCCGGGCGGCGTGAGCCCCCGGATTCTTCGTCGTGGGATAGACTTCCAGCCAGTCATTGATTACGGAAGACGACAGGCTGGAAGCCTATCCCACGGACCTCTCTCGGCGCGGACCTTATCTGGATCTCCATTGTGTCTGACACGATGGAGTTTGCTTGGAAACATTTCTGGACGGCTCATTCGTCGAGTTGGCGTTGAGCTGGCTTACCAACCGTATCCGCCGAAGCCGATCGAGAAGCCTGGGCGATAATAGCTGCCACCGTAGTAGCTGCCGCCGTAGGCCGGGTAGCCTCCGCCGTAATACCCACCGCCGTAGCCACCGTAGCCGCCGCCGTAGTAGCCGCCTCGATAACCGGTGCCGTAGCCGTAGGACGGGTAGCCGCCGCCGTAGTAGCCGCCACCATATCCTCCGCCATAGCCGCTACCGTAGTAGCCACCGCCATAATAACCGCCGCCGTAGCCGCCCCAGCGGCCGCATCCGGCTTCTGCTGTCGAGGCTGATCCCACTGCTGCCATTGCTCCGACTATCGCTGCGATCATCAGAAACTTTTTCATGGCTGGTCTCTCATTGACGCGCTCTTCGGTGATCTCATCGCGACGACCGCACGTGAGTTGTCGTGGTGGTGTGGGCCAAACCGCTGGCCTTGCACATGATTAAGGTAGCAACGTCCGTGCCAATCGATCAATGTGAGTTGCAATTATTGCAAATCGGCGGTTTCTGCAGCCTAATTATTGATTATTGGCTCGCGGCGGCCGTTCACGAGTTGGCCAACTTGTAGCACTTCCACGACAGGTGGTATCAAACTGACTGCAGTCGGGAGGGGGGAAAGGGACGAAGTAGCCCTATAGAGCGATTTGAGCAAACGAATTCATCAGACGTGCAAGAAGACGAGATTCTATCCCCCCTCGCCTCGGTACTCCGGGGAGAGGGGACGGGGGTGAGAGGCTTTGCAAGTGTCATTCGAGTGGCACAACAATATGCAATTTCCCGACAAAAAGCCGACATCCGCGTGATTGGTTAATCGTTCCCCTCACCCCCAGCCCTCTCCCCGGAGTACCGAGGCGAGGGGAGAGAATTCCTCCGCGGGGGCGGGGCTTTGACGGCTAAGACGCAATCATTAAGGAAGCGGCATCAGCTGCCGGAATGGGCTTCTTGGTCGGCGTCTACTGCGCTGACTGCCGCGCGTAGGATTTCGCCGAACTGCTGGTCGGGGATTTCTCGCAGGGCGGGGGCGTGTCGTGGATTGGCGAAGATGCGGACTCGCTTGACGAAGTCGTCGAACTGGGTCCGGGCCAGGGTGGCTACGACTGGCGAAACTTCGTCCAGGCGGCGGTAATGTTTTTGCCTGGGATAGTAAATCGGAATGTTGAATTCCACTTCGCGATGGATCGGTGGGGCATCGATCAGGATGTCTCCCGAGCTGATGAATTCGCCAATTTCCGAACCCAGACGCCGGGCGAATTCCGACGCGTAGCTGACCAGCAGCGCATACGGCTTGCGCGCGAGCAGCCCGTAGGCTTCGGCATCATGGTGCAGGGTGTATTCGACGACACGCTTATAAATCAGCCGACGTGGACCGAACACGCCGTTCAACAGCCCGTCCGCGGGTGTTCCCGCCGCGTGATCCATCATCTTGCGGATCATTTCCCCTTCCGTGAGACGAAACAGTTCGCGCAGATTCAACGTCTGATGCAGCTCATAGAAGGCTCGGGCGAACATCGCCGTTGCCGCGCGGACGGCGTGGTGCCAATAGACTTCGCTGAACATGACGTAGCGGGCAAACACCATCAACTCGGCAGCCGTGCGGCCCTTGGACGTGATTGCCAACCCGTCACCCTGTTCGTTCAGAATCAGGGATTGGATCAGCCGCTGCTTGTCGAAATGGCGGCCATAGGGGACGCCGGCATGCAGACTGTCTCGTTCCAGGTAATCGAGCTTATCGATATCAATCGGTCCCGAGAGTATCGACCGCAGCAGGCGTTGTTCGGGGACATCCGACCGTTTCGCCAGGATGTTCAGCACATCGCGCGGCTGGATATTCCATTCCGATTGCAGCACCTGGGCCAGTTCTGAACCGGGCGAGAGAAACTCGCTGGCCAGATCTTCATGCGGCGCCAGACCCGGCAGGCCGAGATCTTCGATCGGATGGCAGTAGGGCCAATGTCCCAGATCGTGCAGCAACGCAGCGACCATCAACAATTCGGCCGACTTGGTATCGACCAGTTCGACAAACCGCGGATCGTGCCCCAACTGCCAGAGGTACTTCAACGAGTTATTGAACACTCCCAACGCGTGTTCGAAACGGGTGTGCCGGGCACCGGGATAAACGCGAGCCACCAGCCCGAGTTGGGTGATGTGTGACAACCGCTGGAATTCGGGGGTCTCGACAATGGCTCGGACACGCGGCGTGAAGGGGACATTTTGCTCGGGAGGGATGCGTACCAGCCCCTGCCCCGCGGTCAGGCTGACGAGTTCGGGGATTTCGAGGAGCGGGTGGGGCATGGGGGAAATGACTAATGTCTAATGACTAATGTCTAATGACTAATGTCTAATGACTAATGTCTAAAAGGGGAATGTAGAATGGATAATTGATAATCGACGATTGATAATGGCGTTGGGGTGCGGTACGTTCACTTTTGAATTGTGTGTCTTCGTAGGCGAGCGTCCGGCGTGAGCCGGATGGTTGTCTTGTGGTCCCGAACATGGTCAGAATCGAGATTGCGGCACGTCGCATTGTCTGAATGAGAGACGTTCGTCCAAGGTTTAAGTCCGTCGCTAACAACCATCCGGCTTACGCCGGACGCTCGCCTGGGAACGCTCATCACTCCGTGATGGCGAAGGAGTTACTCCCGCAGCAAATGCACTCGCACCATCCCATTTTCTCCCCTTCCTTTTAGACATTAGACATTAGTCATTTCCGATCAGCTCTTCGGCTTTGCTCGTGACTTGGCGGCTCGGGTTTTGCCTTGTTTGGTTGGCATTTCTGGGGCGTGGGAGGACTTGATCAGGTCGATGAGTTCGTCGGTTGACAGTTTGCCGGCCTGGTCCGAGCCTTCCATGATTCCGGCGACCAGATTGCGTTTCTTGTCGTGCAGGGCGAGGATCTTTTCTTCGATCGTTTCTTGCGCGACCACGCGGTAGACCATGACTGGCTTGTTCTGTCCGATGCGGTGGGCGCGGTCGGTGGCCTGGTCTTCGACCGCGGGATTCCACCAGGGGTCCATGTGAATGACGTAGTCCGCCCCGGTCAGATTGAGCCCCGTGCCGCCCGCCTTCAACGAGATCAGGAAGAAATCTCCCTGCCCGTTCTGGAACGATTCGACTCGTTCCCGACGTTGTTTTTCGGGCGTCTGTCCGTCAAGGTAGAGATAGCTGATATTCCGCGCGTCGAGGGCTTTGCGGATGATTTCCAGGTGCGATGTGAACTGGCTGAAGATCAAGGCGCGGTGTTTGCCTTCGCGAATCTCGTCGACGGTTTCCAGGAGCACGTCGAGCTTGGCTGAGGAGCCCGTCCATTTTTCATCGACCAGTCGCGGGTGACAGGCCAGTTGACGCAGCCGCGTCAGCATGGCCAGGACCTGGAACCGCGACTCGTTCTTGCCCGTGTCGATGCCCGCCAACTGCGTCAGGGCGAACAAGCGGGCGTCTTCATAGAGCTTGCGTTCGGGCGGGGAGAGTTCCGCGGAGAGAATCATCTCCGTCCGGGGCGGCAGTTCTTTCAGCACTTCGTTCTTGGTGCGCCGCAGGATGAAGGGTCGCACCGTTCTGGCCAGGGCTTGGGACCGCTCGGGGAGCTTCTGTTTTTCAATCGGATCGGCGTACCGTTCGCGGAAGCGTTCCCAGCTCCCGAACAGGCCGGGAGACGTGGCCCGAAACAGGCTCCACAGGTCTCCCAATTGGTTTTCGACGGGTGTGCCGGTCAACGTGAGCCGCCATTCGGCATTGAGTTCCCGGACGACCTGGGCTGATTTCGTGCGGCTGTTCTTGATGAATTGCGCCTCATCGAGAACCAGCGAGCCCCAGCGGATCTTCGTGAAGTATTCGGCATCACGCAGCAGCAAGCCGTAGCTGGCGACAACCAGATCGCCAGGTCCGACCGATTCGAGGAATTCGCCCCGTTCGGTATCTCGATACAAATGGGGCCGCAACGTCGGAGCGAAACGCGTGGTCTCATTCACCCAGTTGAAGCCGACCGAGACCGGTGCGACGACGAGTGTCGGCCCGACTTTCTGGCGTTCGATGAGAACCGCCAGGGCCTGCACCGTTTTGCCCAATCCCATGTCGTCTGCCAGGCAGCCGCCGACACCCCAGGCGGCCAGGCGGCTCAGCCAGCGGTAGCCGTCGACTTGGTAGTCACGCAGTTCGGCCTTGAGGTCTGCCGGGACTTCGGGATGGTGATGGCGGGCCAGTTCCAGTTTCTGCAGTGCCTGCCGCCACTCGTTCGCCGCCTTGATCGTGATCTGCTGGTCTTTGAACAGATCTTCCAACAGCGGGGCCGCAGTGATGTCCAGATTCATTTTGGACTGATTGCGGTGCAGCAGATCGTCCAGGGCGGCCAGCCGATCGCGGAACTCGGCGGCGATCATCGCCCATTTGCCACCCTTCAACTGGACATAGCGGGAATTCCCCCGCAGTGCATTCAGCACGGCGATCAGCGGGACTTTCTCGCCGCCGATATCGATCGTCCCTTCGACTCCGAACCAGTCGTGATCGTTACCGATTTCGAGCTGCAAGCTGCCGGGCGTGATTTCTCCCACGACTTCCGGCCGCGGGACGTTGGAATTGCTCCACTCGACGACCCAGGGAGCATCCGGATGGGCCTGGACTTCGCTCAGAAAATCGAGCGTCGCGTCGCCCGCTTCGACCATCCAGCGCCACGGCCGCTGGGAATAAAATCGATCGAGCTTCAACGCCTGCTGACACTCAGCGGCATGCGTTCGCTCGGCGGTGAAATCCCGGTCCACGGCGACTCGCTGGTCGCCGTTGCAGCGGGCGATCGTCGGCACACCGGCACCGGGTTCGTAGTACGTTCCGCCAGCAATCGGCCGGGCCCAGAGTTCCACCGCGAGGCCTCCGTCGGCCACGCGCGGCACCAGTCGCACGTGGATGTTGGAATCGCCGGCCACGGTCTGCCCCTGGATTTCTTCGGGATAGACCACCTTGAAGCTGCGTTCGAGTTCCGTCAACCGGCCCAGGATTTCGGGCACCGCCTGGCGGGGAATGGACAGCGGTTGCCGGTGGAATTGATCGATCAATCGGACCGACGCTTCGGGACCCTCCCAATAGATCAGTTCGTTCTGCGTCCAGTCGGTGTAGATGATCCCGTGTTGGAAGTCCGCTTCGTAGCCCGATCCTCCGGAGAGCATGCGCCCGCCGATCCGCGGGCGAATCGTCAGCCGATCCTTCGCCTCGGGTGTCAGCACAAGTTCGAGTTCGCCCCGAATGATATTCAGCGGTGTGTTCAATTCGGCCGCATGAAAGACAAGCGGGTGACCGGTCAGGACCTTCAACAGTTGCCAGATCTCCGGGACATCGTAGGCGTTGTAATTGCTGTAGTAGCGATAGTCGCGCGGCGTCGTCAGGTGTTTTTTGGCGAGTGCACAGACCTGTTGGTCGACGGGCCCCAAGTCCGTGGCCACTTCCATTGCCATGCGGGACCAGATGATCTTACGACCCTTGCCCCAGGCACCGCTTTTCAGGATCGATTGCTCATACGCATTGACCGTAAGATGGCTGCGTTCGACCTCGAACTTGTAGACCAGGCGGCGGACATTGACCGGACTCTCGACATCGTCAGGGAGTGGAGTGTCGGGCACTCGCGTTTGCGCCAGAAACCAATCCAGGGGTTTGAGGGACTGCTGCCAGGCGGTGTTGCTGCCCCCCTTCAACATCCGGGTCAGCGGCGAATTGTCATTCGCCAGCTGTTGAAACAGCATCGAAGTGACCGCCCAGGTGTGCTTGCACAGGTCGAAACCGGTACTCGTCGGGCAGGAACAGACGATGTCAGTCATCGCCTCGCCGACCGTGGCCTCTTCATCCCACGTGAAAGTGACTCTGGCCGGTTCGGCACCCGTTCGGACCTGGATGCGGATTTCTCGCGTATCGAGATTCACTTCAAACTGCGGCACGACCGCGGACAAGAAAGGCCGGCCGGCTTGAGACAACGCTGAACCGTGGCAATGGAGGAGGTCCTGGACGTCCAGCCGCAAGCGTTTGAGGAAATCGGGTCTTGTCGCGGGAACATGAAGAGCTCGGTCAATTGCCATGTGAAGTAGCCTTTCCTTAGCTTTGAAGTCGGGATTCAACCCATCTTAGGCAAACGCCAGACGCGATCTGCGTCGCCATAAATTACCCGCTCGGGAATCTCTGTTCAATTTGTACGAGCGCTGTAATGCCGATTTTGTGACATTTTTCAGCGCGTCGAGTACGCCGTCGCCGCTGGCTCCGGGTTAAACGAGCGGAGGTGCCGGGAAATCGTTTAACGCGGAGCCTACGGCGACGGCGACCTGATGACGCCCGCCTTCGGTGTGCCTTTTGATCCGCAGGACCGCTGTCATCGGCTTCTCAGGCATCACGTGGTGGAATTGCCGAAGAGTCATTTCAGGCTGGACAGGTGCAGTTTTCGACTTCGGACTAATGCCACTTTGCCCGAATTTTCTTGACGTCACTTGCCCGCAGTACGATGCTATAGGAGACTCACGGAACTATTTATCGGGTACAGTGTCAGAGCCGGACTCTCGCGAGTCGGGCGTTTGGTGATGTAGGACGGCCTTCCCCGGCCGTCCAGCCCGCACTTAATTAATCTAAGTTCGTGTTTGAAATGGGAGGGCGAGGCTCCCGAATGTCCCTGATCAATACACGGTCTAAGTTAAATCAGCACAGTCAGTTAAGATCGCCAAGCCAGTCAAAAAGTCCCAGCGGATTAATGCCAGGAGCACGCTATGCCTGTGGAGAACAATGAACATCAATCAGGGCGGCAGCCGTCTGGACGGGGAGCCGCCCGCGTGTCTCAGTCGTCCGGGCGTGTGCCGTGGATTCGGTTGGCCGGAGGTGTCGTCACGGCCCTCGTCGTCATCGGCCTGGCAGGCTGGTGGCCGGTGTCGTTTGCCGCCGAGGCCCCCAATCTCGAGCAGCAAGTCGCCGCGCACCTGAGTGCCGGTGAATTCGGAGCGGCGTTGGACCTGGCGGTGAAATCGCCCGATCCGGCTCTGAAACTGGCACTGATTGAAAAGGTGGCTGCGGCCCAACTGCAGGTGGGTGACACCGCGGCAGTCGAAGCCAGTGCCAACCTGTTGCCGGAAGGACCGACACGACAGCGACTGCAGGAAGCGGCTCGTGGACGCCGGACAGCGGGTGGCGGCAGTCTTGCCAATCCGCAACCGTTGATCATGATGATTCAGCAGTTGACCGGTGGTCCCCCCGATTCACCGTGGATGGAAGCAGACGGCGAAGGGGGAAATATCTCCTGGGAAACCAACGGTGTGTGGGTCGACCCCAACGGGGTGCTCGCACGACGTTTGACGGCCGATCAGCAGGGTCATCTGGCAGCGTTGGGATTGCGATCTCGCGCCGCCGGGTTGAACAAGGACATGGCGGCTGCCAGTACGTTGCGATTCGTATCGCTGGCCCGGTTGGAAAAAGCTGTCGCCGCGCGGATGGCGAAGAACTTGCCGTTGCAGGAGACGATGCGGCACATGGCCGGGTTGTCTCATATTCAATACGTGATTGCCGTGCCCGAAGAAAACGATGTCCTGTTGGCCGGCCCCGCCGAGGGTTGGAAATACAACGACAAGGGCATTGCGGTGGGTGTGACGAACGGCCGGCCGACGTTGCATCTGGACGACCTGGTCACCGTGATGCGGACGTTCTCCAAGAGTGGCGAAAAGATCTTCGGTTGCTCGATCAATCCTCGGAAAGACGGCTTGAAGGCCGTTAAGGAATACGTGGAAGCGTCACAGAAGTCCGGGCCGCTGGCTCCGGGCGGGACCAAGAGTTTCCTGTCCGACATTCAGCAGCGAATGGGCCAGCAGGACGTCGAGATTTACGGCGTCCCCGCGAATTCGCGCGTCGCCCGCATCTTGTTGGCAGCCGACTATCGCATGAAATTGATTGGCATCGGCAAGCTGGAAGGTGGCAAGGCCATTCCCAGCATCTTCGAACTGCTGCCCAAGTTCGCCAAGCACGAAGCGATGCCACTGGATGCCTTGCGCTGGTGGCTGACGATGAAGTACGACTCGATCCTTCACAGCCCCGATCGTCAAGTCTATGAGATCCGCGGTTCGTCCGTCCGCGTGTTGTCGGAAGACCAGTTCGTAAAAGCCGACGGCACCCGGATTCAAACGGGCAAAGCCAGCCCGGTGAATCAACTGTTCGCCAAGAATTTTACGGATAACTATGCCGAATTGGCCAAGCAGGACCTGGTCTTCGCGGAACTCCAGAACGTGTTTGACCTGGGAATGGTGGCCGCTCTGTTGCAGACCGAACACCTGGCCCAGCGAGTCAACTGGAACTTCGGTTCATTCGCCGAAAACGGGGCTTATAAGGCCAAGACCGTGGCTCCGGCGAAGAGCGTGGAATCGGTCATCAACCACCGCGTTTATCGCGGCAGTGACATTGTGGTTCAGGTGGCAGGCGGCGTGCGAGCGGACATTTTGACGGCCGCCCGTCAACCCGAACTGCACCGCGAATCAGGTGAACTGAAATCAGTTCAACCTGGAAAATTGCCGACAGACCGCTGGTGGTGGGACGCGAAATAGTCGCAGTTCAATCATTTCAAAACGAATCGACACCCGGTGAGGAAACTTGCCGGGTGTTTTTGTTCTTTGAGATGCGAGATGCGGCCGACGCCCGACGGGGAAATCGTCAATGCGATCATGGGAGGGCGAGGCTCCCGCCGAGCCTAATACGACCGCAGGTCGGCGACCGCCGGAGGCAATGATTGAGGCCCCTCCGGCGGCCGCCGAGCTAAAGCTCGTGTTAGGCTCGGCGGGAGCCTCGCCCTCCCGGAACATCCCATTCAACGCCGCTCTAAACCGCTTCCGCAATCACCCGCGCCGCTTCCGGCAGGATCGGCACGGGACGTTCGGAGATATCCCGGATGAACTCGTGCGGATCGATTCCCAGGTTGTGATAGACCGTGGCGAGGACATCCAGATAATGGACCGGCCGCGTGGCGGCGGAATCGCCGATCTTGTCCGTCGAGCCGATGACCTGGCCGACCTTCATGCCGCCACCCGCCAGCAGGCAGTTGCTGACCCGCGCCCAGTGGTCGCGGCCGGCGTCTTTGTTGATCTTGGGGGTCCGGCCGAACTCACCCCAGACGACCACGGTCACGTCCTTGTCCAATCCCCGAGCGTAGATGTCTTCGATCAGGGCCGAGATCCCCGTGTCAAACAGCGGCAGGTGTTCTTTCATGTGGCGGAAGTTGCTGCCGTGAGTGTCCCAGAACCCATAGGCGACAGTCACGCAGCGGACCCCCGCTTCCACCAGGCGGCGGGCCGTCAACAGTTGATCGTTCCACATCGGGGCACCGTCCCCCAGATGCTTCGGCGAACCCTTGCCGTAACGCTCGCGCACCTTGGGATCTTCTTTCTCCACATCCAGAGCCGTGACCAGTTTGCTGGAAGTCAGCACGTCGAAGGCTCGCTGATAGATCGTATCGATCCCGTTGGCGCTCGATTGGTCGAGCGATTTCTTGAAGTCATCAATTTGCGCGCGCAGCTTGCGACGTTCATCGAACTGGCCGGGATTGACGTACCGCAACTTCATGCTGGCGAGGTCTTCGCCATCGGCCCGGACCGAGCTGTAACTGTGTCCCAGGTAGCCGGCAGTCGGGCTGTTGTAGGGCTTGTGCTGCATCGTGGGGAACAGGTCCACGAAGGCGGGCGTCACCGGATCGGTCTGGCCGGCGACTTTGGAAATCACCGCCCCCAGGCTGGGCCGCCCCGAGCGTTGTGCTTCGCCCATGGGATAGCCGGTCAGATTCTGAAAACTGGTATGCTCATCGCGCAACCCGACGATCGAACGGATCGTAATCGTGCGATCCATCACCTGGGCCATCTTCGGCAGCAGTTCGCAGATCTGAGCCCCCGGCAGGCTGGTGCTGATGGGCGAGAACTCGCCGCGGATTTCTTTCGGAGCGTCCATTTTCAGATCGAACGTGTCCTGATGGGAAATTCCCCCGGACAAGTAGACCATGATCACGGATTTGTTGGAGGTGGTCCCGGCACGTTGCTCGGCCCGCAGCAGTTGCGGCAGCGTCAGGCCACCGACGGCCAATCCGCCAATCTGCAGAAAAGACCGGCGGCTGACGCCATCGCAATAAGCAAATTGAGGTCCGTTGAGTCTCAACATTATCGGGAGTTCCCCAGAACGTGCGGCGATTGTGCGGCGAAGCTTTGCCTGATTATATCGGCATTTGTGGGCAGGGTAAACGGGCAAACCGCGCATCAACGCAGCCTCTTGGCCCATTCGATCGCCATCCTCCGTGCCGCTGGGGTCAACGTGCGGTCTTTTCTCAGGGCCAGGATGAGCTGTTCGTGGTCGGTGATTTTCGCTCGCAGCAGCGACAAGGCCGTACGGGCTTCGCGTTCGATCGCGCGGTTCGCGGATTGTGATTCCGGGGTCCCGTCCCAGAGCCGCAGGATTCCGTCTTCTCCACCGCTGAGGATGTAGTAATCGTGGCGGCAGAAGGTGGAACTCGTGATCCCGGTGGAACCTCCCGGCAGGGCCAGCAGTTCCTGGCCCGACTGAGCGTCCCACAGCTTCAGCCGGCCTTCCTGGCTGGCACTCAGAATCCGCTTGCTGTCCTGGCTGAAACAGACGCTGGTGACTGCGTTCTGGTGTCCCTGTAGTGAAAATGTTTCCAGACCGGTCTCGATGTTCCACACCTTGAGTTCTCCCGGACTTCCCTCCACCCCCGCACCGCTGACGACACGCAGGCTGCACGGGCTGGAACTGACGCTGAGTACGCCTTCTGAATGACCACGCAGCGTACGCAGTCCCTGGCCAGTTTTCGCGTCCCAGATCTTCACCGTCTGGTCCCGGCTGCCGCTGATCCAGTGCCTGCCGTGTGGGCAGTAACTGACGCTGGTGACGATGTCCGAGTGTGCCGTGACGGAACGCAGCATGCGGCCGGTGGAGACCTCCCACAGCTTGAGCGTGCGGTCGGCACTGCCGCTGAGCAGGAATTTGCCATCGGGACTAAAACGCGCCGAGTTGACGACGTCCGCATGTCCCTCAAATGTCCGCAGCAGTTTACCGGTGGGCACTTCCCACAGTTTTAACTCACCCGGTTGGTGTGGTCGGCCCGAGGCACTGGCCAGCAGTCGGCCGTCGGGACTGAAGGCCACGCTGCGCACGGTCGCGGTGTGTCCCGCTAACGTCCTCACCGATTCGCCGGCATGAATGTCCCAGACGCGGACTGTCGTATCGCCGCCGCCACTGGCCACGTGTCGATTATCGGGCGTGGAGGCCACACTGCTGATCGAGCCGTCGTGTCCGCGGAGACTCAACCATGGCTGGCTGGAGCGGGTGTCCCAGATCTTGGTTATCTGGTCGTCGCTGTCACTGAGAATCCGTTTGTCGTCCGGACTGACGTGGACACCGCTCACGCCGTCCGCCTGCCCCTCCACTGTCAACACATTCGAGTGCGTTTGATTCCAGAGATAATTCCACTCCCAGCCGCGCAAGTCGGGCTCATCGCCGCGCGGGCGGCTGGTCAGCAGAGTTTGATTGCAGAAGGCGATCGCCCCGTTCTGCAACTGTGCCGCGGCCAGTCGCAGGCTGGCGATATACAGGCCCTCGCGCGCTTCCTGCGACTTTTGATTGGCACGCACCAACTGTTCGGCCGCAATCTGCTGTTCCCGGACCGCGACCTGAGTCTGTTGATCGGCAATCAGACGCTCGTTCTCGGCAAACTGTCGCAGCCGGGCCTCGGCGGCCTGGGCCGATGTGGCTTTTTCCCGGGCATCCACGGCGAGCAGCCGCTCGTCATTGACCAGGGCGGCCGCGGTGCTGGCGACAATCGCCGTGACCAGGCTGGCCGCCAGGCTGAAGCGTCGCAGGTATTTGATCCGGGTCTGACGTCCGGCACGTTCCTTGATCGCCCGCCGAATCGTGACCTGGAGCGACTGTTGCTCGGCAATCTGGTCGTCCAGCAGTGAGACCGCCAGGTCAAAGTCACCGCGGTCAAACGCCGTCTTCGCGAAGGCCAATTGAGTCTCCCGGATCCCCTCGGTGGCGCGCAGGTTTTCAGGCCACTGCCGCAACGCTTCCTCGAATCCAAATAAGGCCCGGTTAAAGTCGGCGTAAAGGCGAGAGGTTTGCCCGGTCGCCAGATCCGCACTGGCTGATGCTGCCAGTGCGATGCTTTGTTCGTGGATGCGATACTCAGACAGGGCGGCCTTCAATTCGTTCGCCGTCTGGTAACGATCCGCGCGGTCCTTCGCCATCGCCCGGGCGCAGATGGCGTCCAATTCGATCGGCACCTGGGGATTCAAGTCGCGAACATGGGGCGTCTCACCGGTCACAATCTGCAGCAGCAGGCTCAGCAACGTGTCGCCGGGTGGCACACCGTGGGGATCGGATTTCGCGGGCAACCGATGAGGCGCGGACCCCGTGATGATCTCAAACAAGATGGCCCCCAGACCGTAGACATCGGTCCGGGCATCCATCAAATCGCCTCGTCCGGCCGCTTGTTCGGGGGACATGTAGGCGGGCGTGCCGAGTGCTGCGCCGGTCTTGGTTGCGTCCGTCTGAGCATCGTCGGTGAACGACACGGGCGCCAGTTGCGGATGATCATGATCGATGGTCGGACAGTGCCGGGCGTGTGCTGCCGGGTCCGCCTGTTCTTCATCCACCCGCCGCGCCAGTCCCCAGTCCAGCACGATGGCCTCGCCGAAATCCCCCAGCACGATGTTTTGTGGTTTGAGGTCCCGGTGGATGATGCCTCGCGAATGCGCATACGCCAGCGCATTGCAGATACTGGTATAGACCGTCATCAGCCGGTGAATCGACAGCGGATCTGCGTGCCCCGTTCGCAGTTGCTCATGATGCAGCCGGATGGCTTCAGCGAGCGTTTTCCCACGCACCAGCTTCATCGTGTAGAAGGGATGATCGCTGCGATGGACCTCGTACACGGGGACGATATTGGGATGCTGCAACTGAGCGGTGATTTGCGCTTCCTTGATCAACCGCCGCACGGCCTCCTGCGATGTCGAATCGGCCTTGATGTGCTTCAGAGCGACTTCTCGCGCGAGCTCATTATCCTGAGCCAGCCAGACCTGTCCCAGGCCGCCCCGGCCCACTTCGCTGACCCGGGTATAGCGTTGAGCAGCGGGGGTTGAGTCTGCGGACGGGTCGCCCATCATTGCGAGCAACAAGTCGGGAGACGGGCGCGGCAGCGTGCCGATACTTTGATTGCCCCCGGTTTCCTGCATCGCCTTGAGCAGCTTGTCGAAGTCCGGCTGAGCCAAGCCGTTCAGAGTGGAGTTCGAGGGCGCAGCGGCCGTTTCAACCTCCTGCTGAACCTGTTGCTCCAACTCGGCCAATACGTCGGCATCAACCCAGCCCCGACGTTCAAGGAATTGCCTCACGGAGATGGTTTGATCGGCCGTCCGGAGCTCGTACACTTTCGTAAACTGAGCCAGATCGATGAGCTCCCGCTCAAACACTCGCACAGCCAGAATCAAGTGCTTATCGTTGCTCATATGAACGGGTCAGGGTCGGGCCTGCGAATTTTCGAAATTGGCCGTTGCCAAGGTTCAATTGCA
>CAMAVF010000156.1 GCA_945861445.1 Planctomicrobium piriforme | reverse complement strand
TGACCGGGATTTTCACCGACGACACGATCGCACCGATCAATCCCAGGGCGTTATCCGTGTCGCACATCAATCGGGCACCGCCGCCCGTTCCGACAATCTTCGCCATGGGACAACCCATGTTGATGTCGATCGCGGAATAGCCTTTGGCTTCGAGCATCTGGGCGGCCGGAACCATTTCGTGCAGCTTGGCACCGTAGATCTGCACCGACAGCGGCTTGTCGACGTCATTCGTCGCGATCAGTTCGATCGACTTGCGATGCTGATGCACCAGATGTACGGCCTGCACGAGGTCCGTGGTGGCCAGTCCCAAGCCACCACGCTCGCGGACGACCTGGCGGAATGCGAGGTGCGTGTAGCCGGCCAACGGAGCCAGGAAATACCGCGTCGGAATCTGCAGTGGACCAATCGCGAGACCGGGCGTTTCGTCCGGAAAGGGGGGCGACAAGTCGGGTCGAACACTCGTTGCCGCCTGGGGTTCGCAGTCAATTTCCGTTGCCGACATCAAAAAAACCTAGCTCCACCAACGCGGCTTTGACTTCTCGAAGGGGCAGTCCCACGACATTGGAGAGACTACCCGTCACTTGATCCACGAACAAACTGCCCGCCCCCTGCACGGCATATCCACCCGCTTTACCGGTGGACTCACCCGTTTCCAGATACCAATCCAGCCACGAGTCGACATCGGCGAGGAACCTGACCGTGGACGTCACCACAAATGTTTTGGTTTCGATCCGATCGTCACGTCTTACCGATAGACAGACACCCGTCAGGACCTGGTGTTCGCGATCGGCATAATACTCGCGGAACCAGCGGCGAACCAGTGCGTTCTGCCCCGGCCCCGGGGGCGGTTGCCCCAGCACGATGGGGCGTCCGTCCGGCTCGCTCGCCACAACAACCGTATCGGCCGCAATCAACGCTGCCCACGGCTGCCCTTCTGTCTGCAGCATGTCGAGTGTCTGATCATGCTTATGACGGGCGATCCGCAGGAGTTGCTGCATGATTGCGGGCCGGGATGTCACACCGTCGAACGACTCTTCCTCGGCAGAGGGAGGTGGCCGCACGAGGATACAATCCGGCGGCACAATCAACCGCAGCAGTTCGATGCGTCGCGGGGAGCGGGAGGCCAATACAAGGGGTCGCATCACTGGATTTCAGTCAAGTTTTGAGAATCAATCACACGCGCAGACTCAATGTGCCAATGCTGAGGGGAGGCAGACAAATACAAGCTCGAAGCGCAAGCGAGTGCATTTTCGTGGTTCAGTCCAACAGGACGCACTCATTTGCGCTCTTTGAAGTTGCGAAGTTTCTTAGGATATCCACAGATTCCGCAGATTTCGCAGATAAAGACCCCATCTGCATCATCTGCGAAATCTGTGGATATCAAGGGATCAAATCAAGCCTCGTAGGTCGCCTTTCCGGTTCGAAAGGCAACACGCATCGACAATCACAGAGAAATAGGAGAAATTCCCATTCGTGCTATTCGAGTGATTCGTGGTTCCCAAAGGGTCCTCACTTGCGTTTCGGGTTTGTATGGCGGCCATTTGTGAACGGACTTCGGATCCGATTTTAACGATTGCACAACTGTACCGAAATTGTGGCATTCCCAACGACCGATGACGCGTAGCAGACGAATCCGACACAGCGGTCATTCTGAACGATCGCCCCAAACTGACGCAAGTTGGCGCGGCAATCCCTGTCGAATCAAGCGTTCAGGTTGACTTGAGGCGGCAAGGGAACTTTTATTGTAGTGTCTGAAATTCACATCAGACGGGCCAATTGTCGCAACCTGAAGACTTTACGGATTCGACGTAGTGCCGCTGAATGTCGCTGGGTCGCGGATCCGCAGGGGAATCGAACATGGCCTGGACAGATTTTCGAACCGCGATTCTGGTGACGCCAGCCCTGCGGCGTCGCCAACCGCGCAGTCTGTTCGCGGGAATGAACAGTTGCATCGAGCCCCTCGAACCGCGCCTGGCGTTGACCATCGACGCGGACGAGCAACTGTTTGTCTATTTGCTCAACAAGATTCGGCATGATCCCCAAGCTTATGATGAGGCAGCGGGACTGGGTGGCATTCTGGACGGCGTTGAGGGCCGGCAGCCGCTGGCCGTCAACGACGACCTGTTTGCATCCGCCGAGTTTCATGCCGAGGAAATGGCTGACAACAATTATTTTGGCCACCAAAGCGATGTCACGGGGGGACTGGCCCAACAAGATGGCGCGCGATGCGGGCTACGACCTCCCTGACTTTTTCCCGGACAACCAAAACTATATTGAATCCCTCGCGGCGGGGAACGCCTATGGTCATCCCGCCGATGCCATCGAACTGCTGATTGTCGACGCGGGCGTCCCGAGCCTGGGGCATCGCAAGCATCTGCTGGGAATTGATGAAGGGGACTTTGGAGCCAATGAGATTGGCATTGGACATGGATTCAATCTGTTGTCGCTGTACGACCATTACTGGGCGGCCCATATCACGTATTCAGATCCCGACAATGTGTTCCTCACGGGCGTTGTGTACGAGGATATCAATACCGATGACGCGTATGGATTGAACGAAGGATTGGCAGGAGTTACGGTCAGCATCGATGGGACGAACCTGACCACACAGACGAATGCGGCTGGCGGGTGGTCGATCCAGGTGCCGGGGTCCGACGCCTATACTATTGTGGTATCAGGAGGCGATTTCGTTGGGACTGCCACTAGCGTCGTCCAGGTGGGAATTCGGAATCGCGAGATTGATTTCTCTTCGGGGATTGCACAGGGTGTGATCGATTTTGGTTTGCCCCCCGTGGGCGCCAACCAGCCTCCGGTTAACACCTTGCCAGCCGGGCCAATTGATGTCGCTGAAGATGTTGCAGTGGACCTCACTGGATTCTCCGTGGCTGATCCAGACGTCGGAATCAATCCGGTCGCGGTCAGCCTGACTGTGGCTCACGGCAAGCTGCTGGTTCGCACGAACGTGTCGAATGGCGTGACTGCCGGCCAGGTCGTGGGCAACAACACGGGGCACGTCGTCATCACGGCCCCCATCGGCAAGATCAACGCGACGCTGGCGGCGCTGCAGGGGTTGACGTATCAGGGGACGACTGATTTCAACGGGTCCGACACATTGACAATGGTGACCAACGATCTCCAGGACGGTGAAATCGGCGGCGGACAGGCCGATGCGGATACGCTCAATTTTGAAATCTCGGCCGTCAACGATTCACCCGTTAACGCGGTTCCGGGAGGGACGTTGTCGGTCGCCACTGAGACGACTTTGAAGGTGACCGGGCTGAGTTTCAGCGATAGCGATCTTGGCACGCAGGATGCCGTGGTGACATTGACCGTGACCCACGGCACCATCAGCGTGCGAACCGACGCGGCCTCGGGATTGACGGCCGGCAATGTGACCAACAACGGAACGCTATCGGTCACCATTACGGGCCCGCGGGCCCAGATTCTGGCGACGTTTGCCGCGAATAATGGCGTGACGTATCTCAACGATCTGGGATATAACGGACCAGACATCCTGACGGTCCACACGAGCGATCAGGGTCAATCGGGGTCCGGCGGAACCTTGACTGATCAGGACACGGTTTCCATCCAAGTCCTGCCGCCACCGGTCGCGCCCGTGCTGACCGTCCCCGCAACGGTTACCGGACCCGTCAAAGGCAAACCGGTCATCATCGGATCCGGGGCCACCGTTTCCGACCCCGATTCGCCGAACTATTCGTCCGGCAGTCTGACGATTCAGATTACCGCGGGCGGCACGTCGAATGACAAGTTGACACTGACCAAAGTCGGCACGACTACCGGGCAGGTGACTGTGACTGCCAAGACCAAACTCCGACTGGGCAAGACCGTGATCGGCAGCCTCTCCGGGGGCACGAATGGCTCACCGCTGGTGATTCAGTTCACGTCGACTGTGTCGCCAGCCGCAGTGCAGTCGGTGCTGCAACGCGTGACCCTGAAGGGAGCCCGCGGAAAACTGCCCCCGGGCACCCGCACAATCCAATTCACAGTGACCGATCCGACTCATCTGACAAGTACGCCGCAGTCGCGCGAAGTCGTGGTGCCGGTCTAGCAGCCTGTTGAAAAAGGTATCTGGAACTTTGCCAATCACACGGAATCGAGCGTTTTTACGACGTTCGGAGAGTTCCAGACACCTTTTTAACAGGCTGTTAGATTAGGCTGTGTCTGATAATTCGTAATCAACACTGACCGGTCAGGAAGTGACCGCGAATACAAGCTCGACACGCAAGCAAGTGCATCTTGATGGCTTGTTCAAACGGAATGCACTCGCTTGTGCGTCGAGCTTGTATCAGCCAGTCGCGCCCCATGGTCGGGACCCTCACGCAATTCTAGCGATGAATCGTGATTCTTGCTCAAGATTCTCTTCAGAACTCCCGGGGCGCTGGTTCTTTGATCCAGTGCCACTCGTTTTTTGTCTGAGCGACTCGGTCGAGACTCAGTTTTGGTGAATTCGTCACCAGCCGGGGACGATGAAGAAGTATCCCCTCCAGACTATCCAGCCCAAATATCGTCTATCGCAGCCCGATGCACCCAGTCGCGCTACGGAATTCCCGCATGAGCGTTCGATGGCTATTCCCGGTGGCCATGCTGGGTCTGTTCTTAATGGCCACGGCCAATTGGAGTGACGGTCGCTCGCCCGTCGTTCCCGAACCGCTGGTCGCAGACCAGCCTTACAGTGTTGCCTTGCGTGCTGGACGCGCGACAGTCGATCTCTACCTGGAGGCCGATGTTCCCGTGCGGCTGCTGGTCAGCAATCTCGGTCCAGCCGCCCGGAAATCTATCTTGCGTGCCCGGTCCGAGCCCCTTGCCGAACAGCCACAATATCAACCCATTGCCTGGCGTAAGAAGCTACACACAGCCAGTCGGCCATTAAGGACCGGCGCTTCAATCACCGTCGTGGCCGACGCTGCTAGCGTCGGCGCGGATGCTGGCAGCATCCGCCACGTACCGACAGTTATTGATGCGCCGGTCCTAAGTCCCGAGAAGACCGTTCTCAACCCATCCGAACGGCGAAAGTCGAACTCACCCCCGCCGCCGACTCGGGACTTCTGGCTCCATGTGACCGACACACCGCTGGAGAATTTGAACGGATATCAACTCGTCAAGAGTCGGTTGGCGAGTTCTCAGGAGACGGTGGAAGTCTATGCAGACGCGAGCTTGGACTCACCGTCGGGGCTGCCGGAACACATCCAGGAACTCGCCAACGAAATCGCGGAACGGCTCGCGCGAGATGTCTTGCCGAGGATTGTGCAGCAGGTCGGACCGATTGCCGACCCCGACCAGAACGGACGGTTAACCGTCTTGCTGTCGCCGTGGCTGGGGCGGCTGCGCGGTGGAACGACCCAGGTCCGCGGATTCGTCCGCAGCAGCGACCTGCGAACCGACATCGCCGCCCCCTTCAGCAACCACGCCGATCTATTGTACTTGAGCCCCCATCTGCCCGCCGGCGACGCTCTGCAATCCTTGTTGTTGCACGAGGTCGCTCACGCGGCGCTCGCCAGCCGAAAGGATCCATCAAGTCACTTGGCGTTGCCTGACTGGGAAGATTGGCTGAATGAAGGCATGGCCCATTTGGCCGAGCGACTGGGGCGGACCGACTGGTCCAATCTGGACTATCGCGTGGCCCGTTTCTGGCAGCATCCCGAGTCCGCACCGTTGGTAGTCCGCGATTACTATCGCACCGGACGCTGGCGAGACCACGGCTGCCGGGGTGCGACATTCTTGTTTCTCGAATGGTGTCAGCAACAGGCGCGGAACCGTGGGGTGACGCATTTCATTCCAGCACTGATGGCGACCGGAAAACCAAATCAAGAAGCTCTCGAAATGGTCTGCCAGTCTCCATTTGCAGACCTGTATCGCGAATGGACGATCTCCTTGGCGTCGTCGAACCCCCAACTTCAACGGCCCAAAACCGGGCGGTTCCTAAGCAGCGGGCCTCGATTTCACCAATGGAACCTGTCCCAAGATCCCGCACAGGAATTCGACGTTTCAGGCTCGGCCACGCAGTTTGTCGAGCTGCGGACAATCCAAGCCGGCTGGTATCGATTGACGTTCCTGGGTGACGCAATCGATGAATGGCAATTGACCGTCATGCGCCCCGCTCAACCTCTGCCAGCCATCGCGATCGACGCCAACTGGCTCCGGGCTGAGACCTCGAATTCCAGCGGGCTGATGGTTTCCACTGTGGAGCCGTTGCCTGCCGGGTGGAAGTTGGACGAAGTCTCCTGCGAGCTGATCCGGGAACCTCATCCTCGAGTCTGGAACTGGCCGGCAGCAGGTTTGGCCGCAGCGGGAGATGTTAGCGATTCAATCACGGTTCCGTTGAGCAGCGAAGACGTGGCAGGGTCCGCCGCGGTGATCAAGGTCCGCTTCCAGAACGCCGCCCATCAAAAAATCACCTGGGGCTGGGCCGATGTCCCACCGTACCGAGCCGTCGAGAAACTAGCGAACGGCGGCTCTTCGTAGGCAAGCGTCCGACTTAAGCCCGATGGTTTTTAGGACCGGCGCATCAATAACTGTCGGTACGTGGCGGATGCTGCCAGCATCCGCGCCGACGCTAGCAGCGTCGGCCACGACGGTTATTGAAGCGCCGGTCCTTAGCACGTTTCTGCGGCTCGTGGAGATAAAATAGGCGCAGTCAGCAACACACATTCGGTTCCCGACAACTTTTCCCCATCCAAAGTCCCGCTTGTCTAAGCGAGACAAGACAAGTCAAAGCAAGTAATCAATCGTATTCCCATCGGCGAAATCAATCGTCAGCCGTTCATCCTCAAATCTGAAATTCTGTGCGATATCAGGAAAGTCGATGATTGTCTCAATGTAACAGTCTCGGTTGATGACAATTGCCTGACCCTCGGAAACGGCGACAATACCATCCGAGAACTGTTCAAGTGAGAGGACTGGCGTATTCGTCGCCATTGAGAAAAGGATTTGCCCGTCGATGGCGACCGCAGCGACCCGTTCGTCGACTGCAATCCAAATGATACGAGAGCTTTCGTCCATGACAACACTTGGCTGAATCAAGTCGCTTCGCCAGCTAATTGCCAATTGTCCAACGCCACGACTCGGTTCGATTGTGGCAAAACGCCGTGCATGCTCGTGTGAGAAGAGTCGCCTAACTGGGTCAGTTATTTGAAAGGCTGATTCGCTGGTTTCGATCAATTGCGGAATGCTCACTTGAACACCTTCGGGATGATTGTTGATATCTCAGGAACCGCTGTCAAATCGCACCCAGGATAGAAGTACTTCACATCAATCACTCCGCCTTTCCCTGCGGGAACCGTTCAAGTTATCGTCACGCCATACTGAGTCGTATGCGTTGCGGAGTCTGGGAGGTGACGCCCAATCTCGAACAAACGAGTGAGCCCTTCACGCCCACTAGGCGTATCGGGGAACCCGAGCCTTTCGAGGTCTTTCAAGTTTTGTAGCGAACGAGCCTCGTTGTGCGGGTTTGATTTGACTCTGCCGAAGAAATAGTCCCATTTGCTTTCATTGATGATGACATTTCTGTTTGCCGCACTACCAGTTCCAGCCGCGCCCGCCGGACCACGATCTACATGCACAATCTGGGCTTTACGGGGCCCAACAGACGGCGCTTTTGGCATCCGCATGGACATGATGCCCAATAGCGCAATGCTCGCGTCCCCTGCATGTCCGACTCCTTCCGTCGCAAAAATCCATATATCAGAGTCTCCATTCATCACCCGCTGATACATGGAAATAATGTATTGTTCTGCTTCACTCAGGGCAAGGTTGCCTTGATGGGCATTGCGATTGCGAGTTTTGAGATCCTCAATCCTTTGAGCCGCTTCCGTTTTTCGATCTACCTGCAGGCGCTGTGCAGCTGACATGGCGCCGAACTCAGAGTGATATGGTGTCGAAATATAAGAAGGTCTAGGAGTCTGTCTAAGATTGATCTGCACGAGAAATGGGAAATTTGAATGAAAAAGGGGAGATTCTACTTTTTCAGTAAAGTAGAATGTCCCCTTATCGCCTTATCGTGTCCCAGACGCTCAAACAGGGATCACATCTGAGAAATCTGCCGTTGTTTTCCACCTTTGGAAGTCGGTCGAACTGAGTTGGAACACCGAAGGGCTGATCCAATTGCCGACGGACAAGTAGTAATTAAGACACCACACCTGCGGGATTGCTGTCCCCAATGTTCGGCGAGCCACCTCAATGCGTTTCGTAGAAGTCGTCAGGATACATTCGAGATATACAGCGTCCATTTCGACCGCGAACTCGACCCAAGCACGATAATCACCAGATGGGGATTTCCAGCTTTTCTTTCCGATTCCTTTCAGAACAATCCCTGTTGCGTTTGCATCAGCGTAGAGCTGTTCAATACCAGAGCGCGGCCAACCGTGTACGGCGCCAACAAACATCAACGCCTCGAACAAATGATCGTGAATGGCTTTTTTCTTCTCGCTCTGCGACATCGTCATGTAAGCGGCAAATGGAAACGGCCAAGGGATGACATGGGCGATTGATGGCTGCGGCGGTTCACTGATGAAGTCTGAGAATATGAATACCAGTTTTGAAATATCAACCGTTTGAATCCGCCGATTGAAAAGTGATGCATACAGTTCAGTTATGCAACAGCAATCTCGATTAAACTTCGCTACAAATCCGCCCGGGTAACGGTCGACGATCTTGTCGTCAGCGCGGATGTCAATTTCGCGAAGGTACATACGATGTTGCTGCGCCCGACGGCCCAAGACGTGTCGCGTTCGGTTGAATGCTGTCGCTGCCATTTCCCATAGGGTTCAAGCATCGACTTCAACTCAACTCTGACACGTGTAAATACGGGTTACTTTCTAGGCTTGTTCTTTGTCGGCCTGTTCTCTTTTGGGTAGGGCAGAAGCGTCTTGCAGGTCAATCGTCGGCCGACCAGATCCCCGGCTTGCGCTTCGTGGGCCCACTGATTGTCCCGTTGAAATCAGTCCAAACGACCCAGGCGGGCTTGTCGGTTGTCCAAAAGTCGTTGTGGGCGATGTCGTATCCGAGCTTTTGCATGTATTCAGCGATGATCTCGCGATTGAATCGGTCCTTGATTTTACGTCTCGTGTAATACTCAGTATTCTCAAAGGATTGCACAGGACCTTCCTGGCAAAAGATCCACTTCCGATCTTCATACGAATGCGCAGCAGCAAGTTGCCTCGCAACTCGACGGTAGTCTTTGAAATAGTCATACATGCAATTCGACGACTCGTCGACGGGATCTAGCATTGACGAGAAAGTGTACTGCCAAGGAGTGACGCGCGAGGGTACATAACTTGCATGCTGAAAGCCATCCATGGAATTTCCCATCATGACGGCATGGCCGGGATTTGAACGTGGCTCCCAAAAGAAGAATTGCTCTACCGAGAAAATGCGTTCAGGACGGTTCACGTAACCCCAATGTAGATCGAAATCCACTTCATCAATATGAAAGCTGCGACAATTACGCTGCCATTGGCCAGAGGGGTCAAGCATTGAGTCCAAGTCAAATGGATCTCGATCTTCGTAGACAAATGGAGGAGGAAATCGTCGACAACTCCAGAATAAAGATGCGACTTCACGGGCTCCTGCGGATACCGTCGTGAACATTAAATAGTCGAATTCGGAATAGGCATTCATAATCGTGACGTCCGCACGTCGATCTAATAATCGTAAGTGCTTTAACGCGTGTGGTGACGTGATTGAAATAGCACCTGCCAAACGGAACCATATGCGAGTTATGGCTCATATTATTGACGCCTTCGATCACGAGGCTGGGAACTATTGTGTTAGAAAATAATATGGAACACCGCGGTTGGATCGGCTGCCATTAGCTCGAGAATCCGCGTCTCTGGGTTACTGCCAACAACTTGTAAAATGTGACGGACGCCGCCCTGAGTCCATTGCAGATCGGGGCGAAAACTGGAAAGCTTGTTTCCTAAATCATCCACAAAAGCTTGATTCTTGCGGATGTGATATCCTCCATTTGCAAGAACTTCCCTGATTTCACGGTCTATGACTCCATTGTGAGCCGTACCGCCATGCGAACGCCCAAAAAGCGGCAATGGGCGAATGCAAGTGTTATGCACCAACAGACCATCCCACCCCACATGATACACATGCTGTCCGTCGACTTCGAGGTTGTAGACTGTGGTGGCGACTCTCGGTCGAGGTGTCACGCGAGCGACGTGCGCGTGGAGGCCGTCGGCTTGTTTGAGTCGTTCTCCGATTCGTAGCTCGCCGGCGGGGATGAAGGCTTCGCGGTCGACGCTCCAGAAGGGATGGTTGGAGGTTGTGCCGATTGGAGTGTTTTGGCCTTGGATCTCCAAGTCGATTATGTCGTTCGACGTGTGTCGGAAGACGCTGGTGACGAGGCGGCGGCCTGGTTCGTTGGCTGATTCGATTTGTGGGCAACTGTCGATGGCGATCACTTGTGCCGGGCCTTCGGCTCCCATTTCGGGGATGTTCAGGTCCAAGCTTTGACCGAGCAGGGTCTCTCTTAAGATCACGTCGACTGCGTTACCGACCCACGGTCGATGTTCCGGTGGGCGATTGGCGTCGCTCCAGATTGCAGTTGCTTCGGCAGCGAGTGTGTCGACTGACATCAACGTCTGGACGGTCAGTTCTTGGCCATCTGGCTTGACCTGGTGCAGTGTGATCAACCGAGTTGTCTGGGGATCGATGGCACGTTCTGGGACGTGTTGTCCGTGGAGTTCTGGGTTGTCGGCGAGGACTCGCATACCCGGGCGAATTTGATCGATCCGGCGGGCTTGCAAGGCTCGCTGGGGTTCGACTCCGAGATTGCTTGACGTGGAGGGAGTATTTTCGGCTGCCGTGGAGGCGAAGGCCGGGGTGGCTCCGGTGCGGCTGTTAGACGGAATCGCCAGCCAGAAGCAGCCGAGTGCCAACAGCAACGCCACGGTGGTCATCCAGGGTGACATCTGCCACGCTGGGGCGGCTGCGCGGCGACGACTGGATGGTCGTCCTGCACCTTCCGTTGACATGAACGGAATGATGGCTGCCACCGGGGTCTGATTAGGCCGGTCATCTGCGGAACCGGCGGCTAGCGCCGTGCCGCTCAGAAGTTCGTGTTGGATCCAGGCTGTGTCGTCAGATTCCAGTGAGTCTGGTTGCTCGCCTGTGAGATTCGGATCGGGGGGTGGAAGCGTGGCATGTCGACCTCGACTGAGATCGTCTGGAGTCAGCTCTTCGAAGAAGCGGTCGAGGTCCGCTGTTTCCTGGTTCTCGCGTTTGTTGCGGTAGATGGCGGTCAGCATGACAATCCCCGTTCCGAGAAGAATCCACTCGACGCTCCAACTCTGCGACCAGACGGCTTGCGGGCCGGAATCAGCCCCCGGAAGTGCGACGGTGAGCGACGCATCCGTTACCGAACCCCAGCCGGTCGCGATCTGCGTTTCCGCCACGAAGCAGGCTCGATTCAGCGATCCCAGGATGTAGCCCCCGGCGGGCAGGAACGCCACATAGTCCCAGACGCTGGCCGTCCCGTTCAAGATGCGGGGCGCCGCGTCGTACATCCCATAACCGGTCCCAAAGGCCAGCATCACGTTACTAACCTGCGTGGCCCAACTGACCTGGCACGTCATGCCCGTCGCTGCGCCCAGGACCACCCCATAAACCGCACCCGTGATCTGGCCACCCATGTAAGCCATCGAATCCCGATCCACGTAGGACAAGAGACCCGTCTGACTGACCACCGCACTCCAACCCCGGCCGGTGAAACCATCCATGAAGCCGGTCGCGAAGTTGACCGCACCGTCCAGGCCCGGACCCATCGCCCATTCCACCGAGAACGGGCGAACCGCAGGCCCAGACTCGAAGCTCGACAGCGGTTGGCTGGACAACTGGGCGAGGTAATCCGTGGCCTTGGTGATATTGTTCGACATCACCTCCTCGGCCTTCTGGTTGGCCGCCTTTTCATCCTCAGCCGCACCCGCAACGACCACGCCGGAATTGCGCGCCGCTTCGGCTCGAGCCTTGTCAATGTCGGCTTCGACCCGTGCCTTCAAAAGTATGACGTTGGCCGGAGCGTCCGCGACCAGTTGCTCATAACCCGCGTTGGCGCCGCTGATCGTGGCCGCTTTGTTCGCGGTGACTTTCCGAGTGTTGTTCCTGTGACCGGAAATCAAGTCGACTTCCTGCCAATAGGCACTGGCATTGGCCTCTTGTTCCGAGCGATCCTTGTCGGCTTCGGCGTCCAGATCATTCGCCTCTTTGGCCGCGTTGATGTCCTCGGTCCCGCGAATGGCGGCGGCATCAATATTCTCCTTCTCGGCAATCTTCCACGCGTCGGCATCGGCCTCCAGCGCCTTCTTCGCGGCAGAAGCTTCGGCGTTGGTGTGCATTTCGTCCGCCGCGGCCTGCGCATTTGCGTCCGCTTGATAAGCCAATGATTCGGCCCGACTGCAGGCCGCCTCGGCAGCCACATCGTCCTGCACCTGCGAGGCCCAGGCATCGACTTCAAACAGTTTTTCCATCGAGCAGTACTGCGTAAACAGGAACGCGTCTGGCCCACCTCCCAACTGCTGGCAGATCGCAGCCGCCTGAGCAAAAATGACGGGCGTGACGGCACTCTTCACCGCTGCGGTATAGGCGATGGAATAGATGGTGGCGGCAGTCGCGGCCGTCTCTACATAGGCGACGGCGGCAGCGGCGGCAGCCCGAGTAAAGGCCGTGTTCGCAGCGGTCGATGCTTTCACGGCTGCCAGATCGGCGACCGCGTTCGCCTTCACCTGCGAGACCTCCGCATCGACCATTGCTTTGGATCGCACAACCGCGGCAGCCTGTTCAGCGAGTGCATAGGTCTGTTCCGCGACGTTGACGGCCTTGTCGTAGGTCTCCTGGAACCCGGCGACCGCGATGGCGTATGTCCACTCTGCTGCAACCCGGGCTTGATCCAGAGTCAACGCGGCATTCAGGGCGGAGATCGCGTAAGCTGCTGTCTTCGTCACACGTGCCACAAGCTGATCGCGTTCGACACCCGCGATGCCTTGTTCGTAGGTGCTATTGGCATCGATCTTCGCCTTCCCCAGTGTTTCGGTCGCAGAAAGCTGTTGGCTCGCCAAAACAAAGGCATCGGCGGCAGTGGCAATGGCGAGTGTCTTCGCCGCGGCTCGCTCTTGCTGAACGTAGGCGATCTGTAACGGTTTTTGCGAGGTGATATAAGCCAGTTGTTCTGCGGCCTCCCAAACAGCCAGATCCTTTTTGGCCTGCCACACGTCTTCTTGCGTACCCAGCCCCAGCGAGAACGCCAGTTGCGCTGCCTCGATTGCGGCTTGTTGGACGGCATATTGCGTGCCGTAGGCCACTGAAGAGATCGCCGAAGAGATCCCATTAATGAGCGTTTGCAGCGTACTCCAAGCCAAGCCGATTGGGTTGTCGTAGATGCTGTCGACATGCGATGCCTTGTCCGTCTGGTAGTCGTCTGCGGCCTTGTTCATGCTCGTATTAAAGACACCGGCCGCTCCTGTGACGGCGGTATTCCAGGCAGTGCGAATGGTCACCATGCGGCCGTTATACAAGATTTGATCAGCCGCCAGACCACTGTCCAAAAGGGACTGAGCAGCCGTCATGGCTTGAGTATAATCGTCCCAGGCATCATCGAGCGTGCCATTGCGAGTCGCCCTGACTCCTGCTTCTGACGTGTCATAGACGTCCGCTGCGGCTTGTTTCGCTGCGTTTCGAATCGTTGTCGCGGAGGCGACACGCGTTTGATAGATGCTCGTTGCCGTCGTGACAGCAGTTTGGTACACGGTGGCCGCGGCGGCCCGGGCGTTCAACCGGGCCAGTTCGGCCGTCGCCCAGGCCGACTCCCAATCGCCTCCCGCCGCTGTGATCGCGGATTGATAGTCGTCTTCCGCCGAGTCAACGGCGGTCTCATAGGCTTGATCGGCCGTCCCCAACGCGAGCTCGAAGGAATCATTGGCCGAATTCATCGCCGCGACAACCGCGGGATCGTTCTGGACCAAACTGACATCATACGTCCACGATGACGGGAACTGGGCAGTGTCCAGAGTCAGTTGGTCTTGTCCGTCGACAAGACTCGCAGTCCGGGCCGCCTGATTGACGGCCTTCGCGCTGTCACGAGCAGCACCCGCCCCTGCCAGGGCATTATTGAGGGCCAAGTGGGCTGCAGCGAGGTCACCGGCACGCACTGCTGCGGCCGCCGCTTCCTCCGCGTCCAACGTGTCTTCGATCGCTTCGCCCGCCAGATCGTAGGCGTCGTTGGCCGCTTGCAGGTCGGCTGCATAAACAAGATCCGCAGCCGCCTGGCGAGCGTCATATGCCGCTTCGGCATCCAGTTTTGCTTGATTGTATTCGTTAAGCACCGCTGCCCGGTCGGCGAAATACGCCGCCTCGGCAGCAGCTTTTGTCGCTCCTTGCTCGTCCTCACTTTCTTCCAGCTCGATGTCGAGTGCCCCAACAATCTCTTCGATCCTGTCGTCGTACGCAGCATCAGACAACTCCATCGCGTCCGTATACGCAGCCTCGGCGGCGGCGATGGCTGCCGTGTATTCACTTTCCGCCTGTTGCTGAGCCGCGACGTAAGTCGCCTGGATCGCCTGAATGGCGGCCTCGATCTCCACGACGGCTGGATCGACAGGCGGGTTCGGCGGGTCTTCTGGTGGCGGAGTCGTGGGCAGAACATAGGTGAAGCTAAAATCGGCTGCCGCGCAGAACTGCGGTTCTGATTGCCCATTGACATACCGGCCGCCGCGGACAGCAACGGTCTTCGAACCGGCGGCCAGCGAGGGACCTGTCAGAGTGATCGTAAACTGCCCCGATATGCCAGTTTGAGTCACTCCCTCGAAGATGCCGTCGCCATCCGAGTCATATTGGACTGGCAGTAAAGCAGCGGACGCATCTGTGACACTCAGCGAGCCAGAGATGCGGGGGTCGGTGGTGATCAAGTCTCCGGGAGTCCCGGTATCATTTACCAATCCCAAAGACCCCACCACAGGCAAGGCGA
>CAMAVF010000155.1 GCA_945861445.1 Planctomicrobium piriforme | reverse complement strand
TCCCATCGACTCGAATCATTAATTGGATCAGACTACTACAAAAATACGTGACAAGAATTCTTCACGGCGTAGCCTTCCGGGGGGTGGAAAACCGACTCGGCGAGTCGGGCTACAGGGCTATGTCACTGGCTGCCTTGATAAGCTTGGTGGCAGTCGGAGCAATACTTGGTCACCTTGCCATTGGCGTCCGAGAATGCAGCGAAATCCTTATCTTTGGCGGCCTTCATCATGACCAGATTCGATTCCACCATCGATTTCACGAACGCCTTGTATTCGTCCTCATCGGCACTGCCATAGCCTTCGGTGCCGATCACCTTGGTAATGGCCGCCGTGATGGAGGCCGCATGTGCCGCGTCCTCCTGTCCTTTTTCCAGCTTGGCTTCGGTTTGGAAATTGGCTCGCAAATAATCGGAATTGATCTGCAAGCGTTGCATAATTCCCCGCCGGCTGGCCACTTCATTGAATGGGACATCAGGTGCCGCTTCCGCCAGGCCGGGCGGGGGATTTCCCGACAACAAGCCTTCCAGCTTCTCGAATTCTTTCTTCGTATCGTCGAAGGGCTTTTGGCCCAGACCCTTGGCCTTCTTGGCCATTTCGGCCGCAACATCGCGAACGTGAGGGGCCTGATCCTTCCAGCTCACCTTTTCGGGATGCACGATCGCAATTCCCGCCAGGGCGGACAGGACGGCCCCTTCCATGGCGATCTCTTTATAATGTGCGTTGTATTTGCCGATCGCTGACAAGCTGTCGGTCAACTCGATCTTGATCTTCTTGATCTCGGTCTGCAGATCCTCGGCTGAGATGATACTCGCCCAATCATCACCCCCCGCCGGGGCAGCGGCCGGGGCTGGTTCTTTCGCACCTTCGGTGGGCATGGGAGCGGTCTTGGCAACGGCGACCGTTTCTGTTGTTTTCGCAGTCGGGGCCGGTACCGAGGGGCCTGTTTTCTTAGATTCCGCGATCGGATTATCCAGCCAGACATCCAGGGGAATATCACCGATCATGGGCCGTTTGGATTTGGCCGCTCGCTGACCGGCGCTGTCTGTCGAGTCCGATCCAGACTTTCCGCCATGCCCATTCGCAGGAGCTTCAGCATGGTCGGCTTCGGAAGTCGCGGGGGCCGTGGGTGTCCGAGAACAGCCCAGGAATAAACTTAATCCCAGCCCCCCAGCGAGACCCCATGCCAAACCTTGCTGGCGCAGAGCGCTGGACCAAATCGCATTGACCTGAGTCATCTGATTCCTCTCGCGCCACCGGCGACGATCCGTCCGAAAACGACGTTAGCTGATATCACGCACAGTCACTCTATTATCGAAACCCGTTGCCAGCGATGCAAGATTCGATTGAAAATCGTCCAGCGGGGCGGATTGTTGGTGGTAGGCGGTTTGAAGCACGGGAATTTTGGGAAGCATGGGATTGATGGTCGTGGGATTGTTACAGATGCAGAACGGCCGTTGCTGTGAGATCTGTGAATGACCGTAACATATTATTATCAGATTACTTGTGAAAAAACAGGTGGGCCCGATCAGCCCCTGCGGAAAGTCGCCTTGCTGTCAAATTACACCATGCCGTTACGAAGCTACCTTGAACCCAGCGAAGACTTCGACTGTCTTGACGTTGGGGGGGAATGGTAAACTTTGCGTGGTAAACTTGATTGGAAGCGGGAAATCGCAGAAACTCTAACCAGACATCGCTCGAATGCGGTCGGCAGGATGCCTGTCGTTTGCGGTGAGGAACAATCTTGGAGCCCTGCCAGCGGCTTCCAAACATACAATTAGGAGATTGAAGAGATGAATTTGAAATCGTGTTTGATGTCTGCCAGCATGTGCCTGGTGGCGGGCATTGCCTTCGCGCAAGGCCCACAATTTCCGGCCGCAAACTTCCGTGGCCCGGAACTGTTCGGTCCGCAGAGTTTTCAAGACCCGACCCCGATCCCCGCCGTCGGTGTACCAGCCAGTGCCGAACCGTTGACCAGCGGAGCGGTCGTGGTCCCGGCCCCCGGCGGAGCGATCCCCGAATTGGATGGCACCCCGATGCCGGTCGCCAACTGTGCCTGCGGGTTCTACAGCCGGGTCTGCTACAAGGACAAATGCAAGATTGCTCCTTGTGCCGAGGTCCTGGTCGTCAGCGTGCTCGACCCGTGCTCCAGCAAGTGTGACTGCGAAACCAAGTGTGTGCAGGTCAAGATTTGTGCCCCGCCCTGCGGGTGTGCCAAAGTGAAGGTCAGCCGGACCGGCCGACACACGCGGTACGACTTTGGCAAGTACGCGATTGATATCTACTCGAATCGCAATGGCACGATCACCGTCGATTACGACGCCTGATCGTTGATCGACCCCCCGAATTCAAAACAGCCGCTGGAAGTGTCCAGCGGCTGTTTTCATTCCCATAGGCTGAGATTACGCTGGCAACGGGTCGCGCAGAGGACATATAATACCATATTGATTTTTTCCGCCAGTGAAAGGTCCCACCGATGATCGTGACTTGCCCGCGCGGGGTCTGTTTTGTCCTCTCTGTGTTCTGCCTGATCTCGTGCGGTTCACGCGTTTCGGCGGCGGATCGGCCCGTCAATTTCGCGCGGGACATTCGCCCCATCCTGTCGCACAACTGCTTCAAGTGCCACGGACCCGACGAGAAAGAGCGCAAGGGCGGTTTGCGGCTGGATACTCAAGAGGGTGGTACTGCAAAGCTCGCGTCAGGCTCACAGGCCGTCATCGCCGGCAAAGTGGATGAGAGCGAGTTGATCGCCCGGATCATCTCGACCGATCCGAACGAGCAGATGCCCCCGCCAGCCTCGGGTAAGAAAGTCACTCCCGCGCAAATTGCGTTGCTGAAGCGGTGGGTCGCTGAAGGGGGCGCCTGGACGCAGCATTGGGCCTTCATTCCGGCGAAAGTCCCCGCACCACCGGTTGTGAAGAATGAGGCCTGGATCAAGAATGAAATTGACCGCTTCATCCTGGCGCGGTTGGATGCAGAAGGACTGACGCCGACGAAGCCGGCCGACAAGATCACGTTGATCCGCCGCGCGACTTTCGATCTCACTGGTTTGCCCCCGACCGTGGCCGAAGTCGATGCCTTCGTCGCCGATCAAGCCCCAAATGCCTATGAAAAGGTCGTCGACCGCCTGCTGCAATCCAGCCGCTACGGCGAGCACATGGCGCGTGTCTGGCTGGATGCCGCCCGTTATGGCGATACGCACGGCCTGCATCTGGATAATGAACGGTCCTTGTGGCCCTATCGGGACTGGGTCATCAAGGCGTTCAACACGAACAAGCATTTCGACGAATTCACGATCGAGCAAATCGCGGGTGACTTGCTCCCCAAGCCGACCCTGGACCAGTTGGTGGGTTCGGGCTTCAACCGTAATAACGTGTCGACGAGTGAAGGTGGTTCCATCAACGAGGAAGTCCTGGTGCGGTACGCGGTCGATCGCGTCGAAGCCGTGTCGACCGTGTTCATGGGCTTGACGCTGGGTTGTGCCGTCTGTCATGACCACAAGTTCGACCCCATTACGCAACGAGAGTTCTACCAGATCTTCGCCTTCTATAACGGGGTCGCTGATGCCGCAATGGATGGCAACGCCCTCGCCCCGCCGCCGGTGATCAAGACCTCGACCGACGAAGAGAAAGCGAAACTGGCCGCGTTCGACGTGCAAATCGCCGACGTCCAAAAGAAGCTGACGGACGAGCTGGCCAAGATCGAATACGCGGAACCGCCCGATGTCGGTGATCCGAAGAAACTCGAAGCGAAAGAGTATGTCTGGATCGAAGACGACGCTCCCGCTGGGGCGAAGCTCGAGGGGAATACCGAGTGGAAGTTCGTCACCAAGGCCGACTTCCCCGTGTTCAGCGGCGAGAAGGCCTCGACGCGGACCGCGACCGATCTCAGCCAGCATTTCTTTACGGGGGCGACGACGGGTCTGAAGATTGGCGAGGGGGACAAGCTGTTCGCCTACTGCTATCTAGACCCGAAGAATCCGCCGAAAGAGGTGATGCTGCAATTCAATGATGGATCGTGGGAGCATCGAGCCTACTGGGGCGAGAATGTCATCCCCTGGGGAGCTGACAACACAGCGTCACGATTCGCCGCGGGGCCTCTGCCAAAAGCTGGCGAATGGGTACGGTTGGAGGTTGATGTCGATAAGGTCGGTTTGAAACCCGGGGCCGTCCTGAACGGCTGGGCCTTCACGCAGCACGCTGGCACCGTCCATTGGGACAAAGCCGGCAGCGTCACTCGCACTCTGCAGGGTGGCCAGTCGTTTGATTCGCTGGTCCAATGGGAAGCTTACGAGAAAACCCAAACCAAATCGACCTTGCCGCAGCCTGTGCAGGACGTCTTCAAGTTGGAGGCCGACAAGCGGAACGAAGTTCAGAAAAAGGTTGTCCGCAACTACTTCCTGGAGAACATCTGGGCCAAGAGTAAGCCGATCCTCGACCCGATCAAGAAACAATTGGCCGACGCGCAAAAAGTCCGCACGGACTTCGACAACGCCATTCCCACGACCCTGGTCATGGCCGATATGGCGCAGGCTCGGGAGACCTTCATGTTGATCCGCGGTGCCTACGACAAGAAGGGTGACAAGGTCACCGCTGGTGTCCCCGCAGTCTTCCCGCCGATTCCCGCAGGTGCTCCGTTGAATCGACTGGGACTGGCCAAGTGGCTGGTCGACCCCAGTCATCCCATGACCTCCCGCGTCACGATCAATCGCTTCTGGCAACAGATTTTCGGACAGGGGATCGTGAAGACGTCCGAAGACTTTGGGGCCCAGGGCCAATGGCCGACCCATCCCGAATTGCTCGACTGGCTGTCGACGGAATTCATTCGTAGCGGTTGGGATGTGAAGGCGATGATGAAACTGATGGTGATGTCGAATACCTATCAGCAGTCGTCGCAAGTGACATCAGACCTACTGAAGCGAGATCCCACTAATGAATTGCTCGCCCGTGGTCCGCGATTCCGATTTGATGCGGAAGTCATCCGCGACACGGCCCTCGCGACCAGCGGCCTGCTGGTCGAGCGAGTGGGCGGAAAGAGCGTGCGAATTTATCAACCCGATGGCGTCTGGGAAGCAGTCGCCTTCCAGGGGAGTAACACCTCAACCTACAAGCAGGATCAGGGAGAAGCCCTCTATCGACGCAGCATGTACACGTTCTGGAAGCGAACTTCACCGCCCCCATCGATGACTACCTTCGACGCTCCTTCAAGAGAAAACTGCACAGTCCGCCGTCCGCGAACCAACACGCCGCTGCAGGCGTTGGCGCTGATGAACGACAAGCAATACGTAGAAGCCTCGCGAGCTTTGGCGCAACGCCTGATGCTCGAAGGGGGAGCGACCCCCGAAGAACGGCTGAGCTACGCCTACCGCATCACAACCTCGCGTCGTCCCACAGCCGACGAGCTATCGGTCCTGGTCCCGTTGTATCAAGCCCAACTAGCCGCATATCAGGCCGATAAGGACGGAGCCACCAAGTTGGTCAGCTACGGAGATTCCAAACGCAACGAGACACTGGATGTAAGTGAGCTGGCCGCCTGGACGATGATGGCCAATCTCATCATGAATCTGGATGAAGCGGTGACGAAAGAGTAGCGGGAGATCAATCATGTCGACAACAACAGCTCGCCATACCGTGGAAGAGTATTTCGAAGTGGAACTCGCTTCGGAACTGCGCCACGAATATGTCGACGGGGAAATCCTCGAAATGGTCGGCGGCAGCACACCGCATAACGACATTACTGGCAATCTCTACCTCATGCTGAAGTCAAATTTCCGAAAGCCGAAGTTTCGAGTCTGCTGCGGAAATTCGCGAATGCACGTGCCGGTCCCAGTCGCGTATCTGTATCCCGACGCTGCCGTCGTGAAGTTGACGGGTGAATCCATCGTCCGGCGGTTAGATACAGTGCCGGATCCCGCGGTCTTGTTCGAGATCCTGTCGCCCTCGACAGAGAAATTTGATCGCGGTCGCAAGTTCGAATTGTATCAGCAGATTGCGTCGCTCGAAGAATATGTGCTCATCTCGCAGAAAGCCATTTCGGTGGAGCGATTCACTCGTCGAGAGGACGGTACTTGGGAGCAAGAGCAATTTCATGGCAGGGATGCGATTGTCCCCTTGACCTCGCTCGATTGGAGCATTGCACTGTCCGAACTGTACGAGGACGTGGAATTTCTCCCTGAATGATACGACTCCCACAGTAGAAATGCAGAAGAGTTTTTAGCCACGGATTGACACGGATTAAACACGGATTTCAGCAATGTTATCGTGAGGAATTGTGTGCCCTTAACACTTGATTTCACCGTGTCTTAATCCGTGTTTCATCTGTGTCAATCCGTGGCTAAAACTCCTAAAAAATCAAAACAACCTCAAATTCGATACAAGTAAGGTCGCTTACATGGATCCGCTTCGTGAACACGCTTTATTACAGGCTCGCCGGTATTTCTTCGGCCGCTCGGCGGCGGGACTCGGTGGTGCTGCGTTGGCGTCGGTGTTGAATCCGCAACTGTTCGCTGGCGAACCAGCGACGACGGCCGCCGCTGATCCGATGAAGACGTTCGGCAATATGCAGATCCTGCATCATGCGCCGAAGGCCAAGCGGGTCATCTGGTTGTTTATGGCGGATGCTCCCTCGCAACTGGATCTGTACGACTACAAACCCAAATTGCAGGACTACTTCGACAAGGATCTGCCCGAATCGATCCGCAACGGCCAGCGCATCACGACGATGACGTCAGGGCAGCAGCGATTTCCCTGCGCCCCGTCGGTGTTCAAGTTCAACCAACATGGCAAGCACGGGGCCTGGATCAGCGAACTGCTGCCCGAGATTGCTTCCATCGCCGATGACATTTGCATCGTCAAATCGATGAACACCGATGCCATCAATCACGATCCGGCCATCACCTTTATCCAGACGGGCAGTGAAATCCCCGGCCGGCCCAGTGCGGGGGCCTGGCTGTCGTATGGCATTGGCAGCCCGAATCAAGATTTGCCTGCGTTCGTCGTGCTGCACTCAAGACTGGCCCCGGGATCGGCGACGCAGGCGTTGTTCTCGCGGTTGTGGGGTGCGGGGTTTCTGCCGACCAAGCACGCCGGCGTCGCTTTGCGTTCCGTCGGGGATCCCGTGCTGTATTTGTCTAATCCCCCGGGAGTCTCGGCCAACGTGCGGCGTAAGATGCTGGATGGCCTCGCGGCATTGAATCAGAAGCATCTGGCCGAGCAGGGCGATCCGGAAATCGCCGCCCGCATCGCACAGTACGAAATGGCCTTCCGGATGCAGACCTCGGTGCCCGACCTCGTCGACACGTCAAAGGAACCCAAGCACATTCTCGACATGTACGGCCCCGAGGTCACGCAGCCCGGGACGTTTGCGTACAACTGCCTGCTGGCTCGGCGCATGGCGGAACGTGGCGTGCGGTTCACGCAAGTCTTCCTGCGCGGTTGGGATCATCACGGAACCTTGCCCGCCAATATCCGCCAACTGGTGAAGACGGCCGACCAACCGAGTGCCGCACTCATCAAGGATCTGAAGCAACGCGGCATGCTGGACGACACGCTGGTCGTGTGGGGCGGTGAGTTTGGCCGCACAGTCTACAGCCAGGGAACGCTGACCAAGGACAACTATGGTCGCGACCACCATCCGCGCAATTTCACGATGTGGTTCGCAGGGGGCGGGATCAAGCCGGGAATCGTCCACGGCGAGACCGACGACTTCAGCTACAACATCACCGACAAACCGGTCCATGTGCATGACCTCAACGCGACGATCCTGCACTGCCTGGGAATCGATCACGAACGCCTGACCTACAGTTTTCAGGGCCGCGACTTCCGCCTGACCGACGTGCATGGCAAGGTGATTAAGGATATTTTGGTGTAGTATAGGTCTCCATGACGTCCCCCGATCCCTCCGAACTTGTCCGGCTCTTGCTCGCCTTCCAGCAAGGCGAGCTTGATCTGCAACAGACGCTGCAACAATTAACGGCACCCGCGACCGCGCATACGCCGGACGCCGCCGTGGATCTCGATCGCCGCTTGCGCTGTGGCTATCCCGAGGTCGTCTATAGCCCGGGGAAAACGCCCGAAGCGATTGTCGACATCTTTCGCGCCTTGCAGGCTCACCAGCAGGACTGTCTCGCCACGCGGGTTTCTCCCGAGCAAGCCGCGATCTTGTTGTCCGCATATCCTCAAGCACAACACAATGCCGTGGCCCGCACCGTTCGCATGGATGTCGGTACTCCGGTGGCAACCCGTGGCAAGGTGGTGGTGGTGACGGCGGGGACCAGTGACCGACCCGTTGCGGAAGAAGCTGTGGAAACGGTCCGCTGGATGCACTCCGACGTCGAGCTGATTGTCGACGTCGGAGTCGCTGGTCCGCACCGGTTGCCGGCTCAATTGCCGAGGCTGACATCCGCCGACGCCATCATCGTCGTGGCGGGGATGGAAGGGGCGCTGCCGTCGATCGTCGGGGGTTACGTCTCATGTCCCGTGATTGGCGTCCCCACCAGCCAGGGATATGGAGCCAGCTTCGGAGGAGTCTCAGCCTTGCTGGGGATGTTGAATAGCTGCGCGTCGAACGTGACGGTGGTGAACATCGACAGCGGATTCAAAGCGGGTTATATCGCCGGGCTGATCGCGCGCCGCGCGGCGGCCGAACCGACGACGCCATAAGTGTTGATGTAGCCGCATTCGCCAGAATGCAGGCGTTCGTGGGACGCACCCCGCAGTCTGGCGACAGCGGCTACCTGGCCTCAGAGCGGAATTCCCATACGACGGTCAATAGTGCCCAACTTACGCGCATCCAATCACATCACCATCAGCACGCCTTCGGTCTGGCGCAAATGTTGATAGACCGTGATGACTTCGCTCGGTTCGAAAACGTGCGGTTCCAGCGTGATCGACACGTGGTTGCCCTTGGACGAGGGCTGCGTGCGGAACGGCGGATCTTGATCGATTTTCAACGCTTCACGGATCGCCAAGAGTACCCGCGCTTGAAAACCGTTGACGTCGCGACCGATCACTTTGAACATATACGGACCGGGAAACTGGTGCGTCGCGAGCAGCAATTCCAGGGATTCGAACTCGTTCATGTCAGCCTTTCCAGCAGTCTGGCTACAGGAGTTCGTGAATCGGTTCGCCTTCGGTCAGGATCGGGACCGGGCGTCCGGCAAAGTCCTTGAACGAAGTCTGCGTGTCGATGCCCATCACCTTGTACACGGTGGCCAGCAGATCGTGCGGCTTCAACGGCCGTTCCATCGGGAATTCGGCCTTGGAGTTGGTGGCACCGATCACGGTGCCGCCACGAATGCCGCCGCCGGCGATCATTACCGAGATCGCATCGCCCCAGTGATCGCGGCCGGGGATCGGAATCCCGGGCTGCCCGGTATTGATTCGTGGTGTCCGGCCAAATTCGCCCATCACAATGACCATGGTTCGATCGAGCAGATCGCGGTCGACGAGGTCGTCCATCAACGCGCCGACCGCTTTATCCACGACCTCCAGCTTGCCGCCGTGTGCGACCTTGATGTTTGAGTGATCGTCCCAGTGTGGCATGTCAACCGTGACGAACGTCACGCCGGCTTCCACCAACCGCCGCGCCATCAGGGTGTAGCGGCCCCACGGGTTGTTGCCGTATTTGTCGGAGACCCTGGGATCCTCGAGATCGAGATTGAAGGCCTTTTTGGCCTGGCCGCCCAGGATCATCGACATCGCGTCCTGCTGATAGCGATCCACGGCGTTCATCATGCCGCTCTGATCCACCCGGCGCTGAATGCCATCCAACCCGGTCAACAGGCTCTTGCGAGTTTCAGCCCGTGACGCTTCCACGGCGGTAAAGCTGTCGAGGCAACGGGGCCGGCCCACGTTGACGTTGTAGGAGTAATGGAGATATTTCGATTCGGTATCCACATCAAACGGATTGTAGGCGGCCCCCAAATACGCCGCACCCTGATAGCCCGGAAAGAGGTAGACACTTTGCGCGGCTGGCAATCCGACGTACGCCGGCAAGCCCTCTTTGTTCGAGCCGCGGACTCGTGAAATATACGAACCGACGCTGGGATATTTTTGCGGCAAATTGACCGAAGTCGACCCGAAGCGACCGGTCAACATCCAGTGCGCCCCGGCAAAGTGGTCGCCGGTGCCATGATGCAGCGAACGGACGAACGCCATCTTGTCGGCATGTTTGGCGTGCTGCGGCAGCGTTTCGGAGAGAAAAATCCCCGGCACATTGGTGGGAATGGCGCCCCACGGACCGCGGTATTCGGAAGGCGACTCGGGCTTGGGATCGTAGCTTTCGAGTTGACTGCAGCCGCCGTCCAACCAGATCAGAATGACCGATTTGTCGTTCTTCTGAGCCTTTCCTTCGGCACGCAATTTATTCAAATCACCGAGTGATAAGCCCGACAGGCCCAAAAACCCAGCTTTGATCGCAGTCCGGCGATTCATTCCCTGACAATTGGAAAGGCCTCGCCCCTGTTGCACCTGCAGCATTCTCAAGCTCCCACAATGACAACATCCCCAACTTAACTACCCACAATACCAAGGAACTTGTTGATGCGTCAAGTGGCGAATTGAGGTTGGGGAGGGCGTGAGGGCGTTCTTATTCTGGCGCTTCCGATTTCAAAACGGTGACCCACAGTTTGAAACTGGAACGCATCTCAAATGTTCCTTTCTCGGTGGTCGATGTTTGAGTACCTCGCGATTCACCGAAGTTTTGGCGTTGTCCGGCATCCACAGCAATTCGGGTATTGGTGCCACGAGTACGTTTTCCACCATCCGTGAGGTCCTCCAGTTGATAACCGAGTTCGAGTACGATCTTGCCTGCGGGCGGAACCTGCATTAGTCCGGTGATGAGTCGCGTGACCTTCAAATGTTTGAGCTTCACTCGGAACTCGCGATCGGGGAAAACCTCGAATTCGATCGAGTGCAGCGGAGTGTCGAGATTCAAATCGGTACCAATTCGCGGGCGAGCCAGACTTGCTCCGGCGGGACGAGTGTGTTCACCGCCAACTTCTTCAATCCGCAGCACATAAGTGGCTTGTGGAGCAGGTTCGGGAGCAGCCAGCAAGACGACAGCCAAGGCGAACGCCAGTCGAATCATATCATGCTTCCCTTCAAAATATGCTGCGTGACACTTCCTGCGACTGGCTGATCGTTCATTGAGAGCCCGACTCGGACGAATAGCAATTGCCAGCCGTCAACGGAATAAGGGCCAGATCGATGGCTGCACTGCCCGTGGATCACATCGTGGAATATGATGGGGATGTCTCGATGAGTACAGGTTGCGCTATGTTACGCTGCGACCAATCGCAATCCGAAGGGTCAGACGACGATGGTACGTGGGATCTTGTTTTGCACTATTCTGGCTTACTCGCTGCCGCTCTGCGCGGAAGCTCCGGTCGATTTCTCCCGGGACATCCTGCCGATCCTGTCCGATAAGTGCTATCACTGCCACGGTCCGGATGAGCAGGCTCGCAAGGCGGAGCTGCGATTTGATACCAAGGCCGGGGCCTTTCGTGTGCAGGATGGCTCGGCGGTGATTGTGCCTGGTAAAAGTGCGGACAGTGAGTTGATCGTCCGGGTGACTTCCACCGATCCTGAAGAAGTCATGCCCCCCAAGTCTGCGAATCGGGATCTGTCTCCGCAACAGATCGAATTGCTGAAACGCTGGATTGATCAAGGGGCCAAATGGGGGACTCATTGGGCGTTTGTGCCGCCGCAACGGGCGGCACTGCCTGAAGTGAAACAGACGGACTGGGTGCGAAATGGCATCGATCGGTTCATCCTGCAGAAACTCGAACAGCAAGGCTTGCAACCGGCAGCCGCAGCCAACAAGACGACACTCATTCGCCGCTTGACGTTTGACTTGACCGGCCTGCCGCCGACGCTGCCTGAGATTGATGCCTTCCTGGCCGATGAGTTGCCGCAGGCTTATGAACGGCTGGTCGACCGGCTGCTCGATTCGCCGCGGTTTGGTGAGCGGATGGCGGTGGAATGGCTGGATATTGCCCGATATGCGGACACTCACGGTTACCAGATGGATCGTTTTCGGCCTGTCTGGCCGTATCGTGATTGGGTCATTCAAGCCTTCAATCAGAACCTGCCGTTCGATCAGTTTCTGACCTGGCAACTGGCTGGCGATCTCTTGCCGCAACCGACCAAGAATCAGCGACTGGCGACTGCCTTCAATCGACTGCATATGCAGAATGAAGAAGGAGGCGTCGTTGAAGAGGAATTTCGTGTGGCGTATGTGACCGACCGCGTCAACACGATGGGGACGGCCTTCCTCGGTCTGACCTTCGAATGCTGCCGCTGCCATGATCACAAGTACGATCCCCTGTCGCAGAAGGATTTTTATTCGCTTTTCTCGTTCTTCCAGAACATCGACGAATCGGGACAGACGTCGTACTTTACGGCGGCCATGCCGGTGCCGACGCTGCTGTTGTCGGATGAGGCGACCGACGACCGACTGGCGAGCTTGGAACAACAGATTGCGGCCCAGCGTCAGAAGGTCAACGAACAACAGGCCGCCGCACTGCCCGCGTTCCAGACCTGGCTGGCGGCTCGCGAACCAACACCGCCAGCATTGTCGCCGGTCGCAGCATTTCAATTTGAGTCGCTGGAAGCCGCGAAGGTCGAAAACGCCGTCGATCCTGCCAAGCCTGGGAAGGCTGTCGAGAGTCCGCTCCTCATTGACGGCAAGGTGGGCAAAGCGCTGGCACTCAGCGGCGAAAATGGGGCGACATTCTCTGGGATCGGCCACTTCACTCGAGTCGATCCGTTCTCCTTGAGCTTGTGGTTGAAGACACCCACGCATGCACCGCGAATGGTCGTGGCGCATCATAGCCGGGCTCCGATTGATGCGGGCAGCCGGGGCTATGAACTGCTGTTGGAACAGGGGCACGTGGCGGTTGGACTACATCACATGTGGCCCGGGAATTCGCTGAAAGTCAAAACCAAATCGACGGTCCCGATTGATGCCTGGACCCACGTCACGCTGACCTATGACGGGTCCAGTCAAGCCGCCGGATTGGGGATCTATTTGAATGGCGAACGCGCGGAACTCGAGGTCATCCGCGATGGTTTGAATAAGGACATCACCTACGGTGGAGAACCCGATCTCGCGATCGGTTATCGGTTCCGCGACAATGGATTCAAAGGGGGGGCGGTCGATGAATTCCAAGTCTTTAACCGCGAACTGACCTCACTGGAAATTCAACGTCTCGCGGGCCGGACCGATTTTGAAACTGCGTGGATGACGGCTGCCGATCAGTTGAACGCGGCCCAGCGGCAGGGGTTGCTCGATTACTATCTGGCACAGGTTTCGCCTACGGTGAAGATCGCCCGCGACGCACTGCACGCGTTGCGGGGTGAGCACAATACGCTGGTGAATCCCATCCCGGAAATCATGGTGATGAAGGAGTTGCCGCAGGCGAAACCCGCCTTTCTGCTGAAACGAGGAGCTTACGATGCTCCCGGCGAACCCGTAGTGGCGAATACCCCGGCGGCTTTGCCTGCCTTCCCGGAGCATCAACCACGCAATCGCCTGGGGCTGGCGAAGTGGTTGCTCGATCCGCGGCATCCGCTAACCGCGCGCGTGACAGTCAATCGCTATTGGCAATTGCTGTTCGGTCTGGGATTGGTCGAAACGAGTGACAATTTTGGGAGCCAGGGGGCCCAGCCGACGCATCCCGAGTTACTCGACTGGCTGGCGCTGGAATTTGCCGAGGGGTCACCGCCGGGGACGCCCAATCCGCAATCTCGCTGGGACGTCAAACAGTTTTTGAAGTTGATCGTGATGTCGGCGACCTATCAGCAATCGTCGCGAGCGACGGCGGCGTTACATGCTCATGACCCGTCCAATCACTGGCTGGCTCGTGGACCGGCCAAGAAGCTGACGGCGGAAATGTTGCGGGATTCGGCGTTGTTGACCAGCGGGCTGCTGGTCGAAAAAGCGGGTGGTCCGAGTGTCAAACCGTATCAGCCGCCGGGGCTGTGGCTGATTGCGATGGGGCAACCGAATTACGATCAGGGGCATGGCGATGATCTCCACCGCCGCAGCCTCTACACCTTCTGGAAACGCACGGTGCCGCATCCGGCCATGGTGACGTTTGATGCGGCCGAGCGCAATGTTTGTATCGCGAAACGCCAATCAACGAGCACTCCGTTGCAGGCTCTGGCGTTGTTGAATGACGTGCAGATTGTGGAGTCCGCCCGGTTTGCGGCGCAACGCATGTTGCAGTCCGGCGGCAGCACGGATGAAGCCCGAGTGGGTTGGCTGTTCCGCACGATCATCGGTCGGCCATCTACCGAGAAAGAGACCACCATCCTGGTTCAACTTTTAAAGGAACAACGTGACTTGTTTGCCGCTAAGAGGGCCGAAGCCACGAAGTTGTTGACCGTGGGTGAGACGAAGAACGATCCGAAAATCGATGTCGTGGAACTCGCTGCCGGAACGGTGCTGGCCGAGGCGATTTTGAATCTCGATGAAGCCGTGATGAGAAGATAAAAGAAGAGTTTTTTAGCCACGGATTGACACAGATTGAACACGGATTGGGTCATCCTGCCGCGAAGTCGTCTAACAAGTCCTGCGAGATCGAAGAGTACAGAATCGACTGTGATCTACGATGATTTAATCCGTGTTTAATCAGTGTTCATCCGTGGCTAAAAATCAGATCTTACGTTCGACGAGAGGTGCCAATGTCACAACCTGAGACCTTCAATATGCGCACTAACCGCCGACAGTTTCTGTCCCGATCAGGACTGGGCTTGGGCACGATGGCCTTGGCCAGTTTGTTGCAGCAGGACGGCCAGGCTGCTGACGACAATCCTTTCCAAGGGGTTCTTGCGGCGCCGCACTTTCCGGCGAAGGCCAAACGGATCATCTACCTCTTCATGAGTGGTGGTCCCTCGCAACTGGATCTGTACGACTACAAGCCGCTGCTGCAGGAAAAGAACGGACAGGACCTGCCCGAAAGCGTTCGGCAGGGACAGCGTCTGACCGGGATGACGGGTAATCAGGCCACCTTGCCCTTGGCT
>CAMAVF010000154.1 GCA_945861445.1 Planctomicrobium piriforme | reverse complement strand
CTGACTTCCAGGTTGCCGTGGTAGAAGGCATTCAACAGGGCCTCTTCCAGCGCAACGCCGATGCGGATACGTTCGGATTCGCCGAAGACTCGAAGCACTTTCATCTGTTGTTGAATATAGACGACCAATGACTGCAGGAGCGTAATGTCATTCTCCAGGACGACGGTAAAGTCCGAGCGAGTCACCCGGTTTAACAGCAGGGCCTGGGTTCGCTGATCTTTGGAGACAAGGAGCACCTGTTCAACGATTTCCGCCAGATCCTGGTGGAGGCGCCGTTTTGAAACGTAGTTGGTCGCACCCCGCTGCAGGGCTTGAACGGCCACGTCTTCGCTGCCCTTCGAGGTCATCAGGATGACGGGGATCAGCGGGAATTCCCGTTTGACCGCTTCGGCCAATTCCAGGCCGTTCATGACGGGCATCATCAGGTCGGTCAGCACGAGGTCGGGAAGATGCAACTCTAATTGCTGTAAAGCTTCCTGACCGTTCGTCGCGAAGATGACGTTCCAGCCAGCGTGCTTTTGCAGCAAACCACCGGCCAACAAACGATCCGTAATCAGATCATCAACAACCAGGACAGTGGTCATGTTGTGGTCCCCCAACAATCGGTGTCTATTGAAATGGCGGATGATTTTCGTGACGAGCGTCTACGTTTCGAATCTGCAATATTGTAACCCGTTCTATGGCGGGAGGAAGCATGCCGAGGGGTGGACGGCGCGGATTGTGTATTGATCGTGGGATGGGTCTCCCGACCCTTCCGAGCCCGTCACCATTGGACTCGACCACCATTCACCCTCGCGACGTTGGTGCAGCATCGGTCTTGTTGTCACGAAAATTCACGCGTTTCGCGACCCATCTCGCCTGCGGTCGCCGTGCGCTGCGCGAGGCGCGCGAGGAGTGAATCTGTGTTGACTCGCCAGTTACGGGCTCGGACGGGTCGGGAGATCCATTCCACGGTCGGCGGCTAGCCTGTTGAAAAAGGTGTCTGGAACTCTCCGAACGTCGAAAAAACGCTCGATTCCGTATGGTTGACAAAGTTCCAGACACCTTTTTCAACAGGCTGCTATGCTCGCAAACTCGCGGCCAGTTCGACGCGGATCGCTTCGATTTCCACCGAGAGCTCGGGCCAGGCGGCTTGGGCTGCGGCCAGATCCCCTGCTTTTCCCGCGGCTTCGATATCTGCGGCCAACCGGGATGCATTTTCGGCCCCGAATGTTCGAACGGCTCCTTTCAGCGTGTGAGCGGCCATTTGACAGGCGGCGGCGTCTCCCCCGGCTAGGGCCGACCGAATGTTTTCCAGCAGATTGGGACATTCTTCCAGGAAGGCCAGAAAGATTTGCCGCAACAGGTCATGGTCGCCGTTGACCGCGTGTAATGCGGAGCCCAGGTCGATGCGGTGTGTCTCGACAGAAATGGTCCGCAGCGGCTCATCCGGCGCCGGGAGGTCCGTCAAAATCGCATCGATGGTTTCGTACAGTTGCTTGGCGTGGATCGGTTTCACCAAGTAGGCGTCCATTCCCGCCTGCAGGCAACGGTCGCGGTCGCCGATCATGGCCTGAGCTGTCATGGCGACAATCGGAATGTGCTGGTGAGTTTGCCGTTCCTGCTCGCGGATGCGCTGCGTTGCTTCCAGGCCATCCAGCTCCGGCATCTGAATATCCATCAGCACCAGATCGAAACGACCACGGGCCAGGGCGGCGATGCCTTCGAGTCCATTGTTGGCCACTGTCACGCGATGGCCTCGCTTTTCCAACAGGCCGACTGCCAGCTTCTGGTTAAAGAGACTGTCTTCCACCAACAAGATGTCATAGCACAGTTGCTCACCCGCGGGCACCGCCATGTTGGCCGCCGCGGCTTCGCCGGGAATTTGTCCGTCTAGAACCGCGGAAATCGTATCGAAGAGTTCTGAATGGTTAACCGGCTTGGTGACATGTGCCGTGACGCCCAGTTCATCGCACAGCCGCAAATCGCTCGTCCGATCGCTCGAACTCAGCAGCATGATGATCGGACCGGTACAACTGGCGAATCGCTGCTGTAGTTGATAGACCAGTTCGAAGCCATCGAAATGCGGCATCAGGGCGTCGATCAGGCAGAGTGCGAACCCCTCGGACGGCATTTTGCCATCACGCAACAGCGCCAAGGTCTGTTCGCCACTGTTCGCCAGCGTGGGATGCAACCCCCAACTCGTCAGCAAATCTCCCAGTGCCTGCCGGCTGACCGGATGATCGTCGACGACCAGCACCGCGGCGTCGTGCATCTCGGTCAGCGGAACGACGATTTCCTGGGCCACATCCATTGCGACTGTAAAATGGAACGTGCTGCCCACCCCCATTTCGCTCTCGAACCAGATCTTTCCGCCCAGTAACTCCACCAGCTTCGCGCAGATCGCCAACCCCAGTCCGGTGCCACCATACTTGCGAGTCATGGAACTATGGACTTGCTCAAACGCCCGAAACAACGTGTCGCGTTTGGCTGCAGGGATTCCGATTCCCGTGTCCTGGATTTGGCAATGCAGCAGCACATGCTGCGCATCTCGCTGCTCCACGGCCATCCGGACGATCACATCGCCCCGTTCGGTGAATTTGAGGGCATTCCCGACGAGATTGACGACGATTTGACGCAGCCGGGCAGGATCGCCGAGAAGCCGGTCGGGGACATCGGAGCGAATATCGCAAATCAGCTCGAGCCCCTTCTTGGCCGCCTGGATGGCCAGCGTCTTCAATGTCCCGCCGATGCAGTCCCGCAGTCGAAACTCGTGGGAACTAAGTTCCAGCTTGCCCGCTTCGATCTTAGAGAAATCCAGGATGTCGTTGAGAATCGACAGCAGCGACTCGGCCGATTGCTGCACGATTTCCAGGTATTCCCGTTGACCGCCCGTCAGCGGCGTGTCGAGGACCATCTCGGTCATACCAATGATGGCGTTCATCGGCGTGCGGATCTCGTGGCTCATGTTGGCCAGGAAGGCACTCTTGGCGGTATTCGCGGCGTCGGCCGCTTCCTTCGCCAACTGCAACTGCGCCTCGGTGGCCTTCTGCACCGAGATGTCCAGGACGAATCCCAGGATGGTAAACGTGCGCTCGTCGAGTTGTGTCAGTCCAATCAAGACCGGCACGCGCGACTGGTCTTTTCGGATGAACTCCTTCTCCCACGGGGTACAGCGGCCCTTGCTGTTGAGCTGAATGAAGGCCCGCTCGTCGAGTGACCGGTACTCGTGCGGCGTGATCGCTTCGAGGCGGATCTCTTTCTTGCCCAGCTCTTTGCGGGTGTAGCCGAGCATCTCGAGAAACGCATCATTGGCCTCGGAAATCACGCCATCATGAGTCAGGATGATGATGCCGACGATGTCCGAATCCACAAGTCGCTGGAACCGCATATTGCTTTGCCGCAGCGCTTCTTCCGCCCGCTTCCGTTCGGTAATGTCGCGCAGCATGATGGCGAATGCCGATGATGACTGCAGCGGGATCGGCTGCATCGAAATCTCGGCGAGAAACACTTCACCATTCTTGCGCAGCAGCGGGCTTTCCATCCGCCGGCCCATCAATGAGCCCTGCTCGTGATGTTGCTCGTAGCGTTCGATGTTGTTGAGGTGTCGCTTGCGGGCATCGGGATGAGCCAGCAGTTCGCTCATTTCCTTGCCCAGGACTTCCTGCCGCGTAAAGCCAAAACACTTCTCTGCCGCGGGATTGAATTCGACGACTCGCCCGTCATGGTCGATCATGATCATGCAGTCGAGCGCCGCTTCGAAAATGGCGCGTTTGCGAGCTTCACTTTCGTGCAGCGACGCTTCCGCCTGCTCGCGGGCGGTGACATCCCAGAACATCCCCTGGATGCCAACAATGCGATCGTTGGCGTCGCGTACCGGGGCTTTCAGGACTTGCACATAGATTTTCTTGCGATCGGCTTGTTCGTGCTCTTCGATGGCTTCAAACACCTGCCCCGTGCGGTTGACGCTCAGATCGTCGCGGCGGTACTTCTCGGCCAGATGCTGCGGAAAGAGGTCGAAGTCTGTCTTGTCGATCAGTTCCCACAAAAACTTTTGAACCGTCTGGCAAAACCGTTGGTTGGCAAACTGGAAGCGGCCTTCCAAGTCTTTGCGAAACGCGTTCAGCGGCAAGCTTTCGACCAGCGATGAATACAGAGCCTGAGTATTCCGCAGCGCCAGTTCCGTCCGCCGCCGTTCGGTCAGATCGACGATTGCCGCGAAGATCAGCAAGCCGTCACCCGAGCGAATCGGGTTGAGCCCGATTTCAATGGGAAACTCGACGCCGTCCCGCCGCATTCCCAGTAGTTCACGGGTCCCCCCGAGCAGCCGCGAGTGAGGTTCTTTGAGAAACTCTTCACGCAGCGAGACATGGCGGGTGCGCAGATGAAAGGGGACCAGGATTTCGACCTGTTGACCAATCAGATCCTGTCGCTGGTAGTCAAACAGCCGTTCGGTCGGCGCGTTGACCAGCGCAATCTTACCCTGGTGATCCATCACGACAATGGCATGTGGGCTGGCCTCCACAAGCAGGGACAGCCGGTCCAAAGTCATTTCGGAATCGGAGATGGTCATGTTGCGTCAGTGTCGTCTGAAAGAGGTCCGGGACTTCCGACATGCGCTGTGAAATGTTCTACGCGTCAGATTACCCCATTTGATCAGACGACCGCAATGATTGCGGGGACAGGTTTCACAATACAAGCTCGAAGCGCAAGCGAGTGCATCTCCACTTTACCGGACTTTGAGGGATGCACTCGCTCGCGCTTCGAGCTTGTATTGCGGCTGTCACGCCAGAACGTCTTCGATGGGCAACCCGCCGTGCGTGATCGAATGCGGGCGATTTGTGCTGTCGGGGACCATGGTTGACGCGTCGATTCCCAGCAGATGGTAAATCGTCGCGCAGATGTCCCCCGGCGAGACGGGGTGGTCTTTGGGGTAGGCAGCCTGAGCGTCGGTCGAGCCGAGAATCATGCCGGACTTCACTCCGCCGCCTGCCATAAAGCAGAAGCCGCACTGGGGCCAGTGGTCTCGGCCAGCACTCTTGTTCACGCGCGGCGACCGGCCCATGTCGCCCATCATGACGACCAGAGTCGTGTCCCACAGGCCCCGGTCTTTCAAATCCTGCAACAAGGACGTCACGGAGCGGTCCACGAAAGGCAACAGGAGCTTCTTCAACATGTTGAAATTGTTGGCGTGAGTATCCCAGTGCGCGTTCGGTTTCCCCTCGGTGTGTACCGACACGAACGTCACCCCGGCCTCGACGAGACGGCGCGCCATCAACACACTGGAACCGAGAATATCACGCCCGTAGCGTTCGCGTGTCGCGTCTGATTCGTCCTTCATTTGAAACGAGTTTCGGACGGACGAGCTCAACAGCAGTTCAAATGCCTGCCGCTGCCAGTGCGACATGATCTTCGGGCGCGCCGCATCCAGGCCCTTCGCTCCGGCGTCCAGTTGCTCCAGCAGAGAACGGCGACGATCCAATAAGTCGACGGTCAGGTCGCCTTGCAACTGTGGCAACTGCGGGTCGCCGATGATCCGGACATCGTCCAGATAGTCAGGGTTACCCGGCGGTAATTCGCGATCGAGCTTGGGAGCACACGTGCTGAACAGCGGATCGTACTGCTGGCCGAGATATCCCGCATACGGGCCGCAGCGGCGCAAGGCTTGCGTATAGCCGGGCAGCGCGGGCAGCACGATATACGGCGGAAGGCCGGGTTTGGACAGTCCCAGATAATGGCAGACCGAGCCCATGCTGGGATAATCATCGGGGCGAGAAAAGTAATCCCGAGCATCATTCCCGCCGGTGTAGCCGGTCATCACGGCATACGGATTGTGGCTGTTGTACCCGTGCGACAAAGTGCGGATCAGCGTCGTGCGATCCATCCACTCGGCCAGTTTGGGCAAGTGTTCGCAGATCTGGTAACCGGGGAGGGAGGTCGAAATGACGCCAAATTCCCCGCGGACCTCGACCGGTGCCGCTGGTTTCAAATCGAACATGTCGATGTGACTGGGACCACCGAACAGATCAATCAGAATGACCGATTTGACCTGTCCAGCCCGCGGAGCCGCGTTGCCAATGGAAGACCACGGACCTGCCAGCGTGGCGCCCCCTAAGGTCGTCAGTGCCCCTACTTGTAAGACATCACGGCGCGACATCCCCTCGCAGGTTTTTCCGCCCGTGCCTAAAACTCGCAGCATGACCAGCCTCCGCCGGAAAAACTTGACAACACGTAAAGCGTCATTGATGTGAGCTACTGTACCAGTTCTCTCGGCAGAGCGGAATTGAAAAATGAACGAAATCTAGGGGTTATCGGGAGGATCACCGATCGAGCTGCGGTTGATGTTTTGTTCCAATTGAGGTCGAGGATCTGTTTTGAAGGTGTGACAGCCATTGCGTTTGGCTATAATTTGGGGGTTGCGGAGTAGCCGCTGACCGACGGTCATGGATGGTCAGCGAAATGACGGTTGGTGTGACGTAAAAGGGGATTTTCGCAGAGCGATCAATCATGGCATCCGTGCTGGAATCTAAATTATTGACTGCCGAAGAGTATGGGCGACTCGAAAACGATGGCCGGCTGACGGAGCTTGTGCAGGGAAGGATCGTTGAAATGAATCTTCCATTCACGGCCCATGGTTGTCTGGTTTACCGTGCGGCCATGTTACTTGGACAATTCGTGGAGCTGCATCGTCTGGGCAGGATCAGCGTCGGCGACGCCGGTGTCGTCACTCAGCGCAATCCTGACACTGTTCGTGGGCCAGATGTGGCATTCTACAGCTATCAACGAAGCCCGGACGGACCATTGCCAGATCAATATTGGCCGATCAGTCCTGAACTGGTCATTGAGGTTCGTTCAACAAGTGACCGCTGGAAGGACATCCTGCTCAAAGTGGCCGAGTATTTGAGTGCGAATGTGCAGACAGTTGCGGTGATCGATCCCAATTCACGTCGGGTGCATGTCTACTCGGCAGATAGCGATGCGACGATACTTGGCGTTACGGACCTGCTGACATTTCCAGACGTGTTACCAGGGTTTGAGGTCGTAGTGCAGCGGCTATTCGAATAGCAGTCGCCGACGAAATGGTTGTCCCCTTTGCCGTTGAGATTCTGGGATGAAAAGATGACCCGACAACACCAACGGATGACATCATGGCGATGACACGAAATTCGGTGTTATTGTATTTGAATTTGGTTGTCGTGCTGCTCATGGCAATTGGCCTTTTCATATCGTCCTGGGAATCTTGGGAACGGAACGCCAGAATTGCCAGTCTTGAGAAAATGATTGAAACTCTCGCCGTTGAGGTGAGGACCTTGAAATATTCGGCGCTAGAACGCAAGCTCCAGGACGCGAATCGTTAGTCAGTTAACACAAATCAGAAATTGCAGATGAACATTTTGCCCATTGTTGATTCTTCCACCACCCCGGCCTCTGATCCGTCGATGCGTATCAAAGGAACCTATGCATTCGTCACGCTCGGTTGTCCGAAAAATCTCGTCGACAGCGAGAAGATGCTGGGCACGCTGGCATTGGATAACTACGCCCTGGTGTCGGAAGCAGACGGCGCGGACTTTGTGATCGTCAATACCTGCGGATTTATCGAAAGTTCGCGGCAAGAGTCCAAGGACGTCATTCGCGAGATGCTGTCGCTGAAGAAGCAAGGCAAGACCAAGGGTGTCATCGTCGCCGGCTGCCTGCCGCAATTGCTGGGCCCTGCGTTGCTGGGCGAGATGCCCGAAATCGACCATATTGTCGGGGTCTTCGGCCGAGATGAAATCAATCGCGTGGCTGACCGCATGGTGGGGAACTCGCGTGAGCAACGAGAACTGTTCCGTCCCGCGCCGATCAAGGCGGCGGATGATCGCGGTCGCCTGCGGTTGACTCCCGAACATTACTCGTACTTGAAGATCTCCGAAGGCTGCGACCGCACCTGCACCTTCTGTTCGATTCCGTCGATGCGTGGCAAGCACATCACCAAGCCGATTGAAATGGTGATCGAAGAGGCCAAGGAACTGGTCGCCGACGGTGTCAAGGAATTGATCCTGGTGGCCCAGGACACGACCTATTATGGCATGGACCTCTACGGCGAAGTCCGGCTCGTGCAGTTGCTGAACGAACTGGAAAAGATCGAAGGTCTCGACTGGTTGCGGTTGATGTATCTGTATCCGATCAATTTTACCGATCAACTGATCGACACGATTGCCAATTCGTCGCGCATCATTCCGTATCTCGATATGCCGCTGCAGCACATCAACGATCAAGTGTTGAAACGGATGCAACGTCGGGTCAATGCGGCCCAGACGATTGAACTCGTCAACAAGCTGCGGGATCGCGTCCCCAACCTCGTGATGCGAACCACATTTGTGGTCGGTTTCCCCGGCGAAACCGACGCCCAGTTCGAAGAACTGCGAGATTTCGTCGCCGAGACTGAATTCCAACGGATGGGGACATTCACCTATTCGCTCGAACCGAACACGCCGGCCGCCAAGTTGGATGGCCACTTGCCGCAAGACGTCAAGGACGCTCGACGCGATGAGCTGATGGCGTTGCAGCAGGAAATTGCCTTCGAGTTTGCGGACTCGATGATCGGGTACGAACTCGACGTCATCATTGACGAACATGTCGAAGGTGATACGTGGCTTGGCCGCAGCTATGCCGATGCTCCGGAAATCGACGCCAACGTGATCGTGACGGGTAGTGGGATCAAGGTCGGCGACAAAGTCCCAGTCGTCCTGGAGGCTCGGCAAGACTACGACTGGATCGGCACCCTGGCCGAGCAGGACGACACGACCGACGCCCAGTCGGAAGTGATGTAGCAGAATTCGTGAGAATTCTGACGCGTGCCCCAGCGGTTGCAATGTTGAGGGATTTACAAAGTCGGTCGGCAATCGGCGGAACTCTTACGAGATTCCGCTACAAATTCCTGCACGGCGTTGCCCCGTTGGGGGCTTCGAACTCCATAACTTTCGAGGCCCAGCATGTCCCAGCAACCGGTATCCACCACGACACTCACCAGTCCCACGGCGACTCGAGAAAACTGGGTCAATGCGCCGAACATCATTACGATCTCACGACTGGTGTTATCGGTCGTTCTGTTCGCGTTAATCAGTCTCTGGAAGGGCGAGAGCTGCGGGATTGCCGCCGCCATCTTGTTCGCGATCGCTGTCTTCACGGATGCCGTCGACGGCTATCTTGCTCGCAAGTACAACCTGATTACGCAACTCGGCCGCATTCTCGATCCCTTCGCCGATAAAGTCATCGTGCTGGGGACGTTCATTATGCTGCTGGAGCGAGCTCCCGCGTCCGGAGTGAATGGGGCGATGGTGGTGATCGTGCTGGGACGCGAATTGCTCGTGACGGGTATCCGCAGCTTTCTGGAACAGCACGGCAAGGACTTCTCGGCCAACTGGATTGGCAAGCTGAAGATGATTCTTCAATCCGTCGCACTCATTGCCAGTTTGTTGTCGATCAGCGCGGTCTTCCAGACTCCCGGCTTTCTGTTGACTCGCGACATTCTGCTGTGGTCGGCAGTCGTCATCACGGTCTACAGCGGTTGGCTCTATATTCAGCGTGCGATTCAGCTCCTGCGCGAGTGACAGCCGCTGCTTGCCAGACGCAGGGCGTGACGCGAACTCTTGACTTCGATCAGATCAGATACGCATCACCTTCTGAAATCAGGATGGCCATTAATGACTGCGAAGCAAAAGAAGACCCTGTTGATTTCCGCGATTGTCGCGGGAGTGCTCTCGCTTCCGATGACGTGGTTCACCATTCAGAACGCACAAGTTTCGTTTCCGGGCGGCTTTGGTGGGGTATTCCCTTCCGGATTTGCGGCGATGTCGTTGAATGTCACAGGCTTCACGGGAAGTGTGACGATGTTGATCAAGGCGCCGTTGTGGTTTGTCATCGGAGTTGCCATCGGGGCCAACGTCCTGCAACTGCTGCGGAATTCGCCGTCGATGGAAATTCCCAAACTCGCAGAATGGATTACCGCCATTGTGGGAGTCGTGTGGATCACACTTCCGGTCCTGCTGGCGCTGGGCAGCGGTCGTGTCACTCCGGCACTGGGTTGGTTGTTGGGGACGTTTTGCGCGGTGACTCCATTGGTCTGCCTCTGGCTCGAACGCGGTCCACATCCTCTCACAGAACCGATATCTGTCGCCCCACAGGTAGAGCAGACCGGTGTGACGGCCGACACGGAATTACCATAGAATTCAGGAGTATCGGCAATGCGACTGATGATTGCGATCTCACTCGTCACGATGAAAGGCAGGGTTTCATGATCGGACGGGCAGTGCTCATCGGTCTGCATCGCTGGACTGTGACTGTGACTGTGACTGTGACTGTGACTGTGACTGTGACTGTGACTGTGACTGTGACTCTGGCCATTCCCAGTCTGATGGTTGGCTGTGCTCCAACCGTAACCGGACGCGTGCAAGGATATGTGGAAGGCGAATTTGTCTATATCGCCTCGCCGCTGGCTGGCAAGTTGGTTTCGCTGGCCGTGCAGCGGGGTTCGCAGGCACATGCCGATCAGTTGCTGTTTAGTCTGGAAAGCACCGCCGAGACCGCCTTGCGTGATTCGGCTGAGCGACGCGTCCAACAGGCGCGCGACACACTGGCGGACCTCAATAAGGGGAAGCGCCCGACCGAGATCGATTCGATCACCGCACAGCTCGAGCAAGCCAAAGCGGCCCTCAAGTTTTCCGAACCGGAACATGATCGGATGGCGAAGTTACTTAAGGCGAAGGCCACCTCGGCTCAGGAATATGAGCAGGCCCGGGCGGCGCGGGATCAAGACCGCCAGCGAGTGACCCAGTTGGAGGCGGAACTCAATACGGCCAAGCTGGGGGCGCGGCCCGATCAGATTGCCGCGGCCAAAGATGACATCCGCGCCTTGGAAGCGTCGCTGGCCAAAGCGGAATGGGATGCCTCTCAAAAGGAACAGACTGCCCTGCAGGCGGGCCTAGTTTTCGACACACTGTTCCGTGAAGGCGAATGGGTGGCAGCGGGGCGGCCGGTCGTCGTGCTGCTGCCGCCGCAGAACATCAAGGTCCGGGCCTTCGTCCCACAAACCGAGATCGCCGCACTCCACGTTGGCGAAGCGGTGCGCGTCACCGTGGACGGTGTCGCACAGCCCTACAGCGGGAAGATCAGTTACATCTCACCGCGCGCCGAGTACACTCCACCGGTGATCTACAGCCAGGAAAGCCGCAACAAGCTGGTCTTCATGATTGAGATTGTGTTTGACCCCGACGTGGCGGTGAAATTGCATCCCGGTCAACCGGTCGATGTGAGCTGGAAGGAGAACTGAATTCATGTCCGAAGAACTGGCCATCGACGTCCGCGGCATGACCAAGCGCTTCGGCAAGCATACGGCCGTTGATCACGTCGATCTGCAGGTTCGCAAGGGTGAAGTGTGCGGGTTTCTTGGCCCCAACGGCAGCGGCAAGACCACGTTCATTCGCATGCTGTGCGGACTGTTGCGCGCCGACGAAGGGAGCGGTCAGTGCCTGGGGCATGATGTCATTAAGGACAGCGAAACCATCAAGCGTCAGGTCGGTTACATGACCCAGAAATTCAGTTTCTGGGAAGATCTCACGATCGAAGAGAACCTGGATTTCGTCGCTCGGATGTATTCGCTGAAGAATCGCCGCGCGACCGTCCGCCAGAGCCTGGAACGCTTGGGCCTGACGGCTCGCAAGGATCAACTTGCAGGACAGTTGTCTGGCGGCTGGAAACAACGGTTGGCATTGGCCGCCTGCCTGATTCATGAACCGCTGCTGTTGCTGCTGGATGAACCGACCGCGGGCGTCGACCCGATCGCGCGCCGCGACTTCTGGAAAGAAATCCATCAACTGGCAGGGCAGGGTCTGACGTTTCTGATCGCCACGCACTACATGGACGAAGCGGAACGCTGTCATCGCCTGGCGTTTATCGCGAACAGTAAACTGCTGACACAGGGCACCGTCGCCGAAGTGATTGAAAACAGTCATTTGACGACATGGGCGGTAGATGGTCCCGATCTCTTGCAGTTGGCCGAGACACTGCAAGCCCTGCCGGGGGTCGAGCAGGCCGTTCCGTTCGGCAGCATCCTGCACATCAGCGGTCCCGATCAGGCGGCTTTGGAACGGGCGATTGCTCCCTTTCGGACCTCGCACTATCGCTGGAAACAGGTGCCGTCTGGCTTGGAAGACGTCTTCATCCATCTCATGGAGAAGCCGCGGGAGACTGTATCCACATGAGTCATGGACGTGGGTTTTCGGTCGCTCGACTGTGGGCGATTGTCGTCAAAGAATTTATTCAGATGCGCCGTGATCGGGTGACCTTCGCGATGATGATCGGCATTCCCATCATTCAACTGGTCCTGTTCAGCTATGCCATCAATTCCGATCCGCGGCACTTATCGGCAGCCGTGCTGGTGGCCGATCACGGACCTCAAGGCCGAACGATCCTGAGTGCCCTGCGCAACAGCACGTACTTTCAGTTTGTCCGGCAAGTGGAGACCGAAGCCGAAGCTCACGCGGCGCTGGCGCGCGGCGAAGTGCAGTTCCTGATCAACATTCCCGAGAACTTCACCCGTGAGCTGTTGCGCGGGGATCGGCCGACGTTGCTGGTCGAAGCCGATGCGACCGATCCAGGGGCGACCGGCGGCCCGCTCGGCGCGCTGCCGTCGATTCTGAACTCGGCGTTGCAGAATGATGCCAAAGGTCCCTTGGAATATCTGGTGTCCGCTGACAGCCCGATCGATTTACGAATTCATGCCAAATACAATCCCGAGGCGATTACGCAATACACGATCGTCCCCGGTTTGCTGGGTGTGGTCCTGACGATGACCATGGTGATGATCACCGCGCTGGCCATCACGCGCGAGCGGGAAAGCGGCACGATGGAGAATCTGTTGTCGATGCCGACGCGTCCGCTGGAGGTCATGATCGGCAAAATCTTGCCGTATATTCTGGTCGGTTACATTCAAATGGGGCTCATCCTGGCCGCGTCGCATCTGCTGTTTCAGGTGCCGATGGTGGGCAGCCTGTGGCTGTTGATGGGCGTGACACTGGTCTTCATCGCGGCGTCGCTGGCCGTGGGGGTGACGTTCTCGACACTCGCCCAAAATCAGCGGCAGGCGATGCAGATGACGCTGTTTTTCTTCTTGCCATCGATCCTGTTGTCAGGCTTCATGTTCCCCTTCCGCGGCATGCCCCCGTGGGCCCAGGCAATTGGTGAAATCCTGCCCTTGACCCATTTCTTGCGTCTGGTGCGCGGGATCTTGCTCAAGGGAAACGGCATCGAAGAAGTGATCCACCAACTGTGGCAGATTGCCCTCTTCGGAGTGGTCGTACTGACGATTGCCGTGTTCCGCTATCGCCGGACGTTGGATTAGAACCACGCGAGGCATCTCCTCTTCGTAGGCGAGCGTCCGGCGTAAGCCGGATGGTTGATATACGATTGAGGCAACCATCGAACTCCATTCAAACCATTCGACTAATGTCAGACATCGTTGTTCTTGTGATTGCAGAAAGTCGCAAACAACCATCCGGCTTACGCCGGACGCTCGCCTGGGATGGCTATGCCATCCGCGTGTTTTCTGTCGTTCCATCGAAATATCGCACTGCTGAAATGGCTTTGCCATTGATGGCGGCGACCAACACGGCATCGAACTCGCCGTCGACTAGATCGAGACTTCCGTCTGACGAGTAACCGCCCTGTTGCCAAATCGCCAGAGGCAGTCCAGTCAGCAGTCTTCCCAGTGAGAACGCATTCGCCACGGGATTGTCGACGGATAGTGCCAGGATGCTCGTGACGACACTCACAATTCCGAAATGATCACTGCCCGTCAGCACGAAAGCGTCCTCGGCCGTGCTGGCGACGATTGGCGATCCGAATGGGAAACCCGCTGTCGCATAGAAGGCCCAGGACTGTTCCGCGTGCGCCTGCAAATTGACTTCGCCCGGCGACTCAGGGTCGTAACTGCCGCCGGGGTAATCTCGCGCCGGGTCGAGGGCCAGAATGGAATTGACTTCGCCCAGAACTTCCGCCAGTTCCTCGGCCACTTCAGCCCCCCAACTATACCCAACCAGATTGAGCTGCTGGCCGGTGAAGCCATATTCCGTCAGCGCCTGCGCGGCCCAGGCCGCGACCGGACGGATGTAGTTCTCACCCTGCCCCCCCAAGGCACCACTCGCAGCCGCAGCGGTCCAGTCCAGCACGAGGATCTGGTCTCCTGCCTGGTATTGATCGATCTGCTGAGCCAGAGCGAACAGGTCGGGACTGGTCGAGGATTCATTCCGCCCATGAATCACAACCCATGTCGTCAGGTCAGGATTAATGGCAGCCCCCGCATCACCAACGGCGTGTATTTCGACCGATTTGGTTCGATGCTGAATTGTCACTCGACCAGTGAGCTGTTCGCGAAAGAGAGCGATCGTGGCCACGTCGGCCAATGCGTTATTGGCATCATCCTGTTCCACGACTTGATGCGTGGGATCGACAATCACACCGATGTGATAATTCCCGGCCGTTAAATCATCGGGTAGCTTAAGCCGCTGTGACCATTGAGTCTCGCCACCCGCCCCGATCTTTCTGCGAATCACGGTGGTCAGCAGTTGATCCTGACCGTCGATGATGTCGTCTAAGCTCAGTCGAATTTCCACCTGGAACCTGGGCGAGGTCACCGCACCCAGGTTTTTGATTTCCAGGTTGACCTCAATCCGGTCGCCAGGCTCGGCCGCGTCGGGTGTTTGGATGAGCACTGGAGTCAGATCGCACAGCGCCGCCGGAACGACCCGCGGCTCGAGATCTTCCACGAACCCGCCGCATGCGTACTCAGCAAAGCCGAACGCAGTCGTTGCACGTCGACGGACTCGCGGGCTGTGCCGCATTAGATGCCTCCCCTGTGGGTTCCGATTACCGTAGCGAGTTATTCGTCATCGTTGATGGGATGGTGAGGCTCCTGCCGAACCGCTTGACCTCTCGACATCCAGTAGGCTGAGCCGCTTCCAAGGAACTCATCGCCGATGCGTGATTTTGCCAGAAAGACCAGGTGAGCCCCGTGCCGTGAGGCCGGGGGTAGAGTAGAGACCCCCGTTGCTGAAACCATCGAGTGACATCGATCGGCAATCAAAGTCGCTACCCCACCCCAGCCCTAACGGGACTGGGCTC
>CAMAVF010000153.1 GCA_945861445.1 Planctomicrobium piriforme | reverse complement strand
CCGGGCGGAACTCTCACGAGATTCCGCTACAAGGGTCGTGCAATCGCACTATTTGTTGAAGTAGTCTGGCTCCAGGCCCGGACGCCACTTGATATTGCAGCCGATACTGGGACGTTGCTCGGAGGAAACAGGTTTCCCGGCCAGGACGGCGTCGATGGCGGCTCGCAGGTCTTTTCCAGTCACCGGCAGTCCATTGCTGGGGCGGCTGTCGTCGAACTGGCCGCGATAGACGAGTCGCCGGTCTTTGTCGAACAGATAAAAATCGGGAGTACACGCGGCACGGTACGCCTTGGCGACCTCTTGCGTCCCGTCGAACAAGTACGGGAAGTTGTAGCCCGCCTCCTGCTGCTCTTCGATCATCTTGGCGGGGCTGTCGGCGGGATAGGCGTCGGAATCATTTGAGCTGATCGCCGCGATCGCCAATCCCTGCGGAACGTAGTCGCGTCCCAATTGGGCCAGTGCCGATCGCAGATGTTTCACGAACGGACAGTGATTGCAGATAAACATGACCAGCAGCGCGGGGGCCTCGGCAAACGTCTCCAGCGAAACGTGTTTCAGGGTGGTGTCCGACAACGTAAATGCCGGGGCTGTGGTGCCCAGGGGTAACATTGTGGAGGGTGTCTGTGCCATGTGAAGTCCCTTCTGGCGGATCTCGGTGGGTCAAGGAGTAGTTCCCGGCCGCAATTTCTGTAGCAATGGATCAATGATCGCGAATGGCACGAAGACCTTCAACTGTTGAATCGATTCCGCCCCGCCCATTTGCACCACCTGCTTGATGAGCGAACTGGAAATGTGAGTATATTTTTCGCTCGACATCAGGAAGACGGTTTCAATTTCGGGGGCCAAAGCGCGGTTGGCGAGAGTCAACGTGAACTCCGTTTCGATGTCGGACAAGGTCCGCATTCCGCGGATCAGCACCGCCGCTCCGCAATGCCGCAGGAAGTCGACGGTCAGACCCCGAAAGACTTCGACCGTGACATTGGTCAGTCCCGCAATCGACTGATTGATCAAGTCCATCCGCTCGTCCGGTGTGAACAACGCACGCTTTTCCGGATTGGTGCCGACCCCGATCGTGACACGTTCAAACAGCCGCGAGGCACGCTGAACAATATCCAGGTGCCCGAACGTGAAGGGGTCAAAGCTGCCCGCATACACCGCGTGATGGGGATTCAGTGTTGCCATTGGGATGTCGTCCTTGTCCCCGAGATTACGGCTGGTGATTTCTCAAGAAGGCTTCGGCCATCTCGGTATCAATGCGCGTCTTCAATGTGGCTGTTAACAAGTTGAAATGAGTTTTTCCGGGGACGATTTCGATGACCGCGTCGCTGCCCAGTTCCGTGAGCGTCGCCTTCAATCGCCGCGTCGCACCGTCCAGGTAGAAGGTGTCTTCTGCTCCCATGAAGACGTGCAGCTTGCCGGCCAGTTGCGGGGCCAGCTGCGGCCAGTTCAACAGCAGTCGCAACCGGATATCATAGCGTTTCCAAGTTTCGGCGGCCGCCAGATTGACGGCACCCGTCCGCCGGTCCCAGACTGGCAAGGGAGCCCCGTCGGTCCCGCGCGGGCTGAAGACCGCTTCAAAGCTGTGCATCTGGCCGCCATATCCGAGCACATTTTCCATATCGCAGAAACGATCCGCCCAGAGCAGTACCGTGGTGCCATCGCGTCCGAGGGGGCGGCGATTACCCACTTCATCCCGATACAGATTCGCATTCGGCTGGTACATGTTGACGCGCTGAAAATCATTGAAGTCGACGGAATCGGGTGCCGTGCTCCACGTGCCGCCAAACGATTCGGGATACGTCGTCTGCAACCAGAGAGTGCTCCAGCCGCCCGATGAATGGCCCGTCAGAAACCGGGCTGTCGGTGCCGCAACCGTCCGATATTGCTGATCGAGTTGCGGCAGAAACTCGGTGACTAAGGACCTGCCCACCGGGCCGTTGTTCGCCGAGTCAGCGAACACGTGGTGGCCGCGAGCACAACTGGGATTCAAGGTCACGCGGATGAATTCGACGCCCAGCGTGTTCAGTTCCGCGACCGGTGCATCATCCGCCACGCTGTAATGAGTGCCTCCAAACCCCGGCACAATCAAGATGACGGGATAGCGGCGATTCGGTGCCGACTGGTAACTGGCGGGAAGTTGAACCGCGGCTTTCAGCGACACTTCACGTCCATGAAACGTGGTGAGCAACTCGCTGCGCACGACCAATTCCCGGCAACGATCGGAAATCTGAAATGTCGGTTCCGGGACAACGTGATCAATCAGCAGTTCAATTCCAGGCCCGTTCGCGGCGGGAGCCGTGGCCGTTTGCGGACTGAACCCATTTCCCGGTCCCGTGCCGACATTCCGGTCGAAAGGATTCAGTCGCACGACCGCCTGCACACGACTGTTGGCCAAATCGAGATCCGCCAGCGGCTGCGGGAAACCCAGCAGGCGGGGCGTCGCGGGCGAGAGACTGAGCGGCTCTGCAGGATTCCAGTTCTCGACGTCCAGGGAAACAAACGGCTCAGGGCGAAACCAGTTCTCCAGAGTGCGGGGCTCGACCATCGTGGGACTGGTATTGAAGAAGAGATAGACGCGGCCGGTAAAGGGCTCCTGACGGATGGCCGGAGCCAGACGCACGGAAAACTTCCAATCAGCGGCCGAGGCCATTGTGATGGTCAGCGACAGGCAGACCGCGATTGCGCATAAGATCCGGCGCCCCACGGAGGGTAGCGACACGGTTTGATTTCGTTGGAAGTGGCCGATCATCTGGCAGTTCACCGTTATTAAAGTTGGAGTTCAAAAGATACTGAGTAGCCGCGTTCGCCACAACGCGGGCACTGCTGTTAATCGCCCGCACTCAGAACATGTTTGTTGGGGCCGGATCATGGGAGGGCGAGGCTCCCGCCGAGCCTATGACGACCGCCGGCGGCACTCTTCAATGCCTCCGGCGGACGCCGAGCTAAAGCTCGTATTCGGCTCGGCGGGAGCCTCGCCCTCCCTTTGGAACACTTGATCAGTCGAATGCGATGACTACCTCCGGGCGTCAAATTGGACTGTCAGTGTAACTGGCGACCGCCGGGGGCGTCTACTTTTTCAAGGCTGGTGCCAGTGGAGTCTCGGCATTCAGCACCAGATTGAGGTGCTGTGCCAATTCTGGCAGGAAATCCGCAGTGGGGGGAATTAATTGCTGAATCGCGACGGTTCCAAGTTTGATCGCTGCGGCCAGTCTCGCCAACTGGAGCCGCATGCGTTGCAGAAAATCTGCCAGTTCTGCTGCCTCCAGGTCGTGCCGCAGCAGCACCGTTGCGGTTGGCGTTGGTTGACGTGTCAAACGTGCGAGAGTCGCACCTTGCGAGCGGTACAAGTTTCCGTCCAGAAACGCGCGGCGCAGGCGGCTCTGGGAATCGAAATGATAGACGGGATCACCGCCAAAGAAGATCGACCAGCGCCCATCCGTCCGTTTGCCGGCGATGATCTCGTCCAGCAGACCGGGAATGAGCAGCGCCACCCGCGGTGACAACGTCACCACTTCGGCCATCAAGTCTTCTTTGTCTGAACTCTGCCTGGCCACAACTGTCCCGTCATGCTGTTCGTCTAAAATTGCGAATCAGCGTGTATCGTAACAGATCGGTGCCACCCTGCGTTATTCAAACAATCGCGGCAGCGTCGTCAGCGCCCGAAACATGGTGCGGGCGGTGGTGTGTTCGACGGCCAGGCGGGGGATCTGCAGTGGATTTGCAAACGGATCCGAGCGAAAGCCAATGCCATACCGGAAGGCCCATTGAAAACCCTCCCGTCTGAGACATTCCAGCGTTTCTGAGTTACAGCTCGCCGCTCCGCCAATGGGATAACTGAAGATGTGGATCGGTTCGCCGAGTTCCTGTTCGATCCGCTTACGGCTTTCGGTGATCTCCCACAGTTGCTGCTCGACGGGAATCCGGGTCAGTACCGGATGATTGACGGTGTGCGCGCCGAACTGCATTCCCTGGGCTCGCATTTCCCGAACCATGTCCCAGGTCATCCATTGATCGATCGCCAAACGAGTCGGACAGCGACCAGTCCCCGTTTCTTCGCCCAGCCACTGCAGGAACTCTGCGTTGCGATCACCCGGCAGCGATTTGAAGATTTTGAGCAACTGTCGGATCGTCAATTGCGGATCGACAGGATCGATCAGCAGCGGATCAGGCAGCCAATTTGGCCCGTCCAGAAAATCGCGCGAGGTGGTGCGAACCATCCAGGCGATCTCGTCCCACCAACTGATGTGTGGCTCGTCCAGAAATCGTGTGGCGAGAAAAAACGTCGCGGGCACACCGTGTGACTTCAAGACCGGGAAAGCCGCTGCATAGTTGTCGCGATATCCGTCATCAAAGCTGATCAGGACATGCCGACCCCGTGGATTGGCCTTCGCATGCTCCAGGTCGGAGGGACCGATGAGGTCGGAATGCTGCTTGAGGTAGCCAATCTGCCAGTCGAATTCCTCGGTCGACGCACTCCACAGGTCGTGATCCCACGGCGTACAGGCCGGATTGCCAATCCGATGATAGTTCAAGACCAGCAGCCCGCGCCAGGCACCCAGCCGTTGCAGAAACCACTCGAAACCGCTTCCCACAAGCGATTGAGCCAGCAGGTTTCTTTTGGTCAGCAAACTCATAGGGACAACTTTTCTCAACAACCGGCGAGCCCGAATTCGAGATCTGCCTGATTCGGTGATATGGATCAATCTCACTCAATGCCGTTCAACTGTACCTTATGTCTCCCGCGACGCGGTCTGAATTGAGGCACGAAAGCAGATTGACCCCACCACGTGATGTACAATCGCCACATGTAGAACAATAGCCGCGCGTAGCAGATACGGAGCGCGAAACATTACGTGTTCGTAATAATCACGTGATGTCATGTCCAGAGATGCAGACTACAGGGATTAGAAGGGCACTCTGGCCACCCAATCCGTTACGACGGCTACAGATCATGTTCGTCGCAGATCTTGTATCTCACGAACAACCTGTATCTTGGTCACGATCCCGGCCACGCAGCCTTTCAGGCACGTCACATCGGCGTCTTAAGCAAACCCATTGCGGTGGGCGCCGTCACTTTTTTCCCAACCCGACTGTTGCAATCCGGCATCACCTCGTTTTGTGACCTAGATTTGTAATGAACTGTCATCGGGTCCAGTTTTTTTGCATGTTCCATTCAGGCCGGTATTGCCTTTCCAAATCGGCAACGCCAATCCGGCAGCAAGTGGGATCGAGTGCGAAGAATCCATCCGAAATCGGTCCTTTATGAATCTATTGGTCGTTAGCACTGGTTGGAGTTGCGACACTTATGGCCACGATCCCTTCGGCTACCCCACGTCCCGTTCCACCGCGCGCCGGTTCCCGCAATATCAGCGGCGGCGAGGTTGATTTCGAAACCCTCAAGACGATTATCCACTCGAAACTGGTGGAAAAGCTGGACCTGTCGCGATTGGGCGATCTCGAAGGTGAGACCCTGCGTCGCGAGATTCGACTGGTCGTCGAACACCTGTGCGATACCGAAAACTCACTCCTAAATCGTTCGGAACGCGAACGGCTGATTGAAGAGGTGCTCGACGAAACCTTCGGCTACGGTCCGCTGGAGATTCTGCTCAAGGAACCGGGCGTCGCTGATATCATGATCAACGGCCCCAAGAACGTGTTTATCGAAAAGCACGGCCGGATCATTCGGTCCGATGTCACCTTTCGCGATAACGCTCACTTGCTGCAGATCCTGGACCGCATCGTTTCGCGAGTCGGCCGGCGCGTGGATGAGACCACGCCGATGGTCGACGCTCGACTGCCCGATGGTTCGCGTCTCAATGCGATCATTCCACCGCTTGCCCTGGATGGCCCGTCCATCACCATTCGTAAATTCGGATCGAAGCCGCTGGGACTGGAAGACTTGCTCAAGTTCGGCGCCTTCACCCCGGAAATGGTGATGCTGCTGGAAGGAGCCATCAAGGCCCGGTTGAACATCATCATCAGTGGCGGTACTGGTTCGGGTAAAACCACGCTGTTGAATACCTTGTCCAGCTTCGTGCAGTCGGATCATCGCGTCATCACGATCGAAGACGCGGCCGAATTGCAATTGCAGCAGGAACACGTACTGCGACTGGAAACGCGTCCGGCCAACATTGAAGGCAAGGGACGTGTCACGGCAACCGATCTCGTGCGGAATGCCCTGCGTATGCGTCCTGACCGGATCATCATCGGCGAATGTCGCGGTCCAGAAACGATGGACATGCTGCAGGCCATGAACACCGGCCACGAAGGCTCGATGACGACGGTCCACGCCAATAACCCGCGCGATGCCGTCGCCCGTATCGAAACGATGATCACCATGGGTGGCGTCGAAATGCCATTGAAAGCCTTGCGGCATCAGTTTTCCTCAGCCGTCAACTTGATCATTCAAGCCAGCCGTCTGCAGGGGGGGCCGCGCAAGATTACTTACATTACGGAAGTGATGGGCATGGAAGGGGACACCGTCATCATGCAGGACATTTTCGTCTTCGTGAAGGACGGCGTGGACGAGACGGGCCGTTGCTTTGGTCACTTCGAAGCGACCGGCGTGCGGCCGTCGTTCCTCGATCGCTTCCAACAGGCGGGAATCCGCCTGCCATCAACATTGTTCGCGCAACGGGTTCTGGGTCGTCCGTAATGTTTCGATAATGGGAATGTGTCATGGATCCGTTAATGGTTTCGGGAGTCGCGTTTCTCGCAGTCACCGCATTGGTGGTGGCGGTGGCGTACCTGGTGCGCGACTTGAAACCCACCAGGGCGGAAGACCGCCTGCAAATCCTGACGAGCACCAAGTCCGGCGGCTCGGGAGAGAATTCGGCTCCCCAGGCGTCACTCATGCGCGATGGCATGAGCACCTTCAGCCAATCGATCAGCAACTTTTTCGGTCGCCTCGGCCACTTGCCGTTGTTGCTCGAGCAGGCCGATTCGCCCGTCAAGGCGGATATGTTCTTCGCGATGACCGGCGGGCTGGCGTGTGTCGGATTGGTCGGTGCCATCATCGTGCAGTCACCGCCGCCGCTGTATCCCGTGGCCGCTCTCGCGATGGGCGCGCTGCCCTTCATGTGGATCTTGTGGCGTCGCAAGAGACGCTTTGATGCCTTCAGTAAACAGCTTCCGGATGCGCTGGAACTCATCGCCCGTGCGTTACGCTCAGGACACAGCTTGTCCTCGGGACTGCACGTGGTGATTGATGAAATGCCCGCACCGATCTCGACCGAATTCGGCATGGCTTACGAACAGCAAAACCTGGGGCAGTCGATCGACCAGGCGTTGAAAAGCATGTTGAAGCGGGTGCCGAACATGGACCTCAAGTTCTTCGTCACGGCAGTCGTCATTCAACGCCAGGCGGGTGGTGACCTGGCAGAAATCCTCGACAAAATCGGCCACATTATCCGCGAACGATTCAAGATTCTGGGCGCCGTGCAGGCGCTGACGGGCGAAGGCCGCATCAGCGGCATCGTGCTGATGGCGATGCCCATTGCCATTTTTATCGCTGTCTATCAGCTCAATCCCGACTACATGATGACCTTGTTCCGTGACCCGATGGGCAAAAAGATGCTGGCCGTTGCCGCCGGGTTGCAGGTGTTGGGTGCGGTTGTCATCAAGAAGATTATTGCGATCAAGGTTTAGAAGCCCTAACAAAACCGGTTGTGGGAATCTCAGAACCGCGACATTTCCCGCGGCTCTGAAATGACGCAGAGGTGTTGTTAGAACTTATTAGGGCACGATGATGGATTTGACAAGTTTACTTCCCTACGCGTCGTTTGGTGTGATCTCGTTCACCGCGTGGGCAATCATCAGTTTCTTCAATGGCAAGCAGTCGCGTGCGAACGAGCGACTGGACGAATTGCGTGATCCGGGCCGCCGCGGACGCGAGGAAAGCACGGCCTCCAATATGGGCCGGATGCTGGAAAAGGCCGCGCCCGCACTGTCACAGGCGTTGCAGCCCAAGTCGGAACTGGAAGTGAGCGAACTGAAGATCCGCCTGGCCAACGCCGGGTTTCAGTCTCCGAACGCCTCCTCCATGTATCTGGCAATCAAGTTTTGCATGCTGATGGTTGGTGCCCTGATCGGCGGCGGCTACGGCTTGACGATGTACGGCTTCAAACAAAGCGGGCTGGCTGCCATTGTCATTGGCGGTGGCGTGGCCTTTTACCTGCCCGAACTGGTCCTGTTCTTATTCAAGAAGTCACGTCAGGACAAGATCTTCATGAGTCTCCCCGATGCGCTCGATCTGCTGGTCGTGTGCGTCGAGGCGGGCCTGGGTCTGGATGCGGGAATGCGCCGCGTCTCGGAGGAATTGATTGATTCGGCACCGGAACTCTGCTCGGAATTCGACAAGTGTAACTTTCAATTGCAGATCGGCCGCCCACGTCGTGAGGTCCTGCATGAACTGGGAATCCGCACGGGCGTCGACGATCTGAAAGCCCTGGCCGCGATCCTGATTCAGGCGGACCGCTTCGGATCCAGCGTCGCCCAGGCACTGCGCGTCCAGTCGGACAGCATGCGTGTTCGACGCCGTCAACTGGCCGAAGAACGAGCCCAGCAGACCGCCGTAAAGATGATCTTCCCGCTGGTGCTGTTCATCTTCCCCGGCATCTTCGTGGTGCTGGTCGGCCCGGCAGCCATCAACATGTACCGGCAGCTTTTGGACAAGTAACCAGTCCTCGCCGCTGGCTGGCATTCTGTGCGGCAACTGCTTAACCTCAAACGATCGGAAAATCTGCGGATTTTCCGATCGTTTCCTTTTTTCCGGAGTGCTTGTCCCGCATGACTTCCCTGACGATCGATCAAATCCGCGACGCAATTCCTCACCGAGATCCCTTTTTGTGGATTGATGAGGTCCTGGAGGTCACCGACCAGAAAATCGTGGCCCGCAAGGTGTTGTCCCCGGACCTCGATGTGTTTCGCGGCCACTACCCGCATTTCCCCGTATTGCCAGGCGTTCTGCAGTGTGAAGCCTGCTTTCAGGCGGGCGCGATTTTGGTCTCGCGGCTGCAGTCCGTTGGCGACGGCAAGGTGCCGGTCGTCACGCGGATCAACAACGTCAAGTTCAAACACATGCTGCGCCCGGGCGATGTGCTCGAGATCGAAGTGGAACTCACCGAGGTTTTGCAGAATACGTACTTTATGACGGGCAAGGTCTCCACGGCCGGCAAGGTTGCCGCGCGCTTGGAGTTTGCCTGCACAGCCGCCACAATGGAATAGACCTCAACGCCAGAGGTCAGCCGCTGAATTGAGATTTTTCCGAACCCAGCATCGAACGGGCTGGGTTCGCGTTCCCTTTGAAAGGACTGCCGCATGTGCCGAGTCTCCCTCTGTGCCTGGTTCTGTTTGGTGAGCATCGCCGGGGCCGCCGAGCCTGCTGCACCGGTGGCTCCTGTTGGGTTGTCGAAACTGGAATCGACTTTTCTAGCCAATGCCCGGCAGGTGACGCTGGGCTTACCTCGCGCGGGCGAAGGCTATTTCTCACCCGACGGCGAATGGATCATCTACCAGGCGTATCCGGTCGGTTATCCCTTCTATCAGATCTACCTGCAGAAGCTTGATGAACGAACTCCGCGGCTAGTCAGCACGGGACGCGGGCGCACGACCTGCAGTTATTTCTCACCCGATGGCAAGACGTTGCTGTTTGCCTCCAGCCATACCGATCCCGATATCGAAACGACGGAACTCAAGGCACGCGAAGAAGCCGCCAAGGGGGGCCGCCGCCGCTACCTGTGGGATTTCGATCCGCACATGGAACTCTATACGATCGGTCTTAATGGAACGGGTCTCAAGAGGCTCACCGACTCCCCTAGTTATGATGCCGAGGGCAGTTACTCGGCCGACGGCAAGCAGATCGTCTTTACCTCGTCGCGAGATGGGGATCCCGATCTCTACATCATGAACGCGGACGGTACCGCAGTCCGTCAGTTGACCAACACCAAGGGCTACGATGGCGGGCCGTTCTTCTCACCCGACCAAAAGTGGGTCATCTTCCGCAGCGATCGCGAGAAGGAACACATGCTGCAGTTGTTTGCCATCTCTGTCGATGGCAAGACGGAGGTGCAGTTGACGAAGAATCTGGATCAAGTCAACTGGTGCCCCTACTTCCACCCCAGCGGAAAATACCTGATCTGGTCCGGCGCGGATTACTCGAAGGGCCCGGCGACTGCGAAGTTTCATCTCTTCACGATGGAACTGACCTATCCCGAGGGGAAGCTGACCGGCGGCAAGGTGACCCAGATCACCGATAGCGATGTCAGCGACGTATTGCCGGTCTTCAGCCCGGACGGCAAGAAGCTGCTGTGGACTGCCACCCGCACGGCCGATAAGAGCAGCCAGCTCTGGATTGCCGACTGGCTGCGTGAGTCGAAGTAGCACACCCTTGTCGCGGAATTCGTAAGAATTCTTATCAATTCTTCTACGAAATCGAGCCGGGCAACGAACTATCATGAGTGTCTATCTCATCGGAACGCTGGACACGAAGGGGCGAGAAATCGCGTTCGTGCGTGATCTGCTATCGGGATACGGCATTGAGACTCAGGTGATGGATGGCGGCAGTCTGCACCCGCCGGCGATTGACCCCGATATTTCGCGAGAAGCCGTGTTTCATGCGGCCGGAACGACGATCGAAGCCGTCCAACTTCGAGGCGACCGCGGCGCAGCGGTGACCCACGCGGCCACCGGAGTCGCCAACCTGATTCGCGATTTGCACGCCCAGGGCAAGGTCCAGGGCGTGCTGGGTTTGGGAGGGTCGGCCGGGACGACGATCGCCACTGCGGCGATGCGAGCCTTGCCGATCGGCGTTCCCAAGCTGATGGTCAGCACGCTGGCGTCGGGGCAGACGCGACCGTATGTCGGTGACAAGGATATTCTGCTGTTGAATTCGGTCGTCGACCTGGTGGGCATTAATCGCATCTCGCGCGAAGTCCTCGGCCAGGCGGCGCGGGCGATGGCCGGAATGGTGACGTTTCCATATCCCGCAGCTGCCGCTGCCGAACGACCGTTGATTGCGGCCACCATGTTCGGAGTGACGACGCCGTGTATCACCAAGGCCAGGGAAATCCTGGAAGGGGCGGGGTATGAGGTCCTGGTGTTTCATGCGACTGGTAACGGCGGCCAGGCGATGGAAACATTGATTGCCGACGGGCTGATCGCCGGTGTTCTGGACATCACGACCACCGAGCTGGCCGACGAATTGGTCGGAGGCACGCTGACCGCCGGGCCCACGCGGTTGACCGCAGCCGGGTTGCGCGGCGTGCCCCAGGTGATTTCGGTCGGCGCCCTGGACATGGTCAATTTCGGTCCCCGCGAGACTGTTCCACCCCAGTTTGCGGCACGCCAGTTTCATATTCATAATTCCAATGTCACCTTGATGCGCACGACTCCCGAAGAAAATCGACAGCTCGGCGTGGAAATCGCTCGCAAGGCCGCGGCCAGCACGGGACCGGTTGCCATCATGTTGCCATTACAAGGCGTGTCGGCGATTGATCAGACCGGCCAGTCATTCGATGATCCGTCGGCTCGACACGCGCTGTACGATGCGATTCGTGAAAATTGCGGTCGCGTCGAATTGATCGAGATGAACCATCACATTAACGACCCCGAATTCGCCGTCGCGGCTGCGAACAAGTTGCTCAAGCTCTTGCAGGACCCCACTCCCGCAAGTTGATTCACGAGAATCGATCAACCGCCCCGGTTTTGTTAGCGTTTCCAGGCTAAAAACGTCTTAAGAGACCCACCGCATGCTGCGATTCGCCTCATTCATTTGGATCCTGCTCACTGGAGTGCCTGTCTGGGCCGCTGATGTTCCCGACTATGTCAAAGACATCAAACCGATCCTGCAGCGGCGCTGCTACAGTTGCCACGGTGCGTTGAAGCAAAAGGCCAACCTGCGTGTCGACTATCCGGCGGCGCTCTTGAAGGGTGGCGACGGTGGTGCGACGGTGGAACCCGGCAAAGCGGCTGACAGCCTATTGATTTCGGCCATCACGGGTGCTGACGGGGTCATGCGGATGCCGCTTGAAGGCGACCCCTTGACGGCCGAAGAAATCGCCAAAGTGACCGCCTGGATCAATGCCGGAGCCCAGGCACCTGACGAACCGGCCCCCGCCGATCCGCGGCAGCATTGGTCGTTTCAAAAGCCGACTCGGCCCGCTCTGCCTACCGTGAACAATCCCGACTGGCAGCAGAATCCGATTGACACCTTCATTGCCGCGGAACATGAAAAAAAGGGATTGATACCCGGCCCCGAAGCGTCACGGCACGTGCTCTTGCGCCGCGTGTATCTCGACCTGACCGGCCTGCCGCCGACGCGCCAGGAAGTGGTCGACTTTCAGAATGATCCGTCGCCCCATGCCTATGCGAAAGTGGTCGACCGGCTGCTGGCCAGCCCACAGTACGGCGAGCGTTGGAGCCGTCACTGGATGGATGTGTGGCGTTATAGCGATTGGGATGGGTATGGGGCCGAAGTTCGCGAAAGTCAGCCGCACATCTGGCGCTGGCGCGACTGGATCGTCGAGTCCTTGAACGCCAATAAGGGCTACGACCAGATGATCCAGGAGATGTTGGCCGCGGACGAGATTTCACCAGAGGATCCCGCCAGTTTGCGGGCCACCGGCTTTCTGGTGCGGAACTATTTCCGCTTCAATCGCCACATCTGGATGGACAATACCGTCGAGCACACCAGCAAGGCGTTTCTCGGCATGACGGTGAACTGTGCGCGCTGCCACGACCATATGTACGATCCGATCGGGCAGCAGGAATACTATCAAATGCGAGCAGTCTTCGAACCGTACGACGTGCGGATCGATCGGGTTGCGAATCAACCGGATGTCACCAAGGACGGTCTGGCGCGAGTCTATGACGCTCACCATGCCACGCCGACCTTTTTGTTCGTTCGCGGAGATGACAAGCAGCCCGCCAAAGACAAGCCGATCGAACCGGCCGTGCCGACGGCGTTGGGTGGTCTGCCGTTGAAATGGGATCCGGTGCCGCTGCCTGCCGCGGCCTACTATCCGGGGGTTCAAAAAACGATTCACGACGAAGCGACGGCTGCGGCCGAAGCGGAAGTCAAACGTGTCGAGACCCTGCTGGCAACGACTCAACAAAGTCTGGTCAAAGCCCGCAAGAAGCTGGCTGATTTCCAGTCGAACCCGACGGTATCCAAGCCCGCAGCCCCATTGTTGAGCGACAAGTTTGCGGCCGCGCGTCCAGAGTTATGGAAGATGGTGCGCGGGCACTGGGAATACAAAGACGGCCGGCTGCTTCAACACGAACCGACCGACATGAACAGCGAACTGGTTTCATTGACTGCCGTGCCCCGGGATTTCCAGGCGAAGTTCCGTTTCAAGATCACGGGCGGCAAGATGTGGAAGTCGGTGGGATTGTCATTCGATGCAGTCAACGAGCAATCCGCGGTGGGAGTTTACCTCAGCGCCGGAGGCTCGAAAGCACAGCTTTATACCCTGACCGATGGCAAGCTGGCCTATCCCGCCGAGGCTGCCAAATCGCAACCATTTGCAGTCGGACAAGAACACGAATTACAAGTTTTTGCCCGCGATCAACTCGTCAATGTGGCTGTCGATGGCAAATTGGTATTTGCCTACAAACTGACTCAGCCGCGCGCGGCGAATGGTGAATTTCGCCTGTGGACCTTCGATGCCTCGGCCGAGTTCGTGAATGTGGAAGTTGACGCCCTGTGTGCTGAGACCGTGCTCGTCGACAAGTTGACTGGCGATCAACCGGCGCCGGTGATCGCGACGGCCAGCGCGGAATCGTTGATGGCTGCGGTAACGCTGTCGGAACGAGCCGCAAGGCTGACGGAAGCCAATCTGGCCACCAGCCTGGCCGGCCGTGCCGCCGTCCAGGCCCGTGTCGCAGCGGACATCGCGACCTATGCTCAACCCGCCGCCGCAGACGCTCAGACTCTCGCCGAAGCTGCCGTGAAGCTCGAGCGGGATTTGGCGTTAAAACAGGCACAGCAAAATCATCTGCAACAAGCAGAGGCCGTCGCTGCCGCCAAAGCCCAGTTGAAGCCGGAAGATGACAAGACCAAGACTGCCGTGACCGCGGCGGAAGCCAAACTGGCCGAAACGCAGAAAGCTCTCGACGCGGCCCAGGCGGCGATTCAGCAACCTCTCACCGCGGCCTACACGCGATTCAGCACCATCTATCCCACCACGAGCACCGGCCGGCGATCGGCTCTCGCCCGCTGGATTGCGTCGAAGGAAAATCCGCTCACCGCGCGAGTCGCCATCAATCACTTGTGGCTGCGGCACTACGGCAGTCCACTGGTCCCGACCATCTTCGATTTTGGTCTGAACGGCAAGGCCCCGTCGCATCCCGCATTGCTGGATTGGCTGGCCGTCGAACTGATGGAGAACGGCTGGAAGATGAAGGAAGTGCATCGACTGATGGTCCTCAGCCGAACGTATCGAGCGGTCTCGTACAACCAGGGGCCGGCAGATCCCAACTCGAAACTCGACCCTGAAAACGTGCTGCTCTGGCGCGCCAACTCGCGACGCATGGAGGCCGAGATCATTCGTGACAGCACGCTGGCCGTCTGCGAACAACTCGACCGCACGCTGGGCGGACCGGACCTCGATCCCAATACCGGATTGACCGTGCCGCGCCGGAGCCTGTATTTCCGCAGTGCGAAAGAGAAGAAAGTCACGTTCCTGGCGATGTTTGACAGTGCCAACGTCGTGGAATGTTATCGCCGTTCGGAAAGCATCGTGCCGCAACAGGCCCTCGCCATGACGAACAGTCCGTTGACTCAAGCCCAGGCGAGATTGCTCTCGAAGCGGCTGACGGTCGAGGTGGGTGCGGAATTGACTCCGGAAATCACCGATCGGTTTGTGGAGATCTCGTTCCAGCAAGTGCTGGCCCGTCCGGCAACCGCGGTCGAGAAGCAATCGTGCCTGGCCTTCCTGGCGGCCCAAACGCAGCGTTTCAGCGATCCGAAGAGCCTGACGTCATTCAATGCCGGCGTCGACACCCACGTGCCCCCGGCAACTGTACCGCATCTGCGGGCGCGGGAAAACTTGGTTCACGTTTTACTGAATCACAACGATTTCGTGACGATTCGCTGAATAGTCTCGCGTGAGACTCTTCCTAATTACTCACATTCCGCACCTGCGTTTGAAGGTTTGCAAGGCGGTGGGTGGAATTGCCAGAAGTTCAATTAACTTGTATTGGATCGGTGTGAACTGCGTGAGTCGTCGCATAGTGGTTCCGTGATGCTTAACAATCACCATACAGACTGTC
>CAMAVF010000152.1 GCA_945861445.1 Planctomicrobium piriforme | reverse complement strand
AGTGCCCAAGGCGAATGTGGAGTTCTTCGGCTGGAAGCAGACTCAGATTGGGAACACGAATAAATACAAGATCACGACCAGCAACTTCGCCGAGAACACCGACGCCGACGGCCAAATCGTGCTGGGTCCGCAACGCCTTAATCAGGAGTACCAGTGGATCGCGACGGCGCGCACCGAAGCCGACAAGCGGTTTGCTTACCTGGGCTTTTCCGGTGTGTGGTATAGCGACCGTTTCGATCAAGACTACAACGAGGTCAAAGTCTTCTCGATCACCGACCGGCCGGTTTATCGTCCATTGCAGCCGGTGAAATTCAAGTTCTGGGTCGCCCACGCGAAGTACGATCAGCCCGACAAATCAGACTTCGCCGGTCAGGAATATCGCATCCTGATCAATAACCCGATGGGTGAAGAAGTCTTTAATAAGACGTTCAAAACGGATGACTACGGCGGCTTGGAAGGAGAGTACGCACTTCTCAAGGACGCGAAACTCGGTAGCTACAACATTCAATTGCAGGGGCCGAACTTCGGCGGAAACGGCACGTTCCGTGTCGAGGAATACAAGAAGCCCGAGTTCGAAGTGAAGGTGGAAGCTCCGACGGAACCTGTGCAGTTGGGCGAGAAGATTACGGCAACGATTACGGCGAAGTATTTCTTCGGGGCTCCCGTCGTGAATGCCAAGGTCAAATATAAGGTGATGCGGACCAAGCACACGCAGCAATGGCACCCCGTCGGCCGCTGGGACTGGTTCTATGGCCGTGGGTATTGGTGGTTCGCCTCGGACTATGCCTGGTATCCCGGCTGGCGCTCGTGGGGCTGTATCCGGCCCTATCCAATCTGGTGGCAGCGCCCCAATGATCCTCCGGAAATGGTGATGGAACGCGAAGTGGAAATCGGGGCCGAGGGGACCGTTAAAGTCGAGATCGATACGGCTGTCGCCAAGGCGATGCACGGTAACGACGACCATTCGTATTCGATCCAGGCCGAAGTGGTTGATCAATCGCGTCGCACGATTGTCGGCAACGGCAACGTGTTGGTGGCACGGGCGCCGTTCCGCGTCTTCGCGTGGGTCGATCGCGGACACTACGTGACGGGCGACACCATCGAAGCCAGCTTGGCGGCCCATACGCTCGATCAGAAGCCCGTTGCCGGAAAGGGAACGCTGAAGCTCTTCAAAGTCTCGTACAACGAGAAACGCGAACCCGTCGAAGCGGTCGCGGAGACGTGGCAGCTCAATACGAACGACGAAGGTTACGCCACGCAACAGATCAAGGCGGGCGCACCGGGTCAGTACCGGCTGTCGTACAAGTTGATCGACAACAAGGACCATGTTCAGGAAGGGGGCTACGTATTTGTCATTCGTGGCCAGGACTTCAATGGGGCCCAGTTCCGGTTCAACGATCTGGAGATCATCACCGACAAGAAGGAATATGCCGCGGGCGACAAGGTCAAGCTATTGATCAACACCGACCGGTTGAATGGCACGGTGGCGTTGTTCTTGCGACCCGCGAACGGCGTCTATCTGCCGCCCAAGATCATTCGCCTGCTGGGAAAGAGCACCGAGGCTGTGCTGGATGTCTCCAAGAAGGACATGCCGAACTTCTTCATCGAAGCGGTGACGGTCTCGAACGGCAAGTTGCACACGGAAGTCCGCGAAGTGTTCGTGCCACCCGATAAGCGGATCCTGAATGTGGATGTCCAACCGTCGGCCAAGGAGTACCTGCCTGGTGCTCCGGCCAAGGTGAAGATCAAGCTGACCGATCTGGCGGGCAAACCGTTCCAGGGGACCTCGGTCGTCACCATGTACGACAAGAGTGTCGAGTACATCTCGGGGGGTTCCAATGTCGCGAACATCAAGGAATTCTTCTGGAAATGGCGGCGGCATCACAATCCCCAGACCGAAAGCAATCTCAACCTGTACTTCGATAATCTGTATCGCAACGGCGAGCACGCGATGGGTTTCCTGGGTGTGTTCGGGGCTTCGGTTGCTGACGACGCCGAAAACGAATTGAACGATCGGCAGTCGAATGCTCCCCGTGGAGCCGCAGGCATGGGGGGCTTTGGAGGTGGCCGGGGAGGCGCGATGCGTAATCGGGCAATGATGGCCGACGGCATCGCAATGCCGGCTGCCGCCCCGATGATGGCCAAGTCTGCCGTAATGGAAGGCGCTGGGCCCGGAGCTGATAAAGATGCATCCGGAAGCGCCGGCGGTGAACTCGTCGCACCGACTGTTCGCAAGAATTTCGCCGACAGTGCATTCTGGGCCGGTTCGTTGACCACGGACGCCGATGGCTTCGCGGAAGTTTCACTGACGATGCCCGAGAACTTGACGGCGTGGAAGATCAAAACCTGGAGCATCGGGCATGGCAGCCAGGTCGGTGAAGGCGAAACGGAAGTCACAACGAAGAAGAATCTGCTGGTCCGTTTGCAGGCGCCGCGGTTCTTCGTCCAGAAGGACGAAGTCGTGCTGTCGGCGAACGTCCACAACTATCTCAAAGAGAAGAAGACCGTCAAAGTCTTCCTGGAGATTGACGAACTTAACGGTGCCGAAACGACGGCTTTGGGAGCCAAGATCGAACGGGTGGCTGCCGAGCAGCGGGATTCGAAAACTCCCGGTTGGGAATTGAGTAAGGATGTCGAAGTCGATGCCGGTGGCGAAGTCCGTGTCGATTGGCGCGTCCGCATCGATCAGCCGGGCGAAATCATCGTGCGGATGAAGGCGTTGACCGATGTCGAATCGGACGCCATGCAGCAGCAGTTCCCAGTCTATGTGCATGGCATGTCGAAAGTCGAATCGTATGCCGGTGTGATCCGTCCCGACAAGGAAACGGGCACCATCAACATCAAGATTCCGGGCGAACGCCGGATCAATGATTCGCGGATCGAAGTCCGGTACTCACCCACGCTGGCCGGGGCGATGGTGGATGCCCTGCCTTATCTGGTCGAGTTCCCCTATGGCTGTACTGAGCAAACTCTCAATCGGTTTGTCCCGACGGTCATCACGCAAAAGATCCTGTTGGGCATGAAGCTCGATCTGAAAGCCATTCAGGAGAAACGGACCAACCTGAATGCTCAGGAGATTGGCGACGACAAAGAGCGCGCCAAGGGCTGGAAGCGATTCGATCGCGAGCCCGTCTTCGATGAAGCCGTCGTGCAGGACATGGTCAAGGAAGGGGTGAAGACCCTGACCGAGCAGCAGTGTGCCGATGGTGGCTGGGGCTGGTTCTCCGGCTGGGGCGAGCACTCGTGGCCACACACCACGGCGGTTGTCGTGCATGGCCTGCAAGTTGCCAAGCAGAACGATGTGGCCCTGGTTCCCGGAGTCCTGGAACGGGGCGTCGAGTGGTTGAAGAACTACCAGTCGCGACAGGTTCAATTGCTGAAGAATGCTCCAGGAAAGATCGAGCCCTGGAAGGGAAGCGCCGATCACCTCGATGCCCTGATCTACATGATTCTGGCCGATGCGGATATTGCCGATACCGATATGCGAGACTTCCTGTATCGCGATCGAAATAACCTGTCGGTCTATGCCAAGGCGGTCTACGGCATTGCCTTGCACAAGCAGGCCCAGCAGGAAAAGCTGGACATGATTCTGCAGAATATCGAGCAATACCTCGTGCAGGATGAAGAGAATCAGACCGCCTATTTGAAGCTGCCGGAAGGCAATTCGTGGTGGTACTGGTACGGCGATGAGATCGAAGCCAATGCCTATTATCTGAAACTGTTGTCACGCACGGACGGAAAGGGCGAGCGGGCTTCGCGATTGGTCAAGTACCTGCTCAACAATCGCAAGCACGCGACCTACTGGGCCAGCACGCGTGATACGAGTTTGTGCATCGAAGCAATGGCAGAATGCCTGGTCGCCAGCGGCGAAGCCGAGCCTGACCTGACGATTGAAGTCTTCGTCGATGGGAAGAAGCAGAAGGAAGTGAAGGTCAACGCCGAAAACCTGTTTAGCTTCGACAATCAGTTCGTCCTGTTCGGCGACGCCGTCACGACGGGCGAGCACAAGATCGAATTGAAGAAGAAGGGGAAGGGCCCCGTTTACTTCAACGCCTATGTGACCAATTTCACGCTGGAAGATTTCATTACGAAGGCCGGCCTGGAGATCAAGGTCAACCGCAAGTTCTACAAGCTGGTCCGCGAGGACAAGTCGACCAAGGTCGCTGGTTCGAAGGGGCAGGTTGTTGATCAAAAGGTCGATAAATATCGCCGCGAAGAACTCGCGAATCTGGCGACCTTGAAGAGTGGCGACCTGGTTGAAGTGGAACTCGAAATCGACAGCAAGAACGATTACGAATACTTGCTGTTCGAGGACCTGAAAGCCTCGGGCTTCGAACCGATGGAAGTCCGCAGCGGCTACAACGGCAACGACATGGGTGCCTACATGGAACTGCGTGACGAACGCGTGGCGTTCTTCGTCAGGGCCCTGTCACGCGGCAAGCATAGCGTCGCTTACCGCTTAAGGGCCGAGATTCCCGGCAAGTTCAGCGCACTGCCCACGCGGGCGTCGGCGATGTATGCACCGGAGTTGAAGGCGAATAGCGACGAGATCAAGTTGTCGATTGAAGATTAGACGGTGACAGATTGCCGGTCGATGAGCGATCGGCTTTCGTAGTCGAGAGCGGATTTTGCGTGCCGCGACCAAGGAATTCGGACAGCTCGGTCGTCAGTTGCAAGACCTGTTGTTCCAGCTCCTGATAGACATCCGCGGCTGGCTCCAGCTTCTTCGCGCGTCCCAGTTGTTCCAGCCGGGCGGCCGATTCGGAAGCGACTGTACTGCCGAAGTAGCCCGTTGAACCTTTCATCAGATGAGCCGAGGCGACCTGAGCCGCCGAGTCACCGGTGGCGATCGCTTGCGAGATTTGCGAAATGAGGGTGGGACAATCCTGCAGGAACAGGTCTGCGATTTCCTGTAATGTCGTCGCGTCACCAGCGACCATTTCCAGGGCGAGCGTTTCATTGAAGGCAGCGGGTGGCGCCGCAACCGTGGTGACGGTGGCCGCAGGCTCCGGGGTCGCCACTTCAGTCCACTTGTTCAAGGCCACAAACAGATCGCTGAACCTGATGGGCTTGGTCAGATAGTCGTCCATACCCGCTTCCAGGCAACGTTCCTGATCGCCCTTCATGGCATGGGCCGTCATTGCAATGATGGGAACATGGCGTGTTCCCAGGTGCCGTTCACGCTGTCGGATGGATCGTGTGGCAGTCAGCCCGTCCATTTCCGGCATTTGCACATCCATCAGAATCACATCGAACTCGCCGGTCGCCGAAGCATCCACGGCAAACCGTCCATTGACGGCCAATTGAATGTGGTGGCCACGCTTCTCAAGGGTGCGCACGACGACTTTTTGATTCACCGGATTGTCTTCGGCCAACAGAATCTTCAAGGCCCGCTGCGGACCACTGAGTTCATCAACCTGCAATGTCGATTCCAGTTGCACAGGGATGTCGCACCGCCCCACGCCATTCAGGGCATTGACGATCGCCAATTGCAATTCCGACTGTTTGATCGGCTTCAACAGCGTGGCTTGAATTCCCAGTTCGCGGCAGCGTTCGTGAGCTCCCTTGCGCACCCCGGAAGTCAACATCATGATTGTCGCCCCGGACAAATCGGGATCGGCATGAATCAGTTCCGACAGGGTGAATCCATCCATCCCCGGCATGTGACAGTCGGTCAACACCAGCGGGAAGACATCGCCTGCCTGTTTGGCCCGTTGCATTTCGACGATGGCTTCAGGTCCGCTGGCCACCAGCACAGGCCGCATTTGCCACTGCCGCAGCACTTCGAACAGGATTTGACGGTTGGTCGCGTTGTCGTCCACGACCAGGACTGGAATATTTCGCAGGCACTCAATGTCCAGCGGGGGCGGAGTCTTCGCGACTTCAGTAGAGAGTCCCAACTTCAACGTGAAATGAAAAGTACTGCCGCGGCCGATTTCGCTGTCCACCCAGATCTGACCATCCATCAGCTTCACGAGCTGCGAGGAAATCGAAAGCCCCAGTCCCGTACCGCCATAGGTTCGCGTGGTCGATGCATCGACCTGCGTGAACGCATCGAAGATCGTATCGCGTTTGTTTTCTGGAATACCAATTCCCGTGTCAGTCACGGTGAAGTGCAGGACGGCCGAGTCGCGGCTGACGCCGTCCACCATGACCCGCACGATGATTTCTCCGGATTGGGTGAACTTGATCGCGTTGCCTGTCAAGTTGACCAGGATCTGTCGGATTCGGCCGGGATCTCCGATGACGAACTCCGGAACATTGGCTGCTGCCTGCCAGGCCAGTTCCAGTTGCTTTTCGTCGGCCCGGACACCCATTGTCTTCAGCGTATCCCCGAGGTGCTCTCGCAGCGAGAACGGGATGTGTTCCAGCTCCACCATTCCCGCTTCCACTTTGGAGAAATCGAGAATGTCATTGATGATGCGTAGTAACGAATCGGCCGAGTTCCGGACCGTTTCCAGGTAATCGCGTTGCTCGGGAATGAGAGGTGTGTTGAGGGCCAACTCGGTCATGCCGATGATCCCGTTCATCGGCGTGCGAATTTCGTGGCTCATGTTGGCCAGGAATTCACTCTTGGCCTGGGCGGCGGCTTCCGCACGAACCTGCGTGGCCTGCAGTTCAGTGTTGCGCAGCTCCAGTTCGCGTGTCCGTTGTACGACTTCGGATTCCACCCGTTCGGTCCAGGTTTCCAACTCGGCCTGGCGCTCGGCGATGCCTCGCATTTCGCTGTTACTGAGCTGGCAAGATCGAATCAGGAAAATACATTCAAAGACAACCCAACTGGTGTGTTCCAGCCAGCGCCAGGGATTGACCGAGGCAACTCCGTAGATTGATTGCGGCCAGATATAGCCGCGTAGCACATGATCCACCGCCGCCACGGTGGCAGCCGTCACGATCACACGCCAGTCGCGATAAAAGGCGAGAAACGCCAACGAGCCGAAAACATGAAAATGGGTCTCGATGCGGCCACCTGACAGATGGATCAGCAGTGCGGATTCCAGCATCTGCGCCACGGCAATCACCTGGCGGGTGATCACCCTGCCCGGATACCAGATCGCGAGAAAAATCGGCAGCGAAACAATCGAGGTCCCCAGGATCAGCGCCGACCAGACATGCGGATGCGTGTAAGGCAGCGTGCCATTCCAGCTCCAGGGCGAGACGACCCTTGCGGCGATAAATCCCGCAATGAACTCCAGGGCCAGCAGCCCCGCGAATAGCCGGTCCGTCTGCCGATAGACACGTTGTTTATGCTCTTGAAATAAGATATTGGATCGAGACTGCATAACGGAGATTCTCCCAGTCGAAGCAACGTATCAAAACACTCTGCGCAGACGAGATTCAGGCACGCAATTCAAAACGGAACAACAAACGAAACATGCCGGGAATCAGAATTTCGACGAAGCCCGTCGTACGCTAGTCGGTGCCCATGCAAGGACGTTCATCTGCCCCGTAAAGCCCACTGAGACCGACGTAATTTCATAGCGTAAGGGTTTACGACGGCAGGCAAGTTTTGGACCTCCGTTGTCTTTCGGCAACAGATTCCAGGTCGACTTTGCCGATTATGTCGCCCGGACATGGAGCTGATGACAGCTCAGACGGACAGTCATAATTACCGAAAAAAGCGATCTGGTGAACATCAGACGACGTCCGATTGACGAATCGGGCCCAGAGTCCGAAGTCTTTGCATGGTGATCATATGCGCCACGACGCCGTGTCGTAACACGCGTCCTGCGCCCGTCATCCTCGTCTTGCAAGATGCTCAGGTCCGCATTAGGCTAATCGTGCGGAGTCACTTGGTGATCGTCGTGCGCTGACCATCACGCACGGTGCAGACTTGCCTGCTGGTAAACGGCAGTGGAAGGCGATCCAAGAACGCCGTTTTCCGTTACCCCGGAACGGCGAAAATGCCATGCTCTCTGGCAACCCTTTCGACTATTACCGTTACTTTTCGATTACGGCTCGTGATCGAGATTGGGGTCTGTATCTGACCGGTGCCGGTCGCCAGACCCAGGCCCCGGGCGTTGAACGCGACAACCGTCCATTTGGCTACAAGTACACCTGGGAAAGCGGCCGGGTCTTCGAGGATACGTACTCAGCCTTGCTGTTCGTCGAAGGCTCACGAATTCAATTCGAGTCTGAAGTCGCGGGTCAAATTGAAGTCTCGAAGGGCGACATGGTACTGCTGTGCTGTGCCCTCATGTCTGGCACCGTTACCGAGCCCATCCCGATGTTCGTACCACTCAGTTGTGGTTCGCATTTGGCGGCAGCCAGGTCAAGTCCTGGCAGGATCACCAGCTCTTTTCACCACAGCACCCGGTGCTGTCCATTGGCATGATTGATGAAGTCGTGAAGCCTTATCAACGGCTGTTGGAATGCCTCGGCCAGGACACTCCGGGATTGCAGCAACGTTTGGCCGCCTGTGCCATGGAGGTGATTGGCGCCGCCCTCGCGAACAAACCGCTGGATCCGGCCTGTGCCTCCGCCATTCAAACGGCCAAACGACGCCTGGAGCAGCAAGTCGAGCAACCAGTTGATCTGAAAGATCTGGCAGACTGGGTCGGCCTGAGTTACGAAAAGTTCCGCCATGCCTTTACGGAGGCTGCGGGAATGCCTCCCTATCAGTACCACTTGCACCTGCGTGTGCGTCGCGCCCAGACGCTGCTGACGAGTACGGACCTGACCGTGCAGGAGATCGCCCACCGACTCAACTTTACCGATGCCTTCCACTTGAGCAAGATCTTCAAAGCCAAGATCGGCGTCTCACCCAGCGTCTGGCGTTCCAAGAGGCACGAACCGGGGAACTTCCCACCTGTTGAATATCGCTAACCCGGACAATTCATCAGCCGCTGGGCGCTAGCCCACGGTTCGGGCAACAATCGACTCGAATTTCCAAACGAACCGGACGCTAGCGCGTTCCGGCTGATTTGACAGACTGTTTTTCGTAGGTTTGAAGCAACGGATAATCCACTTACTTGTTGCGCTGATTTGCGCAGGTTCTATGGATAATCCGGGCTAGTCGAATATCAGGCCGTGAAGTCCAACCGGACATCATCAATCCGAATCAACCCCTGGCTACGCGGCCCGCCACTCGGTACGTCCAACATTCCCGACGAGGTTTTTTCCACGATTACCGCCACGCCGACGCCATGATTGAGTTGATTGGCGCCTCCATTCTGGCTCTCCAACCGCGTGGTGACGGAGAACTGGCGATAGTTGGCCTCGAACGGACCCGCGAATGGGGGTGTAAACTTTTCCGAGGCGAACTCGACGATGCGCGTCGGATGCTGCCGGTCGTCGGCATAACCAAAGATGACCAGGCGGCAGGTAAAATGTCGCTCCCACACTTCGCGGTAATATTCCGGTCGATCCATGGCACCGCCCGACGCAAACACGGTGAAAGTGAACTTGCCGGGGCGCGGATTGTGAATCTGCTGCACCAGCATCGCTCGTGTTCCCTGCGGGATCTGTCCTTTTCCCTCACCGGTCCACAGGCCGTACCCCAGACAGGCATGGCGTTCGCCACTCCGCGATCGCACACCTGGCACGTGGCCACGAACGACCGAGAACTCATCTGCTTTCTTGAGGTCCAAGATCGGAAACGCCTGCCAGCCACGCACCGGCTTTTCAATTGATTCAAACGGTGTCGTCTGTTCGAAGTCCGTATCTACCAGCAACTCGTTGGAGCTCGTTGCGACCTTGGGAACAACCCCGCCGGGTGTCGTCCGCGCACTCGTGAAGGGTTGCGTTCCGAACAGCATTTCGAGCGGTTCGCCCTCGGTCGCACGCAGTGGCCGACCAAAGCGATCCGGGAAAAAGGTTTCGTGGCCGATTCCCAACAGATGCAGAACTGTCGCCGTCAGGTCCTGCGGTTGGACGCGTCCGGAAATTGGGAACGCACCGGTGCGATCGCTGGCGCCGTGAACTTGAGCCCCGCTGATCCCGGCCCCCGCCATGACAAAACTGAAGACATTCCCCCAGTGATCCCGTCCGCCACCCCCATTGAAACGTGGCGTGCGGCCCATTTCGCCGATCGCCACAACCAGGGTTTCATCCAACAGGCCGCGTTCTTCGAGGTCCTCAATGAGGGCTGTGAAACCCAGATCAAATTGCGGGCACAACACATCCTTCATGCGGGGGTTGTTCTGCGAGTGGGTGTCCCAGAGCGGGTTTCCGGCACTCAGATCACCCGGCTCGCGCGGCCAGGTCACGAATGTCATGCGGACGCCGGCTTCGATCAGCCGCCGAGCCAACAGGACGGCCTGACCCCATTTGCCGCGCCCGTAGCGGTCACGCGTTTTCGACGATTCCTGTTCCATGGCGAACGCGCCACGCGCCGTCCCTGACAGCAACAGGCCAAGCGCCTCCTGGGTCAGCCGGTCACGTTCCTGGATACCCGCAGTCTGGAGAAACCGAGCGGACTGATCGACCTGCTGCAGCAAATTCCGACGCGCGTTCAGTCGCACGGCTGGCACGTCGGCGAGCGACGAGAAATCGTCAATGCGGAAACCTGGATCGGCAGGATCGCACTTAAAGATCTCCGGATCCCAACGCGATCCCAGGAACCCGCCGTTTTGTCCTGGTAGAAACACATTGGGATTGGCGACAATGGGCTCGGGCAACATGACGCTGCTGAAGGGCAACGTGGTACTCGGCTTCAGCATCTTGACGATCGACCCCAACGTGGGCCAGTCATCCGGATTGACCGAACGCATGTTCGGACCGGTATATTTGTGCCCGGTATGAACCCAATATCCCCCCGATTCGTGATTCGGATCGTCGGTCGCCATGGAACGCACGATCGCCAGCTTATCGGCAATCCGCGCCACCCGCGGCAGCAATTCGCAGATATTGATCCCCGGCACATTCGTGGCAATCGGATTAAAAATGCCGCGAATTTCGGCGGGAGCGTCAGGTTTCGGGTCAAATGTCTCGTACTGCGACGGCCCCCCTGACATGAACAGCCAGATGATGTTCTTCGCCTGACCAAACAGCGGCCCGTGCGTGGTCTCTGTCGCTGCGGGCGCTGGCCTGCTCAACAGGTGTGGTAAGCTCAGACCTAGCGAGGAGATGCCCCCGATCCGCAGCAACTCGCGCCGCTGGATCTTGCCATTGCGCCTGGATGATTCTTCAATACTCAGCAAGGTCCGCTCCCCTATCGATCGCGGTGGGACAATTGATCTGGATATTGTACTGAATTCAGTTGCTTAACAAATTGAAATCAATCGAATTCGGACCAGAATCTTCGGTCACGACCGACTGTTGCACGCGCTTGCTGCCATGCCCTAGCTGAGTCATTTCTTGCCGCGCAAACTCAATGGCAGGCATGTATTCGGAAAATCGCAATCCTGATAATCTGGACTGGCAAGTCCGTTTTTTGCTTCATATAATCCCGTGTTTGTGCGATAATCCAGGTAGGGAAAGGGATTTGGATGGCCGCGCTGCACTCAGTGCGCCGCATTTCGTTCAGAACTTTTCGCTCGTATGGAACCTGAAATCCGCCCGTTTGCTGCCCACGTGACAAGGTCGCCTTGACCTCCCGCTCGATAGGAGAACCCCCATGAGCTTCCACCGGAATTGTGCCGGAATCCATCGCCGAGATTGTTTGCAGTTGGGCCTGGGGGCTCTGCTGGGCGGTACATTTCTCGACACGCTTCGCTGGCAGGGCGAAGCTCGGGCTGATGACGGTGCTCAGATTGCTGCGAAGGCCAAGAGCTGCATCCTGATTTGGATGGATGGCGGCCCGACGCACTTTGAAACATTCGACCCCAAGCCACATGCCCCTTCCGAGATCCGCGGCGAATTCCAGACTATTGAGACGGCCGTCCCCGGCGTCTTTTTCTCGCAGCACATGACCAAGCTGGCCGCCAGTTTGAACAAGTTCTCGATCATCCGGTCTATCCGCCACGATCAGAACAACCACGGCGCGGGCAATCATTACATGACCACCGGTGCGCCGCCGCGGATTCCGGTTTCCTGCGGTGCATTCGTCAGCTTTCACCCCAGTATGGGATCCGTGGCCGCACACGAATTGGGCAAGGGGAACGGCCTGCCCGCCTACTTCTCACTGCCGACGATGGCCCGCTCGGGAGGTCCGAATTTCCTGGGTGCCAAGTACGCGCCGTTCGTTGTAGCTGAAGATCCCAATCAGAAGAATTTCCGCGTTCGAGACGTCAATTACCCATCCGATCTGACAGACGACCGCTTTGCCCGCCGCAGCGACCTCCGCAAGCAGGTGGATAAGCTGAAGCGCATTCAAGAACAGGCCGCCGGCGATCCCGTGAATGCTCTCGACGAGTATTACCGGCAGGGGTTTGATCTCGTTCATTCGCAGCCGGCACAGGCGGCATTCGATATTCATCGCGAACCCGAAGCCGTTCGCGCTGCCTACGGCCGCAACTCATTCGGCCAGCGAGCTCTGTTGGCGCGGCGGCTGGTCGAGGCCGGTGTCCCGTTCGTCACGCTGTATGACGGCGGCTGGGACAGCCATGCGGACCTCTTCCCGACAATGACGCGGCGATTGCCCGAGTGGGACAATACCGTCGCCGCACTGATCGCTGACCTGGACCAGCGCGGGATGCTGGAATCGACGTTGGTTGTCGCGCTGGGTGAGTTTGGCCGGACTCCGAAGCTGTCGGTACTGCCGGGCAGCACCAACGCGGGCCGCGATCACTGGTCGAGTGCCATGTCGGTCCTGATGGCGGGCGGCGGCACGCCGGGGGGCACGGTTGTCGGAGCCACCGACCGCAGCGGCTATTCCGCGGTCGAACGGGTGCTGTCCCCGGAAAATTTCGCGTCGACCATCTACCGCAAGTTGGGAATCGACCCCGACAAAATGCTCTACACACCGCAAGGCCGTCCAACCCACCTCGTGAGCGACCCGACACCCATCGCCGAAGTGTGTTGAAACGCGAGGCTTCCGTAGCCGTCGCCGTTGGCTCCGGGTTAAACATTCCAGATGGCAACTCTGCTCGTTTAACCGGGAGCCAGCGGCGACCGTAGCTACTTGCTTGTTCTACGGCTTCGACGCTTTCTTCCCGTACACCAGCACGCGGTCAAACCGGCCCGTGTCATCGAATGACCCGACTCCCACTTCACCCCAGTTGAAGGTCTTGTCAGTCGCCTTCATGACCGGCTTCTGCATGTCGTCAAAGTAGACTTCAATGCTGCCCGTCTCCACTTTTCTCACGATCCGTGCGTGATGCCACTTATTGTCCCAGGCGGTGCCGGGCGTGGTTTCGGTCGAGATCTTCTTGCGCGGTTCATTGTTCACGATAAAGATCTGGTTGGCATGGTCGTCGGTCTTCTGACCGAAATGGACGTAGTACAGATGGGCCGGATCCTGGTAGCCAAAAAACAGGCACAGTGAGCGATGCGGGTAATCGCGGGCTGTCGACTGCAGCTTCACATCCAGCACGAAATCACTCACCGTCAGGTCCTTGATCATCGACCGGTTAAAGGGCGAGCGGACTGGCGTTTGCACCTTGCTCTGCTGGAATTGACTCAACACCTTGTTGCCGTCAACCTCTTCGATCATGAAGGCTTTGGGGTCACTGGCGGCCCAGGTATCAATCTTGCCGTCTTCGAAATCGGTCTGGTACAACAGCGGCAACCCCGCCACTTCGGCAGCGACTTTCTCTGTCTTATCTTCGTCCCCGATTGACAGCCCCCATCCCACGAGTACGACAAGGCAACTGGTAAGGTAGACACGACGATTCAGCATGATGCACTGGTCCTTCAAGGTTGCAGACAGCATTGGTGCGACTCTACTTCACTCCCCCTCCCGCCTCAATCATCACTCCGATACCGATTGACAATACCATCGCGAGGCAACTCCACCAGAACGCCGCCCAAGCCGAGGCGAGGAAGCAAAACAAGGCGATGGAAATCGCGATCCCGATCAGAATTCCGCCGAAAAAGCCGCCAGCCGCGGTCAGCACCATTTCCAGGATGCCCCAGATCAGATAGCCGACGATCTCCAACAAAAACTGCGTCACAATTTCGAGAATCCCTACCACGAGCTCAGCCAGCAGCGCCATGATGCGTTGTCCGTTACTTCGCAGCAGGCGTCGGCACGACATCCACAAATTCGACCGTAACGGCCGTCTCGGACATGACTGGCAGAATCCCATCCTTCGTCGTCGTGGCGCGGATCGTCAGCGTGTAGTAGCCTTTCAATCCGGCCGTTGCCAGAGGAGTCATCTTGAATCGGGGATGCGTCGTCTCGGGAGCCACTTCCATGGGTTCGGCCTGCAGCTTGCCTTCGAGCTCAAACGGGACCAGCAGTTCCAGCTTCACTGGCGCCGTGAGTTGCGGAGACCGGGAAATGATGACCGGAACGGTGAACGGCTGGGTTGCCGAGACCTTCAATTCATCGTTCTTGTGGCCGACTTTCATCAGCGCTCCGCCCGGCAAGAAACCAATTCTGGTCAACAGCCGCTTGACGACGTGCCGCTCGTTCCCCTTCGGATCCTTGATCTTGGCCACGCCATTGAGCACGATCCGCGAGGTCCGCGTCGTCTCCAGCCACTCGGGCAAGGTGACGGGGTACATGACTTGAGTTGCACCGGGTGGGACCATCATTTCCCCACCGCGAATTCCCTGGCGATGCCGGTCGTTGAAGCCGGCCATTTCCAACCGGATTTCGCCGTTAAAACCGGGGTCGCGTTCGATCATGACAATCGCCGGAAACGCGGTCCCGCGCGGCCATTTCAGCACGTCGTCCTTCCCGGCCCCTTCGATCGTAAAGGGGGGCTTGAGTGTCCCAGCAATCAACACCGGCGAGGTCGTCCTGGTCGCGGGCTGACCGGCCACGGTTGAGGTCCCGGTGGCGGTTACCATCGCCGCGACGGCCGGCGCATCGGCCGCAGACGTTAACTCTACGCTCAGCGTACTCGCCGCGGCCGCAATCATCAGGTCGGCCGGTGCCGTCACACCCGGCGGCAGTCCAGTCAGTTGAATCTTGACGATTTCGGCATACCCTTCCCGACGATCCAAAGTCACGGGCAGCGGGATCTTCCCGCCGACGGGAATCGCCAGCAATTCGGGAATCTTCAATTCAAAATCAGGCTGCGGCAACGTGATGCTCAGATTGTAAGTCGACGCCTGCGAGCCGCTCCGGCCGGAAGCGTCGGAAATGACAATCTGGTACGGTTCGGCGGCCGGGGCTTTGAACAGCAGGCCGGCATTGGTCGTTCCGGGCAGGTCGTCGTTCGTCGCGACCTGAACCCCTTGAGAGTTCCACACGGTAACCGACAGATCGAGCGACGTCCCAATCCC
>CAMAVF010000151.1 GCA_945861445.1 Planctomicrobium piriforme | reverse complement strand
CTGCAATCCGCAGAGCATGATGATGGAAATCCCATCACGCCGCAGCTTTAGCTCGTGGTCCACCGGGCCCATCAAATTGATGAGTTCCTGGTAGACAATACCGAGGATCATTTCTTGCGGGCTGAGCGATTCCAGGACCTTCTGGCCGATCGCTTCCTCGGTGATCTTGTCGACGAACTCCTGGGCGACATCGTAATTGACGTCGGCTTCCAGCAAGGCTTGCCGCACTGCCTTCAGCCCTTCGCGGATACTCGCTTCGGTCAGTTTCCCGCTGCCGCGAAAAAACGACAGGGCTCCGGTCAGACTAGAAGTAATCCCTTCGAACATGATCCAGCCACTCTAGGGGGCCACACGACCCAGGTTTCAGCCACGACGTCAAAACGCCGCAAGCGGTTAGCAATTGGAAAGTTGCGTGCCATCGCACTCAATGAATTGAGCTGTGCGCGCACCATCACCCCCCCGAAAACCGGGGAAACGTGGCATTGTATGAGAACACATGACAAGAAGCAATCATTTCCAAGAGAAATTCGGAGCACCGCGGAGCACACCGAGCGGGGATCTGTCAGACTTGGTCCGAGTTCGAGCTTGTTCGGCAACTGCACCAGACTTCCCGCAACACTCGAGCGGATCCTCCGGCAGCCGCTCTCGGATTGTTCCTGCTGTGGCCCATGAATTTGCCGGGAGTTGGCAAACAACTCACGGCTTGACATGGCATTCCTCCGATATTACCACCTACAATAATCAGTAATGGTTGATTCGTATTGACGCAGGGCCACGCGCGATCGGCTTCTGGTTATCCACTTTGGTGGACTTGGACTGTTCGCCTCAAGTAGGTGGATTCCAACGAGGAAGTGTTGTGGATTCCAACGAGGAAGTGTTAAGGTACGGCTATGAAGACTTTGACGAACGTGATCCTCTGCGGACTGTGGATCTGCGGTGCAGTCTCGCTGTCGCCGATCGGGGCAGCGGAAAAGCCCGAGGAGAAAGCGGCCTTCATTGGTCAACCAGTCTCGATCGTTGTCCATCCGGAATCGATCCGCTTGTTTGGCCCGCGTGCGGTGCAACAAATACTGATTACCGGCCGCTATGCCGACGGCAGCGAACGGGACCTGACTCGCGTCTGTGATCTGAAATTGGAAGCCGGCGACGTGGCGACCATTGGCCCGGATGGCTATCTGCGACCTCAGAAGTCGGGGCAGACGACCCTAATTGTTCAAGCTGGGAATCAGGCTGCGAAGGCTGCGGTCGTCATCGAAAACTTCGACAAGCCGCAGCCGGTCAGCTTTCGCCAGGATTTCATTGCTGCCTTGAATGTTGCCGGCTGTAACGCGGGGGCCTGTCATGGGATCCCCAGTGGCCGCGGCGGGTTCAAGTTAAGTCTGCGGGGGTATGATCCCGCGGCCGACTACCTGGAATTGACGCACGGATATTTGGGGCGCCGCGTGGACCGGTTCAATCCGGACGCCAGCCTGATCTTGAAGAAGGGGCTGGGGCAAGTTCCTCACGAAGGAGGGCTGCGGCTGGTGTCGGTCAACCAGGCTCCGACCGAAGCGATCCGCGCGTGGCTGGCCGAAGGCTTGCGAAATGATTCGGCCGAATTGCCCCCCTTGAAAAAGATTGAGGTCGTTCCGGGCAATCGCGTCCAACGGGCGCCCGCTCGCTGGCAGCAGTTGGCTGTCCTCGCCCATTTCGCCGACGGCAGCGTCCGAGATGTTACCCGGTTGACCGCCTTCAGCAGCAGCGATGAAAACGTGGCGGCGATCAATCCCAACGGACTGGTCGAAATGCACCAAACGGGTGAGGCCGCCATTCTCTGCCGGTATCTCGACATCATCCAATGTGTTCGACTGACCTATCTGGATCCCAAATCCGATTTCGTCTGGTCCAATCCCCCTGCCAATAATGATGTCGATCAGCATGTGTTCGCCAAGCTCAAGATGCTCAACATCCTGCCGTCGGAAGTGTGTACCGATCAGGAATTCGTGCATCGCGTGTTCCTTGATTTGTGCGGCATGTTGCCGACGCCGGATGAAGCCCGGACGTTCCTGGCGGACACTGATCCGAACAAGCGGACGAAGCTGGTTGATCAATTGCTGGATCGCGGCGAGTTCGCCGATTTCTGGGCCTACAAATGGCTCGATGTCCTGCGCTCCAACCGGCTGACCATCCAGATTAAGGGTAGCTTCGCGTATCGCCAGTGGCTGCGCAGTCACATCGAACGCAACACACCGTGGAACGAAGTCGTGAAGGAGCTACTGACCGCCGGTGGCAGCACCTTCGACAATCCGCCCGCCAACTATTTCCGCGGCCCCTATCACCACGGAGCCCCCGTCGTGCGTGATGCACAGGGTCTGGCAGAAATGACCTCGCAACTGTTCTTCGGCATTCGGATGCAATGTGCCCAGTGTCACAACCACCCGTTCGAACGCTGGACGCAGGACGATTACTACCAGATGACCGCCTGGTTCGCGCAGTTGAAGGCGAAGCCTGATCCAGTCCAACCGGGTGAACCGCAAAAGAATTATCCGTGGCAATTGCGTGAAAATGCATTGGTCATCTACTCGGATGGGGCTGGCGAGACCGTCCATCCGCTGTCGAAAAAACAGATGGCTCCCAAGGTCGTCGGGATGCCGGCGCCGGTAATTCCTCCCGGTGCAGATCGCCGGCAGGTGCTGGCGGAACAGGTGACGTCTCCGGAGAACCCATTCTTCGCCCGGGCCACCGTCAATCGCATCTGGTACCATCTGCTGGGACGGGGAATTGTCGATCCTCCGGATGATTTTCGCGACTCGAATCCCCCAGTCAATGAAGCCTTGCTGGATGGTTTGGCCAAGGACTTCATCACCAGCAAGTTCGATGTCAAGCAGATCATCCGCAAGATTGTCAACTCGCGGACCTACCAGCTCAGCATGAATGCCAACGCCAGCAATCAGATGGATGAGAAGTATTTTTCACACGCCCTGGTCAAGCGGAAACGACTGTCGGCCGAAGTGTTGCTCGATGCGATTTGCGCGGCAACCGCCCAGCCTGAGGAATTCACCGGGATGCCAGCAGAAACGCGAGCGGTGCAACTGCCCGACGGTCAGGTGATTTTCACGGGCGGCCGCTATTACTCGTGGGATCGGCACCCGTTCCTGAAGGCGTTTGGCCAGCCGGCGCGCGAGGCTGCCTGTGAATGCGAACGCGAAGGTGATATCAATCTGGCACGCGCCCTGGAAATCAAGAACGGAGATTTCTTGATTGGCAAGCTCCGCGCGCCCAACAATCGGATCGGTCAACTGCTGGCTCGAAAGTTGCCCGACACCGACATTCTCAACGAACTGTTCCTGGCTACGTTATCGCGGCTGCCGGCCATCCCCGAGGCCCAGGCTGCTTTGCAGCATGTCGCCACGGCGTCGGACAAGCGGCTGGCTTGGGAAGACGTCCATTGGGCTTTGCTCAATTCTAATGAGCTCTTGTTTCGCCATTGAGGAATTCCCCATGATCACCATGTTAGGTAGTGAGCGTCGTCTGTGTGATGGGCTGACCCGCCGCGAAACGCTGAAGGCCGGGGCCTTGTCCCTGTTGGGTGGGGCATTTAACCTGCCCAGCCTGCTGGCGCTCGAAGAGCAGAAGCAGACCTTGCCGCGCAAGGCCAAGAGTGTCATTTTGATGTATCTGCTGGGAGGGGCTCCCACCCAGGATATGTACGACCTGAAGCCCGAGGCGCCCGAGAAAATCCGCGGCGAATTCAAACCGATCGACACCAACGTCCCCGGCATTCAAATCAGCGAAATGCTGCCCCTGTCGGCAAAGTGGATGCACAAGACGGCGATCGTCCGTACGGTCAATCACAAGGCGGGCTGCCATAATCCGCTCCCCAGCTATACCGGATACGAACTCGCCCTGGCCGACATCACCAGTACGAAGGATACGTTTCCGCCCAGCATGGGTTCCGTCTGCGAATACCTGCGTCCCGCGACGCAGGAATTGCCCGACTACATCTATCTGCCCAACTATGCCGGGGCGGGTAATGCGGGGGGCATTGTGCGGTATCCCGGTCCCTATGCGGGATTCATCGGCAAGCGTTACGATCCGCTATTCTCTGAGTTTGACAAGGAAAAGCACCGTACCGTCGGCAAGATGAAGATGCTGGACGGCGAGCCGTTCCTGTCCCGGAATTCCCGCTTGGCAGATGGGATCACCCTGGAAGCTCTCGGTAAACGCGAAGGTCTGCTGCAACAGTTCAACCGTCAACAGCGGACCCTGGAAGCGGGCCGAGCGCTGGACGACGTCAATCGCATCCAGCAGCGTGCTCTAAGCCTTTTGACTTCGACCAAACTCAAGAGCGCGTTCGATCTGAGTACCGCCGACCCCAAGCTGCGCGATCGCTATGACCGTTCCCTGTTCGGTTCGAGTACGCTCATCGCGAAACGCCTGGTCGAAGCTGGAGTGCGCTTTGTCAACGTGACTTGGGATTTTCCCGGTGACAACTCATGGGATACCCACGCCGACAACTTCGGCTGGTTGCGTGGCGCATTGCCGACTCTGGATCTAAGTTACAGCGCACTGCTGGGAGATCTGGAAGAGAGTGGTCTGCTGGACGAAACCCTGGTGGTCATCATGAGCGACATGGGCCGCACACCGCAGGTCAACGCCAGTTCGGGTCGCGATCACTGGACCTATGCCTATAGCGTCGTCTTCGCCGGTGCCGGTATCAGGGGGGGCACGACCTATGGCGTCACCGATGCTCATGCCGCCTACGTGAAAGACCGGCCGGTCAGCACCAGCGACATCTGCGCGACGATCTACCAAATCCTGGGGATCGATCCGGACATGAAGGTCTACGACAACGACCGCCCCGTCCCCATCGCACACGGGGGAGTCCCGATCCACGACATCATTGCCTGAGCACCGCTGCGCGGGCCATTGGTCCTTTGTCCTTGGTCATTTGCTCTTGTTGAACAGCAAGAAAGGCTTCTCGTCAGGATCAAAGGCTGGAAGCCGATCCACAGGGAACCGCACCAAGGTCTCGTTACAGAACAAGCGATGCTGGTAGGTTTGTTTCGTGTTGCGTCTTGGCAAATGACCAAGGACAAATGACAAAGGACCAACACTAAATGACAGGCTGGCAACTCGTCTGTGGCTTGTCTTGCCTGTGGCATGGTGTTCAAGACAGCTACTTGCGACTGCTATCAGCGGGCGATATACTCGAATAAACACACGGTTTTCAGCCAGAGACACCACTCCATCTCGTTTCGGGAGTGGTGGTTTGCTCCCCTTTCCGGGGCATTTTTGGCACAGTTCGTTCGATTTAGGAGATTCGCCCCATCGCTGAAAAATACCTCAGGTCATTCATTGCCAGGGAGAATATGGGGCCGAGTCACTCGATTCGGGTTTATCAGGATTTCACCAGCGACGTCAAACCGGATGGCCGGGTGATTGAAGTTGCGGGCCCCTTCCGTCTTGCGACGTCGACGGGGATCGCCATCGACAAGCTGGAAAAAGGCCGCTATTTGATCGTCGAGCGTGACGTCGAGATCTACTCAGAAGATCCCGGTGCGTTTTAGGGATGCGTTGGAAATTCCGCTACTACGCAATGCGAACATTCGGTGTGGCATTGATGTTTTTGTGCGGAGGAGTCGCCATCGCCGATCGCAGTATCACGGCGGGATTCGGTTTCCTGGGCGGAGTCACCTTATATTGCACGACCGAAATCATGGCTGCAATCCGAGGCTATGACTGACGCGGACGGCTAATACTGGTTCTCGACCCCTTGGCCGCTTGACTATTCAGTCCCCATTCAGGGTACACTGCTCTTCTCGCTCGATGTCGTTGCCTTCTTTTTGATGAGCTTGGAGAACATGACGCTTCCCAACCCTTGGCGGCGAAGTCACGCCGATCATCCTGCTCCGTTGGCTCGCCGCCAGTTTGCCAGTGACAACTATTCGGGCATCTGCCCCGAGGCCTGGAAGGCCATGGACGATGCCAATTGCGGGCATGCCCCCGGCTACGGTGACGATGCCTGGACCGCTCGAGCCACCGATTTGTTGCGTGAGATGTTCGAAGTCGACTGCGAAGTCTTCTTCACCTTCAACGGCACTTCGGCCAATGCGCTCGCCCTGGCAGCGATCTGCCAATCGTATCACAGCATTGTGTGCCATCAACTCGCGCACATTGAAACTGACGAATGCGGTGCCCCGGAATTCTTTTCCAACGGGACGAAATTGCTGCCGCTGCAGGGTCCCGATGGCCGCGTGGAACCCGATGCCGTCGCGGAAACGGTCTTGCGTCGTACTGACATTCACTACCCCAAGCCCCGGGTCCTCAGTATTACGCAGTCGACTGAAATGGGGACCGTCTATACCGTCCCGCAACTGCAGGAACTGCACGAGGTCACGCGGCGGTACGATCTTCGTTTCCACATGGATGGAGCCCGCTTTGCCAACGCCGTGGCGACGTTAAAGGTGGCTCCCAAGGAGATCACCTGGAAGGCGGGGGTTGACGTCCTCTGTTTTGGCGGCACGAAGAACGGCATGGCTGTCGGTGAAGCCATTGTCTTCTTCAAGCATGACCACGCCCACGAATTCGCGTACCGTTGCAAGCAGGCGGGCCAGTTGGCGTCGAAGATGCGTTTCCTGGCAGCCCCCTGGGTCGGACTGCTGCAGACGGGGGCGTGGTTGAAGAACGCTCAGCACGCCAATCAGGCCGCCGCACGCCTGGAAACCGGCCTGCGGGCCATTCCTGGAGTCGAGTTCCTTGTCCCGCGCGAAGCGAACGCCTGTTTCATCCGATTGCCACTCGACACGTGCGAAGGACTGAAACTCCGCGGCTGGCGATTCTACACCTTCATCGGTGCCGGCGGCTGCCGCCTGATGACCTCCTGGGACACAACCGACGAAGACATTGACGCCCTGCTGAAAGACATCCGCGAATTGATGCCAACCCCAGCAGTGGTCTAGGCCAATTCGAAATCCCAGCGGCTGCTTTGAAGTCGAACGAATAACAGCACGGCAGCACGGCAGCACGGACAGAGCACGGAATGACAGGACAGGCATCAAATTGCCTGTCCTGTTTCTTTTTCCCCCCCAATGCGTGAACGCCGAGATTCTGCCTCAATCCAAATGACAATCTGTCGTTAATTACGTCTAATTACTAAAGGACAGGCATATTATTGACTCTGCACCCAGCTATTTATATGCCTGTCCTTTAATTGAAAGGCATAAGTGGGTGGGTTTTAATTTTGATGTTGCGAAATTTTTATTTTGCTCTAGTATTGGTGCTTCGCATCCGTGTCTTTCGATGCAGCTCTGTTGGGGATCGGGAATCTATGAGTTCGGGGCGTCGAACGTGCCTTGTTGCACTCTGTTTGGTTTGTTTGGGAAGCTTGACGTGGGCTGGTTGTGAGGCGACGAGTTCGTCCGCGCCGGCGACACCGTCGGGTAAGACGGGTTGGAAAGTGGCCTGCACCACTGGCATGGTGGCGGATGTCGTTCGTGAAGTCGGTGGCTCCCATGTCGAGATCCTGCAGTTGATGGGAGAAGGGGTCGACCCCCATCTCTATAAGGCCTCGCCGGGTGATGTCAGTATCCTCGCGACTGCTGATTTGATCTGCTACTCGGGTCTGCATCTGGAAGGCAAGCTCGCCGACACGTTGTCGCGCCTATCGCGGAGCAAGCTGACCTGTGCCCTGGCGGAGCACCTGCCGAAAGACCGGTTGCTGAATTCCGATTCCGAGGGAAGCTTTCACGATCCGCATGTGTGGTTTGATGTTTCACTCTGGGCGGAAACGATTGAACCTGTACGCGCGGTGCTGGAAAAACTCGATCCCGCCCATGCGAAGGAATTTGCGGAACGGGCTGCCAAGTATCGAGGTGAACTGGAAAAGCTGCATGCGGAATGCACCGAAAAGCTGGCGTCCATTCCGAAAGCTCGACGCGTTCTTGTGACGGCGCATGATGCGTTTCGGTACTTTGGTCGGGCGTATGACATTGACGTCAAAGCCATCCAGGGGATCAGCACGGAAGGCGAGGCGGGCGTCAAACAGATCAATGAACTCGTGACATTCATCAGCGAGCACGAGATCAAGTCGGTCTTCACCGAGTCCAGCATCAGCGAACGCAACATGCAATCGCTGATTGAAGGGTGCAATCAACGAGGTCACCGGGTGGCTCGCGGCGGAGAACTGTTTTCTGACGCGATGGGCAAAGCCGGCACCCCTGAAGGGACCTACATCGGGATGGTGCGGCACAACGTCGAGAAAATTGCCGCCGGATTGAAATAGAAGTCTGGTCCGGTTCGCGCTTGTGACACCCCACAGTCCACGGTATTATTTCACATAAGCGGTTCGTTATCGGTTTTGAGGTTCACCGAGACGACTGCCCCCACCGAGACTGTCCGCAAGTGCCTTCCCTTGGATCGAGAATTCCATGTCAAGTCGCCATCGAGTCCTGACGAACTCGCCGCGAACGCAGTCGCTGCGACTTGGAACGGCGCGACTCGCCTTCTGTGGACTGGTCTGTTTGACTTTCGGGCTGAGCGACGTGCGTACCGGACTCGCACAGACTCCGTTACGGCAAGTGATTGACGAGCACATCAGTGCCGGTTGGAAAACGCGGAATGTGACTGCCGCCGCGCCCTGTTCGGATGCCGAATTCTTGCGACGGATCTATCTCGACCTGTCGGGGACTATTCCGACCACGGCGGCCACGCGGGCATTCCTGAATGATGCCGCTCCTGACAAACGGGAGAAGCTGGTCGATCAATTGCTGGCCAGTCCCGAATACGCCCGGAACATGCAACTGCTGTTCGATGCGATGCTGCTGGAGCGGCAGTATGCCAATTATGTGACGGAGGCCGAATGGACCGAGTATCTCCGCGAGTCGTTTGCCACGAACAAGCCGTGGGACCAATTCGTGCGGGAGCTCATTGCGGTCGATGGGACCGATCCCAAGCTCCATGCCGCCATGCGTTTTCAACTGGTCCGGACGCTCGATTCGTATCGCGTGTTGAATCCCAATGCCATTACTCGCGACGTGGGGCGGCTATTCCTGGGAATCAATCTGCAGTGTGCTCAGTGTCACGATCATCCGACCATCAAAGACTATCATCAGGCGGACTACTTCGGCATCTACGCGTTCTTCAGTCGCAGTTCGGTTTTCATGGCGACCGTTGATACCAAGACGGTGGCTCAGTTTGCCGAGTCCGCGGAAGGAACGGTCACGTTTACGTCCGTATTCGATAAGGAAAAGAAGTCGCACACGACCAATCCCCGACTGCCCGGTCGACCGGAAATCACCGAGCCCATGTTCGAGAAGGGCAAGGAGTACACGGTGGCTCCAGCGAATGGCGTGCGTCCCGTGCCGATCCACAGCCGACGGGGCGAACTGGCCCGTTCGTTGCCGGCGCCTGACAATGTGGCCTTCAATCGGAATATCGCCAATCGTTTGTGGTGCCAGATGCTGGGGCGTGGAATTGTCCATCCCGTGGAACTCAACCACGCGTCAAATCCCCCGTCACATCCTGAGTTGCTCGACATTTTGGGACAGCGGATGGCCGAGATGAAATATGACATCAAGGCGTTCCTGCGTGAGTTGGCTCTGACGCGAACCTATCAGTTGTCGAGTGTTCCGGCTGCGGGGGTCAGTGTGGCTGCGCCCGAAAGCTTTGCCACGGCGCGGTTGAAACCGATCGGTCCTGAACAGTTCGCGATGACCATGTTGCAAGCGACCGGCATGACTGACGTGCAGCGCTTAGCACTCGGAGACAAGGCGACGCCCGACGCCTTGTACGCGACTCAAAAGGGACACTTCCCGCCGTTCGTAACATTCTTCGCCAGCCCCCCGGGACAGGCCGAAGGGAGTTTTCAATCGTCGCTGGAACAAGGTCTCTTCTTGGGCAACGGGGATTCGGTACGCTCGTGGCTCGGCCGTCAAGCGGGCAATCTCGTGGACCGGTTGTCGAATCTGCCCGAGCCCACGCCCGTTGCCGAGGAACTGTACTTGAGTGTCTACACGCGGATGCCGAGTCCCGAAGAGACGGCTGAAATCGCTGACTATTTGAAGGACCGGGCGGGAGATCGAACCGAGGCCTTGCAGGAACTCGTCTGGTCATTGCTGACCTCGACGGAGTTTCGGTTCAATCATTAAGGGACAAGTACGATGTCGCACAGCAAGCTGAAGATTGAACGGCAACGCGGGATCTCGCGCCGCACCGTCCTGGGTGGGATGGTCGGGGCTGCCGCCGGCGGGCTGTGTCTGAACGGCTTTGCTCCCTATGGCTGGACCAATCCAGTGACTCCGCCCAAGAAGCGACTCTTGGTGATCGTGCATTCGGGCGGTCTGAGCCAACTGGAAAGCTGGGACCCCAAGCCGGGTGCGGCGACCGGTGGCCCCAACCTGGCGATCTCCACATCGGTTCCTGGAACACAGGTTTCGGAGCTGCTGCCGCACACCTCGCAACAGATTCATCATCTGACGCTGCTGCGGAGCCTCGATACCAAGGAAGACAATCACGGCCCCGGACGTTATCTCATGCTCTCGGGTCGGCGCGAAGGGAGCGGATTGGTCTATCCCACCCTGCCGTGTGTGGCCAGCAGTTTTCTGACCCCTCCCAGCCATCCGCTGCCTGGTTATTTTTCGATCGGCGGCGCCGGGCGCGAAGCGGCCTTCCTGGGAACTCGATACGACCCGGTCAATGTTCCCGGCGATAAACCGCTGGCAAATCTGGCCCGCTCATCCAAACTCAGCGAAGCGTCTGAAGTTCGACGGCAGTCCTTGCGGCAAAAGTTGAATGACCGCTTCACGGCAAATCAGCGTGGCTCCAGCGATACGTCGGCTTATTCGCAGTCATTCGTGCAAGCCCAACAATTGATGCAGCACAACACGCTCTTCGATCTCAGCCAGGAGTCTCCGCAAGACGTCGAACGCTATGGCAAGCATCGCATGGGGCAACGGTGCCTGCTGGCCCGGCGACTGCTGGAACGGGGCGTGACCTGCGTACAGGTGGCTCACGAGGGTTATGATTCGCACGCCGAGAACTTCAACTTACATCTGGATTTGCTGGAACAGTTTGACCGTCCCTTCGCCTGCCTGATTTCAGATCTGGCACAGCGCGGCATCCTGGACAACACAATTGTGCTGGCCCTGGGTGAATTCGGTCGCACGCCGAATATCAATCAACGAATGGGCCGCGATCACTGGAGCCGTGCCTGGTCGATTGCCATGGCGGGGCCGGGGATTGGGAAGGGTCGCATCTTCGGCAAGACCAACGATCAGGGAACAGAAGTGACCGAGGATCCGGTCAATGCCGCCGACCTGTATCACACGTTTTTGGATTTGCTGGATATCGATTCAACTCAGAAGTACACGATCGACGGGCACGAGGATATTCCGATCGCCGATCCGGCGGGGAAAATTGTTGAGAAGCTGATTGTGTAGTGGCATTCACTTCCCGCGCCCCGGCGTACCGGGGCGCGGGAAGTAAAAGTTTTGCGTCGTTGCATCTGATGCATGCGTAGAGTCAAAGCGTCATCGCGGCGAACGACAACGACAGATTTTTCGGCTCACCAATATCACTCTCCCGGCGTCGATCCCATGTTCCTGCAAGCGACTCCTGACGCAGCGCAAACGGCCCCCGTGGCAGCGCCTGCCATCGATCCCACCAAATTCCGCGAGGTTCACAATGTGAGTCTCGGCCGATGCTTGCTGGCGTGCCGCGTTGATCCGTCGGGCAAGTTCGTGGCGACCGGCGGGATGAATCCACAACTGACGAGTGTGCCCCTGGCCGATTCGAAATTCGGTACTGCCGAACATCGCGCCGTCCATAAAGGCTGGGTGGCGGCGCTCGCCTTCCATCCAGCGGGCGGACAACTTTTCACGTCCGACTATACCGGTATGCTGTGCGGTTGGGCGTTCCCCTTGGCGCTGGAAACACCCACCTGGACCCAGTCGGCCGCCCATAAGGGTTGGGTACGCACCTTGGCGGTCAGCCCCGATGGCAGTCTGGTCGTGACTGGCGGCAACGACAACATGGTCCGCTGCTGGTCGACCGTCGATGGCAAACTGGTCCGCGAGCTCTCGGGCCATACGTCGCATATCTATGCTCTTGCCTTTCATCCCACGGGAATGCATCTGGTCTCGGCCGATTTGCGTGGCATCGTCAAGCATTGGGAGCTGCCCGCGGGACGGGAAGTGCGTGAGCTGGACTTCAAGACGATGTATGGTGAGCAAGGTGATGTCCGGCTGAGCGGCGTTCGCAGCCTGACTTTTCACCCCGACGGGCGGTTGCTGGCCTGTGCCGGCATGAGCAGTTTTGGGGGCCTGGGTGACGGGATCGGTGCGCCGACTGTCACCTTGCTCGACTGGCAGACCGGGCAGCAACAGGCGCGGCTGGTTCCCAAGGAAGCGCATCGGTCGTTCGTTTCCAAAGCATTTTTCCATCCCGCTGGCTACGTGCTGGCTGCCACGGGTGGAGTTGATGGAGGCGCGTTCCTCGCCTGGAAACTTGGCGAAACAGAGCCTTCCGCGCACATCAAGTTGAAGGACAGTGCGTGGGGTCTGGATCTCCATCCCAACGGCACGCAACTGGTGTGCGCGCACCACGATCACCAGTTGCGAATCTACGATCTGCTGCCGCCCCCCGCGTGACTCGAGCCTCCGCGTGCCTCGGCACACGAGAGGGCCGCAATAAGAGTCTGTGGGCACGATTCTGGGTTGAACAGGGGCGGGATGGCTGTGGCCACCGGGATGGCCGCTTGTTTTTTGAGACTTTTTCAAGAATTGGTACGAAAAACAGTGTTGAAGCCTCGACCTTAATAATTGCCAGGCCCACTTCCGCCGATAACAGCATCAACGGCTTAACACATCTCGCCGTTTCATCTCGCCTGCTTTCTTCAATCTACCCAAACACACATTCGACCTTTCATGCTATCCGCTACTTTGCGGATTCATGTCGCGTTTCATTTCCCGCCAGTCCAACACATCCCACGAAGCTCCAATGCACAAGAATCACTTGCTGTTCGTTAGCCTGCTATGCCTGGGCTGCACTGTGTTCGGTCCGTTGCGCCTGTGGGCTCAAACTGGGGTCGAGGTCCCTCCGCCTGCGGTTGCTCCAGATACGGAACCGGATCAAGAATTGGCCGCGCTCAAAGCGAGGCTCGATCTGCTCGAGCAACAGAATGCCGAGCTGAGGGCACAAGTGGGGAGCCCACAGGCCGTCTTTACCACGGCGAATCCCGCGGGCGCGCCGCTTGGCGAAGAAGACGTTCGTATCCGCAGCATCGTCAGCCAGTACCTGGCCGAGAAGAAGGCGGAAGAAAAGGCGGCCGAGGAGTCCAAGAAGGAAGCGGCGGCCGAGGAGGGATACGAAGTCGGCAGCGACCTGTCCATGACGGCAAAGTGGAACAACGGTCTCGAGCTGTCGACCAAGAACAAGGACTTCCGCATCCACATTGGCGGTCGCACGCAGTACGACGGCGGCGCTTTCTGGCCTGATCCGTCGGTCCGGCCACCGGCCATCAACCAACCTTATCAAAACGGAAACGATTTCCGGCGTGCTCGTCTGCGAATCGACGGTACGATGTACGAGCAGCAGGAATTCGCCATCGAGTACGACTTCGTGAACTCCGCCCGATTCCCCTCTCCCGCCGGGGCAACGAATGAGAACGCCTTCGACGTCACCGCGTTCACCGATGCCTGGTGGCAGCTCAAGGAAGTCCCGGTCGTCGGCAACATCCGGATCGGAAATCAGAAGGAAGCGATCGGCTTCGAGCACCTAGTCAGCAGCCGCTACCTGCCCTTCATGGAACGGTCATACAACCAGGACACATTCTACGGCGGATCGTTCAACGGCTTTACGCCGGGTATTGCGATCCACGACAGCTATGGCGACGACACGGGCAGTTGGAACATCGGTCTCTACAAGCCAGTCAGTAACGTCTTTGCCTTCAACGCCCACACCGGCGACTACGCCGTGACCGGTCGTGTGACGAAACTGCTGCGGTACGAGGCCGAGGGAGCAGACCTGGTGCATGTCGGCCTGGGTGCCCGGCAGTTTACGAGCGTCAACGATCAAATGCGTTACCGCACGCGTGATGCGATCCGCACAGGCGTCTCGCAAGTCTGGCCGATCCCGGCGGACACCGGCACGCTGTTCGCGAACCACGGGCAGTTCCTTGCTCCGGAAATTGCGGCGGTTCACGGGCCCTGGACGTTCCAGGCCGAATACCTGGCGAACTGGACGCAAGACGTCCGGAAGGCTGCTGCCGGTCCGGTGCTGGCGGACGAGGTCTTCTATCACGGCGGGTACGCCCAACTCTTTTACTTCCTGACCGGCGAGCACGACAACTACAGCAAGGAACGCGCTGCATTCGACCGCGTGAAGCCACGCGAGAACTTCTTTCTCGTGCGGTCTGAAGGCTGCGTGCATTCCGGCTGGGGAGCGTGGCAGATCGGTGCCCGATACAATTACCTCAATCTGAACAGTAACGGCATCAATGGTGGCCTGTTGAACAACTACACCGTCGGCTTGAACTGGTTCTGGAATCCGAACATGAAGGTTCAGTTCAACTACATGCTGACGGACCGCAATTCCGCCGCGGCTGGCGGGGTGGGCGATGGAACGGTCGAAGGCCTGGGAATGCGGTTCGCTCATGACTTCTAATGATAAGGACTCAACCGATGCCAACGAAACTCTGGACAGTACTCACGGTGATCGCGATTGCCGGCATGGCCGTGATCGTCACCGCACAGGAGACGTCCGTCCCCGCTGGTGGTCCATCCGGCTGCAATGCTGACGGAACATGTGCGTCTGGAAGCTGTTGCCAGATGGTCACCGAAAACGTGCCCATCAAGAAGGTGGTCTACTCCACCAAGTGTGTGCCTGTCTGTGAGCAGCATCCTGGGTGCCGTGGCGACTGCGGTCCCAACTGCAAGCTGTTCTATAAGAACGTGCTGGTTAAGAAGGAGATTGTGGTCGGCTACAAATGCGTGACGAAGTGCGTCGTGCCCAAGGTTGAATAAAAGAGCCGGTAGCGGAATCTCGTAAGAGTTCCGCCGGTTGCCAACCGACTTCCAATAGGTCTGGAGCCTCGAAGCCGTTGGAGCCCGCGTCAGAATTCTCACGAATTCTGCTACTTGCATCAGGGGAGCCGTCACCGAATTCGCCGAGAATTTGTATGAACAGAATCCTGGTGTGCGGAGCGATCTGGGGCCTGGCCAGCGCGCTGTTCGTCTGGGGGGCTCTGCAACAAGGTCACCGCGTCAACACCAATCGGCACGCCTCGGACCAGAGTGCTTATCTCGGCTACGCCCGGCAGTTGGCAGAGACGAATTTTGCCGCCGTCGGTGACCGGGCCCGGATG
>CAMAVF010000150.1 GCA_945861445.1 Planctomicrobium piriforme | reverse complement strand
CCCATTCAAAGCAATCACGACCGTCCCGTGGGACGCATTCACGCTCCCTGCTGAATAGGTCAGCGAGCCACCATCCACATCGGTGCCCACCAGGATCCCGTTGAATGTCGTGTTCTTCGTCACCGAGATGCTGGTCGCCACCGCGACCGGCGCGTCATTCACGGCGGTCACCGTCACGGTCACAGTTGCATCGGTACTATTGGCGGTGCCATCATTGGCTTTGAATGTGAACGAGTCCGTCCCGTTGAAATTCGCGGTCGGCGTGTAAATGAAAACCCCATTGGACGTCACCATCACGGTCCCATGTGCCGGGAGGACGCTGCCGATGGAGTAAGTCAGCGGATTTCCGTCGCCGTCCGTGGCCACCAGCACTCCGCCCACGGCGGTATCTTCGTCGGTCGTCACACTGGCCGGGAAGGCGATGGGCAGGTCGTTCGCGGCAGTCACCGTGATCGAAACCAGGGCATCCAAACTATTAAACGTACCGTCATTGACCTTATACGAGAAGGAGTCCGGACCGCTGTAATTGGCAGTGGGGGTGTAGGTAAACGTGCCGTTGGCGGGATTAATCGAGACCAATCCGTGTGTCGCGGGAGTTGAACCGGCGGAATATGTCAGTGACACAGTTTCCGCGTCAGTGCCGATCAAGTTGCCGTTTAAGGGGACATCCTCGGGCGTCGTCAAGGTCAGCGGAACGGCGACGGGAACGTCATTGATCGCGGCGACGGTCACCGACACAGTGGCATCGGCACTATTGGCCGAGCCATCATTCACCTTGAATGAGAAGGAGTCCGTGCCGCTGAAATTGGTCGCCGGGGTATAGTTGAAACTGCCATCGGGGTTAATGGTGGCAAAGCCATGCGCAGCCACGACGGAACCCTGCGAATAGGTCAGGGTACTGCCTTCGGTATCCGAAGCCGTCAGATTCCCGTTGAACGGGGTGTCTTCATTGAGGGAGATGCTCAACGGATTGGCCACCGGCACATCGTTCACCGAACTGATCGTCACGGACACCGTCGCATCGGCACTGTTAAATGTCCCGTCGTTGACCTTGAAGCTGAATGAGTCGCTGCCGAAATAATTTGAATTGGGAGTGTAGCTGAACGTCCCATTGGGATTGATGACGGCCGATCCATGAGCCGCAAACACCGAGCCCTGCGTAAAAGTGAGCGAATTTCCGTCGGCGTCACTGGCCGTCAACGTGCCATTGATCGGAGTATCTTCAGTGGTGGAGACTTGTGCTGCATTGGCAATGGGCGCATCGGGAACCGCATTGACGGTAATGGTCACGGTCGCAGGAGCCGCGCTCGTCTCATTATGGGCGGAATCACGGGCGAAATAGGTAAAAGTATCAATCCCGTTGAAGTTGGTGGTCGGGGCGTACAGAAAGGTGCCGTCGAGATTCAAGGTCAAGCTGCCGTGAGTCGTCGTGGATTGCAGGATCGCCTGGTCGATCACATCGCCCACATCGGCGTCGGTATCGTTCGTCAACACTGACGCACCCGCCAACACTCCATCTTCATTCACAGTGTACGCCGGGTCCGCCAACGCCACGGGAAGATTGGCCGTCAACAGCGTTCGCATTTCCAGCCCTTCGATGTGCGAAACCTTCACGGTGGCGCGTTTGCGGGCTTTAGATTGACTGCCAGCAGTGACGGAATTGCAGAGCCATTGATACCAGGAAAAGTTGACCATCTCGTGTATTTCTCGCTTGAAAGTGATTGGGAGGCGGGCCACCGCCATCAAATCCATGAACTTCTAGACTTGTCGATTGTCACAATCGCCATGAGATCAGCATGTCCGAGAATTCGCGACATCTATTCTCCGCAGGTCGACTCAAGTTTCTCCGCAATGCGGACTTTTTCCCAGACCAATATTCTGCACGTAAAAAACCTGCAGCTCGGCGTTGTCCTGTGAATACGGAACTCGGTTGTCAGAAGAGACGGAGAACCGCGCGATCAGCAACCACTGTGGAAGCAAATCGCGCCGATTGCGCGACTCCACATGAGCTTCAAAACGGTCCAGGGGGTCTCTCGTCTTCGGCATTGCAAAACGGGTGCCGCAAGCGAGAGATTTTGCCGCGTCGGGCTCGCAACAGGCGCCGTGAAGGACTTTGATGTAACCGAATTCTCGAGAATTCTGACGCGGGTCCCAGCGGTTGCGATGTTCAGAGATTTACCAAGTCGATCGGCAATAGGCGGAACTCTTACGAGATTCCGCTACAAAATCTTTCACGGCGGAGACCGGGGCGAAAGACATCAGCGAGACGCACGAAAGTGAGGATTGATGCCGTTGGCTTCTCGGAGTGGCTTGGACTGCGATATACTCCGTGAACGATCTGACGCCGTCTGCAGTTCTGATGCCTGCCTGAGAGACCGCAGGGTCTTGACCTGATGCCAAGAAAGATGCCACGATGCCCAAGCTGACAGTCGAAGGAGCCGGCCAGTACGACGTTCCACAAGGAAAACGGTTGGTCCTGGCTCTCGAACAAGACGCCGGAGTCGACCAACTGCACGCGTGCGGAGGCCAGGCACGTTGCACCACCTGCCGGGTCGAGTTTGTCGCGGGCGAACCCGATCAAATCACGACCGCCGAACGCGATTTGCTCGCCGCTCGTGGCTTGTCAGGCGTCCGTCTCAGTTGCCAGATGACCTGTGAAGGCGACATGACAGTGCGCGTCATCAGTCGACTCGCCGGCAGTGGGCGGAAGGACGCGGGCAATCCTCCGGCCGCCCAAATCGAACCGCCGCCCGTGTGGGTCGCAAAGTAGGCGCAGGAGTCTATGCAGATCACGGAGCACAGGGGTGGTCGCTGACCACTTCGACGCACTCGTTGGGTTCCATGACGCGATACTTGCCCTTGGTAATTCGCTGCACGGGCCAGCCATTCGCGCTCAGATTGAGCCGGGCCTCATCAGGATTGGCCTGCTCGTCGCTTTGGCGGGCATTTGAGCCCCTCCAGCCAAACTGAATATAAACCGGTCCATAGGGGCCAAACGCCCAAAAGCTGAAACGGTCTTGCAACGTCCCGCTCACGATTGCATCTCCCTGGTTGTACTCTTGTACCCTGCGTCGGCGTCTGCGTGCCGGCTCTTGGAGGGCCCTGACGATCCGAGCCAAGGCATTCACACCATCACTCTCCAGGCTTCTGCCATGGAGAACAAAGCATGAACATGCCAACGGATCTGCCAATTGCCCATGCTGCCACAAGAAAACTTCGTCTCCACCCCTCTCAGAAATCGTCATCGGCAGGTCGGTCAATCACCGCAAAGTCGACGGAAATTCGGAAAATCTGTCGAAAGCACAAAAACCGCCGCCATCCTGCCCCTGATCGAGTCGCTCTGCACCCACTTTGGCGGTGGCAACCTGCGCAGATTGGAGACTGCCGGTATTCAATGATACCCGCGCGTCGACGGATGTAAAACGAAATTCGCCCGAATTTTTCGACAGCGAATCGCCATGGCTCCTGGCAGGGGTTTCCCACGTTTTCCCTGACTCACAACCGTCTATTTCCACAGCAGCTCTGCGTTTCCAATCTGGCCACGCGAGCATTGCCGGGTGATTACTTCAAGATAATCGTATCCACAACCAATTCCGCCGCGGATGGCGTTTCCACTTCAATGCGGTCCCCGACTCGCTTCCATTTCAGTGGACCACGCAGGGCACTCACCACTTCACTGATCTTGCGGTCGGTCGCCACTGACAATTGGGTCGGTTCGCTGGAAGCATTGACGCTACCGGGTGTGAAATTATTGAGCATGACCGCCAGACCGCTCGGGTGTTCGAATAACGTCACTTCAGAGGCTGGATAGCTGAACTCGGCACGCTGTCGGCCCAGATGCTTCAAGAACGGCTTGACCACCCACGGTTGAACTGGTCCCAGGGCACGCCCCTCGGCTTGATAAGCGGAGCCCGGATAGAAGCCCAACAGGATCGTGCGTCCCTGGCCCACCGTTTGAGAAACCGCGGCACAACTGCCGTCGGCGTACTTCCCCAGCGGTTGAGCGGCGGTCGGTTCGAGAATGTAACGATGGCCACTCGGGGCGGAGACTTTGAACTTGGCCTGCGGATAAATACTCGAGGCCGCGAAGCTGACGGAGTCCTCTGCGGTCACCGTGGAAGCGGCCACAACCGTTTGACGTGCCCCGAACAGTTCGACCGTATCGGGGTTCAAATTGTTGTAGGCATCGTACATCGCACTCCCACCGGAACCGATCAGCAGTCCGCCGTCTTTCACCCATTGCGAGACAACTTTCAACTGCCGCTGTTCCAGATTCAGGCCACCCAGGTACAAGGCGTCGTACTTGCCCAATTCTTTGGGAGTCAGGTCTTCTTCGATGATCAGATCGACCGGAATCTGAGCCGACCGCAGGGCGAGGAACGTCCACATCCAGTCGTGATTGAGCCGGACAGTGGCGTGGTTCATGATTTCATGGGCGCGGTTATAAAGCACTGCCGTGCGGCGACGTTCTCGCTGACCTTTGGCGATGATCTCGTCGGCCGGGCCCAGTGCATGAGTGCCGATCAAGACCGATTTGTACTCGCCCTGGGCTTCACTCCACGAGTTGCTGCCTTCGGCCCAGGCATCGATCGGCCCCCAGTCGTACAAGTGCATGATGTCGATGCCCTGCGAGACGCACGAGAAGATCTTGTGGGCCGAGTAGCCGCAGTTGGAGCCGACATAGAATCCGGACGGATAGCCTTTCTTGCGAACGGATGCCTCGACAATTGCCGCGTAAAACGTAACGCATTGCGTGCGGTCGGTGCCCAGGCCCCAACTGCCACCGGTGGCCCAATCCTCACCCCAGCCCAGTGTCTGGGCGCCGGCTCGACACAGCAGGAACCAGTCGATGCCGTTCATCGTGTCACCTGTCAGAAAGACAGGATGGGGCGAGTAATTATTGTAGACCGCGGCGTTCTTGTGCTTGGACTCAGCGTCTTTGACCGCTTTGGCATACTCCGCAATCGTGGCCTGATGACAGAAGCGATGCGAATGGTAGTACAGCCGGCGTTCGAACCGGCCGGGGTTTTCCGGCAGATTGGCCATGCACGTCAGCCGCTCCAGGGTGGGGGCTCCGAAGAGCTCCGTGACCGTCAACCCCTGCAGCTCGGCTTGCTGCTTCAAGTAAACCCGAAATTCGGCCAGCAATAATGGGCTGCCGTTGATGATGCTGGCCGGAGTGTAGGTGGCGATTTCGTCGCCAATCTTGATCTTGGTCATCGTGCTTTCGTCGTACAGACCAAACCGTTCGATGACCTTCGGTGGCGCACCAGCGACCCAGTTCACACCCAAACGGGCCAGCATTTCGGCAGCTTGTTCACGATGGGCTTCACCGACCCGGCAACTACTGAGAAAGAGTAGATGCCTGGGCCGTGGATGATCCTCTTTCAGCCCCATTTCGGTGGCGGCTTCGCGGGCCCAGTTGAAGTAGTTTGTGACGAGATCCTCTTCTGGAATGACGCCCTTCAGATGCTCGACATTCCAGACACCCCAGCGGGGCTTTTCGGCCGGTGCGCGATTGTAAAGCGGACCGTGCGGCACGCGGAACATGATCTGTCCCGCAGCAATGTCCGTCTTCAAGGAATGGACCACGGCTGCGTCGTGGGGATACCACGCGAACTGGACTTCTGCCTGACCTTCGCGGACGTTCTGCAGTCCGACCCGGCACGTCGACCAGGGCCCCGGGCCGGGCACGACGGCATCCGTCGCATTGATGAAGGGGGACCAGGCGTCGCCCGGGATGGCGGCAGCGGTCCCAATCGGGTGGCCCCAACTGGGTTCGCCGGAGGGCGTCGGCCGGGGCCAGTGATACGTCAGACCGGCCGAGACCGCATATTGAGTCCGTTTGGGCAGCGCCTTCGCCGGCCGAAACCGCATGAAGACGCTTTGCAGCGTGTTATCCTTGCCCAGCGGCGAGAAACTCGGTCGAAAGTTGAGACTCGGCGTGATGAACACAGCGTTGACTTGAACATTCGGCTTCTTGGATTCTAACGAGACGCGGTACGCACCGCGGTCCAGTTCGACATCCCAATATTCCCAAGCCGCCATTTCGCGGTCGGGGATCGTATTGAGTTGCAATTGCGATTCTACCCGAATCGGCAATTGGGCTTCCTGCTCTTTGCCCTGTTCGCCGTCCAGCAGCACGATGGTGCCATAGTCATGGCTGAGCGTGCTTTCCGCGTCACCCTCAACGGGCACGATCCGCATGGTGACGGGGCGCTTCTCCGTCATCGTCAGGACGTGTCTCAAGTAGACGCGATACCTGCCCTTCGCCGGTACTTGCACCAGCGTGGAGATCGGCTGATCTCCCAGTGGAGAGATCGTACCGCGCGTATTGGCCCAATGATATTTTTGCTTGTCTTCTGGGGCCGGACGTTCGGGACGAACCGCTTGCCAGGTATCAATCAAGGACAAGTGACTCAGCCGCATGGCTGCCAGATCGCCCTGCTTTTTGCCTTCGTTCAGATCGTCCAGAATATCGAGTTCACCGGGCTTGTCTTGTTTATCAAGATCCTCGAGATCCTGAGCTGACGTGATGCCAGTCACCAACAGCAGCACCGCAGCCAGCACAGGCACGACACGTCCCACCGTGGCCGACGCTGCCAGCGTCGAGTGTGGATACCCCGCAGGGAATACAATACCTTCGACAGAATTCGGATGACGACACATTTCGGGTTACTCCGAATTCGAGAGCGGAAGGATATAGATGAAGCCTTGAACGTCAGCGGCCATTAAGGCAGGTCCCGATTTTCCGGGACCACTCTTGATCTCCGCGAGGAGATTCTCTTCGGACTCAGCCGCTTGCGGCAGGGGCCAGGCGTTCGACAGTTGATCCGCCAACAAGACTGGTCCGTTGAGTTGCGCACCAACAGCGAAGGTCCGCGTCGTTTCCAGGTCACTCAACGACAGCAACGTGACGGCACCATTGAGATCGGCGCAGGCCAGCAGTGGCTTCGGCCGCGTATTGATCACGCTGGCCGATACCAGCCAGGTGGGCCACGTGACTGCCTTGTGAATCTTGCCGGAAGCCAGCTCGACCAGCAACAGCCGGTTGCCTTTCGTCACCAGCAGGACCTGATTGCCAACGACCACCGGCGCTTCGAGCAGGACATCCGCCACATCGCATTGCCAGCGCGTGGTTCCCTTCGCGATATCAACGGCGATCAATGCTTCGGCGGCGTTGGAAAAGATCAGCAGGCTGTCACCGGCAGGCACAATCTGGCCGTACAACGAACCCGGCAAGCGACTCTGCCAACGAATCTTGCCGTCCTTGCTGGATCGCGCCACCAGGCGACCGGTCGCTTGACCAAAAATCAGATCAGTCCCGGCCAGCGACGGCCCGGCACTGACGCCGTCCGCTTCCTTCTCGCTCCAGACCGATTTACCCTGACGATGCAGCGCTACGACACCACCGTTCGCAGCAGCCAGCTCGCCGGATGCACCACTGCTGAATCGATGACGCAGGTCGGCGGCCGTAGGCGCAAGCGGCGTCGGCTTACCCGTTTCCCAATTGAACTCAGCCAGTGTCGGGCGATAGCGGATCAGACGTGCCTCACCGCTCTCTTTTTTCAACCAGCCGTACTGCGGAACGGGCAAATAATTCGCGGGCTTGACGGGAGGCTCGGTGGTCCACGCTTTCTTGCCGGACTTCAGGTCGAAGACCGCCAATTCGTGATTCATCAAGCACGCCAAACGTCCGTCATGGAGCGACAGTAGTTCGGTCGGCTGTCGCGTCACCTGCACAAAATCGCTAACGCCGTGACTGCTTTCGATGAAGCGAAACAGCCGCACCAGATGTTCGTGGTAGGTTTCCCACGGCACGTGCAACTTTGTCAGCGTTTGTTCGGCTGCTCCGGTGCGGAGGGTGATCCGGAATGAGCAAGACTGGTCTTCGACCTTCACCTGACAGGTGGCCGAGACCGGAGCTTCGGCGGACGTCGGCTGCCAACCTGCTGCAAATGCCGCAGCATGAGCCATGACAGCCACTGGCGGGAAGACGAGCTCCGGTGCGAGTGTCTGAGCGTCATCCAAATTGGCCGACTTGGTCACTGCTGGAGCATCGGGAGCGTCTTCCCACGGCACGACCGACAGCTTCAATAAACGGCGGGTGGGTTGCGATGAGCGATCCTGGTAGCTGACACGCAGGGCACCCAGCACGGAATCGGTCGGAAAGATCCAGGCGGCCACTCCACCGGGCAACCAGACCTCGCGAAACGGCACATGCATGGCCATCGACATCGCGCCCTCTGGACCGTCGAACATGAAGGCGTAAGTGTCCGCCTGACCGTTGAAACCCACCGTAACCAGGCTGATCCATTGTTGGCGATCGACTCCACTCGGGACTTGATTCCACGCCCCTTTGGTCTCGGTGGCAGTCGCCTGACACCAGGATTCCCCGGCCAATTGAGTCACAACTTGTTGGGCGGTGGGCGGCGTCAGTGAGATGGCATCCAGTGCGAACGACGAAACGGCCAACTGAGGCGGTTCCGCTTGCAGACCGTTCACGCTCAACAACACGCAGGCCGCGACCAGCCAGCCGAACTGCCGTCGTGACCAAATACACAATTCAATCACAAGGCAGCTCCGCGATAGGACACAGGATCGAGAAGATTTCGGGATGAAAACCTCATCATATCCGACCTATCAGCGACGGAAAAGGTAGGCCGACCGGTATGACAGGGTCACTCTGGTCGCTCTGATTTCTTCCCTGCGGGGTCGACGATGTGATAGTCGCCCCAGCCCCATACGCCACGGTGCTGTGACTTGGCGGCTTGGAATCGTGCGTCTTCCGCTGCATCGCCATAGGTTGGCCAGATGTCGAACAGGTAGCGGACCTGATCGCCGAATTGGCCGAGTTGTTCGTAGGCGTCTCCGCAGATGACGTCGGTCACTTTGGGCTGAGCTGCGCACAGGCGATCGCCGAACCAGTCGAGTAACTCACGACTTTGTTCGACGACGATCACGCGTTCGACAGTGGTTTTCGCACAGACTTTGCGGAGCAGATAGCCCATTCCCAGTCCGCCGATGATGACGGTCCCTTTCGCCATGGAGATCCCCTCGCGTAGCGTGAAGACTTCCATCGGCGTGAGGCTCATCCAGACGGCGAGTGTCCGGCCATCCAGCAGGACAGGGATCACCACGTCCTGATCCCAGCAGACGACGCCCGTGCGGCGATTCTGCAGCAGCGGGATTCCCTGCCCCCGTTTCCAGAGACGGTTCATGTAGGCGAATTCGCCGCCGGGACTTTTCAACAGCAAATGACCGGGAGTGTCTGCCGGATCCGCGGCATAGGGAGCCACGTCAAACAGGGGGACCGCGTGGTAGGTCTGACCCTGCAGCACCAGTTCCGGCTTGAATCGGGTCCGATCCTCGTCCCACGGTTCAGCGACTTGACTGAGTGCGATCTCGAGTGAAGTCTCCATCGAATCCTTGGCCCGTCCCTTTTTGCCACGCCGGGACGAGACCGCTTTTCGCCAGGGACTGTCTACGAACGAGTCGCTTCCCGATGAGGGTAGACGTTCTTCAGGATGAGGAGAATCAGAAGGTTGCATTGGCGATCTACCTTAAAGCGTCACGGTGCGCGTACCGTAACAAACTCCATAGGCGACGGTACCCCAGCCGACCAAAAACAGGACGCCCCCAATCGGAACGATCGCTCCCAACCACCGCTGACCGGTCAACGTCAACACATACAGACTACCCGAGAATAAGAGAATTCCCAGCAGAAAGCACCAGCCAGCAACTGGCCACGCCGCCGAGCGGCTGGACTGCACCAACAGTCCGACCAGCATCAAGGCCAGTGCGTGATACATCTGATATTCGGCCCCGGTCTTGAAGTCCTGCAGATACTTCTGAGCCGCTGGAATCTTGACCCCCGCGACTTCGCGCGGTTCGGACTGGGTGTATTTGTCTTTGAAATATCCATCCAGTCCGTGTGCCGCAAATGCACCCGCTCCGACCGACAATCCCGCCAGCACGGCGCCCAACATCAAGCACACGCGATCATTCATACCTATTGATCCTTAATCGCCACAGCAGGGGCAGACTTCGGGTACGAAGACTGTCAATGTTGCCGAGTACTGAGTCAGCTCGTAGTCCTTGGACTTCTCTTCCGGCGAATTGTGATGTACGACAACCAGATAGTAATTTCCAGTCGTCGGGGTAAAGCTGGCAACTCCTTGTTCGTCGGTGCGGCGTTCGAACTGGTCGTCGAAATCTTTGGCCAGCGTCTGGCCGCGAGGGATGAAACTCACCCGCCCGTTCGCCAGCGGCTTACCCTTCAACAGGACTCGCACCTGGATGGCTTTGCCAGGCCCCATGGGAGCCACGGGGTTCGCCACGGGGACCAGTTCCAGGGCATGTCCCAACGGCTTATCGAAACCGGGCAGGTCGGCTGGCACCTTATCCAACGAGGCGCTGGCCAGGAAAAACGTCTTGGCGCTCTTAATGGACCGGACCGGCTTCCCATGATTCACGACCCGATCCAGGGTGTGTTCGACCAGATAGATCCCGGTTTCGGCCGTCGCGAATTTGGTCGTCCAGAAGCCTTCCTTCGGAGCATATCCCAGATCGCTGAGCTGATCCTTCATGTCGTAGGTCTTGGCCGATGGGCTATGCACTTTCAGCTCGCAACCGGTCAGATCGACCTTGCTGGCCAGCTTGAAATCGCGGTGATCATTTCCATGATTTCCCAGCATCAGGTCAATGTGGATGGCATCTCGCACGCGAATCAAGTTCGTGTTGGTTTGCACCCAGGTGTCATGTGCCAGGGCGGCTGATGTCGCCACCAGCAACAGGCAGCCACTCATCAGAAAATGCTTCATATTCGTAATATCCTGTTTAGAATTCGGTGATAATCTCTGACCCCGCACGGGTGCCCAGGCCATTCCAGATTCCCAGGTTCAGATTGTCACTGACAAACCGGGAACTGCCATCTGCGAGCAAGACGTGGACCCCGCCCACATGCCGGCTGCGAGCCGCGGTCAGACCGTAGTTGTGGCTGGCGTTGCCGCAATCACTCCGCTTGGAATTTGGCGCGTAATAGTGATTGTAGAGCGTGTCACCAAAGTGGCCGTTCATCCATTTGGCGCCACGAATTCCGGACCACGTCCCGCCACCGGCCACACACACGGCATCGGTTGTCACCGTTGCACCGCTGAGCTCTAACACTTCGAGTTCTGGTTTGGCCGCCGCACCGCTGGGGGACGAGGGATTGCCACCGACTCCCAGTGTCGATTCACTGAAGCACACGGTATTCGAAAGTCCGTCAAGGACATCGCGAAAACGGACGCTCGAAGCGTTATACATCACCCCATCGCCGGTCTTGATCGAGCTGGCGGCGCCGATTCCACTACCCGTACACGCGGCATAGTTGGTTGGACCGAAATCAGAGCCGTTTATGCGTCCGAAGTCACTCGGACACAGATAAGTGGGAATTACCGTGCGAATCGCAATGTCATTCCGAGACATGGGCGACGAGGGCGTGACAAAATTCGGAGCCGTGTTGAAGTCGACCAAGTTATAGAGGCTGCCACCGTCGATGTAGGGCAGGATATGGCACTGGACCGAAAAGACCATTGGAAATCCGACCCGGCCGGGAGGAAACACCGAGTGCGTGGACTCATAATTGTGGAGCGCGAGTCCGATCTGTTTCAGATTGTTCTTGCACTGCGCGCGGCGTGCCGCCTCGCGCGCTTGCTGCACGGCGGGTAGCAACAGGCTGACCAGCACGGCGATAATGGCGATGACGACCAGCAACTCAATCAGTGTAAATCCCCGGGCTTGAACTCGGAGCGAGTGTCTAGGGTGAATCATGGTGTAAAAACCTCGTGTTGCGTTATTCAGATGGAATGCCGAACCTGGTTGCCTGACGCGTCGAATGAGAGTATTCCCAGTCGACAATTGATGCGAGACTTTGAGTCTGTGGGAGATCGTTGCGGCGCATGGTGACACGCTCACAGCAGGTCCCAGAACCAGCCTTGTGGAGAGCGAGCCAAAAACCCGTGTGAGCGTGCGAGCATGAGCCGCACCTCCCATCCCTGGCGGTAGCACAATGGCAGCAGCCATCGTGAACTCATCGGGATCGAAACAAAGTCGATCGCTGCGATTCCGTCCGGAGCTTCAGCGCGGAGGGGGCACGGGGGGCTGTTGACTGGCAATCAGCAACTTTTCGGAAGCGAGCGCCAGTTTGCCATGAGCTCGATGAGGCAGGTCATTCAGGACTGCCACCGGGGGCAGAATGGTCCACGGAAGTGAGTTCCAATACCAGTGATGTCCCTGACATTGGTGTGCCAAGAAGGCGACCACGTAAACGGTCTGGTCAGGCTGACCGACCTGAGTAGTTGGAACCGCAGCGGATTTCTTGGCACTCGTCGGCAGATGGCAACAGCCAGAGGAATCGCATTTTGCCGGAGAACTCTCGCGTTCGGCCGACTGAATGACATACTCTGGCGGTTGAACGTCGTTAACCCGTGCCCAGGCGAGTTTCTGAGCATTGGAGAAGCAGCAACAGCGCTTCCAGCATTGAGTGGCTGACCGGCAACCACAGGCACGGTGCTGGCAGGGAAACGGTTCGGACAAATCCTTCTCAGACTGTTGACCGACTGCGAAGGGGGCCAGGGAGCAGAAAATGCCGAACAGCACCGACAGACTGACCAGTCTGGGTGCCCACCGCATCGCAGTTTTCCGCAGCCGTGTAGACGACATTTCATTCCGCTCCGAGAACCTCGAAGCCCAAAGTCTCTGCCCCGGCTCACTCTCCACGCATCAACCTATACCAATGAGCGTCCCGGATTTCAATCAACTGTCAGCGGTTAAAACTCACCCACAACTTGTCCGTCTCTCAGCGAGGACAGGTTCTGATAGGTGCTGCCCGCAGTATTCGGCGGTCCGGTCGCGATGTTGTCGCTGACAAATCGGACGCTGCCGTCCCCCATCACAAAATGAGCCCCGCCGGGATGCGGACTGCTAAACGCGATGTAAGGAGTGTTGGTCGCACCGGCAGGAGCCGCCACCACCTTGACGTTCAGAATGTTCGGCTGATCGCACAATCCCAAGGCTGCGGAATAGCCCTGCCAGCCTGGAATGTAGTCGTCATTGGCCCCGACCCACATCGTATCGCCGCCCGTATACAGTCCATTCACGACAGTGGGCGAGCGACGTTCACCGAGCAGAAACGTATTGCTGAGACCATCGGTGAAATTCTGAAATCGAACGCTGCTGCTTTCGGTAAACGCACCATCCGTCACCGCGAGACCTCCGACGAAACTGACCGTCGTGCCACTCACCGCGGGATAATTCGAGCGACCAAACACAAAGGTTGTGCCAGCGACGCTGCCATTGATCGGAAACGTCACCAGGTTGGAACCGGTGTCCGACGGACAGCGATACACCGGCAGATTGGTCTGCACCGTGGCATTGGCCGGTAGCGTCGTCATGATCGCGCCGAAACCCGTGCCCGACCCTCCGAGTGGACTGGTCCCTCCGGTGGCTGTGGAAATGGCATTGTACATCGGAGTCTGATCGATATACGGCAGGATCATCGCTCCCCAACCCCACAGATTGCCGAGATTGGAATTGGGTTTGCCTCCATAACCTGACGGCAACACCGTGAGTGTTTCGTGATAGCCGTGGAGCGCCAGACCCAACTGTTTCAGATTATTCTTGCATTGCGACCGGCGAGCCGCCTCCCGGGCCTGTTGAACGGCTGGCAGCAGCAGGGCGATCAATACGGCGATCACCGCGATGACGACGAGTAACTCAATCAGCGTAAATCCACGTTTGAACCTGATCATGACCGGCTCCGAGCAGGAGATAAAAAAAGAATAAACTCGACGATAACATGTGTATAACCTGTGAACAAGATGCAGTTTTCCCCACGTTGTAGCGGAATCTCGTAAGAGTTCCGCCGCTAGCAAACTGACTCCCAGCAGTTCTGGAGCCTCGAAACTATTGCTGCTCGCGTCAGAATTCTTAGGAATTCTGCTACTTTCATCCTTTAATCAGCTCCACCAGCAACTGGTTTGTGGCCCGTAGTTCTTGGGCCAGGCCGTGAACGAGCCGTTCACGGGACTGGACTGCCGGGGTGTCTGGCAAAACCTCCCAGGTGTAGGTTTCGACCTCGAGATGCGGGGCGTAGGGCAGACCTGGAATTTCCCGTAACGCCTGCAGCAATTGCGGACGCGTGGTACCTAGCGGGCCGATGCGTTCGGCATTGACCGGAACGTGAAAGTGAATCCGCCAACTTTCCGCTTGCAGGAAGTCCTGCGGGGGATTCAAGGCCATCTCGGGAGTCAGATCGATGCAGCGAAGATGTCCGCCGTTAGGGGCGGGGGCGATTGTCTGATGCAGGTAGCGTGGTTCAGCATAGCGGGCCAGGGCCTCTCGCCCCGCGATGTTCTGCGCGGGATGATCGAGCTGCAAGGCACAGGTGATGTGCAGCTTGTTGATGCGGATGTGGTCCGCTGCCAGTTGCCGGAAGCAGTCGGAAATGTCTTCGTACTCGACGGCCTGATGACAGACGTCAAAGCAGACGCCGATGAATTCGTCGACGTCGTCTCGCAGCCCGGCGATTTCTGCCTGTTGACGCAGCAGGGCGAAGAACTGGCGGGTTTCGGGAATCGTTTCCAACACGCAGAACGGCTCAGGCTCGATGGCCAGGCGGATAGTCTTGCCGGTCTTGTCCTGGAGTTGTTTCAAAAACCGGGCCAGTTCGAGCAATTCCTGGGCACAGCGGACTTGGAAATCCGGCGCATTCGGGAATCCTTTGAATCCCAGCGGCACGGTGGAAATACTCCCTTCTGTTCGGTCGCCAAGCAACTCGGAAAGGATCTCGGCACAGTCTTGCGTGTATTCGCGACGGCTGGGCTGGGTCCAATCGGGCAAATAGACCTGCTCCTTGACCCGGGCACTGTGGAAATTGCCGTATGGGAAAGCGTTTAAGGTGTAGCATTGTAAGCCCGATGCTGCCACGTTTCCGGCGAAATAATAGGCCCCCTCAAGATGTGGGCTGTGCAGAATCTTCTGAGTGACCGATTGCGCGAGCCATAAACCTGCTGCGACAGGGCCACCAAATTCCCGCTGAGCCGGCACCGTGAAATCCTTCAACCCTTGAAGGACATCCTCAGGTGTGCGCGCAGGATGGACGTTGGTGCAATAGCTCAGCGGCAGGTCGGAAATGGTCATTGAGGACTCCTGAGTCGATGTCAACAGCAAAACCAAGCCCCGGAGGGCAACGCCGTGAAGGTTTTTTGTCAGGGTTTATTGCATTAATACGACCCAATTTGTGATTCGAGTTGATGGGAGGGCGAGGCTCCCGCTTTTGAAGTTGCGCTATTTTTTTACAGATCACTATCGAATTTCCAGGGATTTTTGAAGGGTACGGGGCCAAGGCATAAACTTCAGGTGCCCGTTGTGACCGTAAAAATCAAAATCTCCTGAGAAATCACGTAAAAAAATAGCGCAACTTCAAAAGCTCC
>CAMAVF010000149.1 GCA_945861445.1 Planctomicrobium piriforme | reverse complement strand
GTGTTCATCCGTGGCAAAAAACTCTTCGTCAACTCGACTGTCTACACGCTCTCAATTTGTCTATCAACCCCATGTCGGTCGTGTGGTAATAGACATATCTCGCGAAGACAGGTTCGTCGGTGTTCCTACCAATTGCCATCCCAAGCCTGTATTACGGTACGATTTCGGTTCCAATCCCCGTATCTGAATAGATCTCCATCAAAATCGAATGTGGCTCGCGTCCGTCGATGATGTGGACCTTCTTCACACCCGCAGCCAGGGCTTCCGTGGCCGCTTCCACTTTGGGAATCATTCCGCTGTCGATCGTCCCGTCGGCGATCAGATCGCGGCATTGCTGAGCCGTCAGGTTCGACAACAAAGTCGCCGGGTCATGACGGTCGCGAAAAATCCCGGGAACATCACTGAGAAAAATCAGCTTCTCCGCATTCAACAATCGTGCCACCGCCGCCGCTGCCGTGTCGGCATTCACATTGTATTTCTGTCCCAAGGCATCCACAGCCACCGACGGAATTACGGGGATCACTCCCACGGCACAGGTCTGCTCGATCAATGCCCGATCAATATCAACCACCTGTCCGACGAAACCCAGATCGAGCGGTTCGCCATTTTCCACAGGCAGCAGTAGTTTCTCGCCGACCAGGCAATTGCACGTGAGAAAGCTGAGCGGCATTGCCCGGCCACCCAATTCGCGAATCATCTGGACCAGTGAAACGCAGATTTCCCCAGCCAGCACCTGGGTGACGATCTCCAGCGTGGCTTGATCGGTAAAGCGCCGGCCCTGAACCCAGTGCGGTTCAATACCCGCCGACTTCATCGCCGCGTTGATCGACTTGCCACCCCCGTGGATCAACACGGGGTGCATGCCCACGGCCTCCATGAAGATGACGTCTTTGAGCAATCGCCGAACTGTCTCATCATCTTCGAGGGCACTTCCCCCCAGCTTGATGACGACCGACCGATCGCGAAACTGGCGGATCCAGCTCAGGGCTTCCACCAGAATTTCGGCCTTCTGATACGCTTCGTTCACACCGCATCTCCGGACACTCACCGAACGACATCGCAGGATTCCATTGGACTATTTCCAACGCTCAGCTTCGACAGCGTGACGGTTCGGCGAGAAAAATTCCATTGTAGAACACCGCTTCAAGCTGTCAATTCAGTACGCAACCAATTGCCTGCAAATGACTTATCCCTGTTCCGATAAGTCTTCAGTCGACGCGTTTCGTGTGAGGATCCCGCAGTTTGCTGCCGGGGACCTTCACCACCGACCAAAATCCAGTCACGCGCATCGCCTGGAAAGCTATAATTCCCACGAACTGCAGTCAGGCGTCACGCGAGGCGATCACCGATCTACTGGCGTTGACCTGACCACTGCATCATCATAGAGTTCTAAAGTTCTGTCCCCGCTCATCTGCAACAGGTTTTTTGATTGGCGCGAATGTCGAATCCTGAAGACTCATCAGTCCCCCCTCCTCCCCTCCCTGGACCTCCTCCTGGACGTGGATCGAAGAACGAGCGTCCCGGTCTGGGCGTCTTGCCGTTCGTGTTGCTGGGGGTCTTGATTCTGGGCTTCCTGATGAATGGAATGCCCGACTGGAATGGCATGACCGGCGAAGAAAAGCCGATCAGTGAATTCTTCGCGGGGCTCGAAAACAAAGCCCTCGGTCCGCACAACGTCTTCAAGGCCCGGTTCGGCCGTGACATGTTGAAGTACCAGGACAAGCCCGATGTCAAAACGACCTGGATGGGTGGTATCTGGACTGTTCAGCCGGCCGCTTCCAAAGAACCGGCAGCGAAAGTCGAAGTGGCAGCCGCCAAGGAGAATTCCAAGGCCGTCAAAGATACGCGCGATTTAAAACCCGTATCAAATCAACCACAGCATTACTACGTCCCGCTGGTCTCGCTTAAGGAAGACATCCCCGCGCTGACCAAGCTGCTGCGCGAGCACAAGGTCCAATACACCACCGAAAAGCCCGATAGCGAATTCGCTATCATCATGATGTTCTATATCCCGCCGCTGATCTTGCTGGTGGTGATCATTTTCCTGTTCCGGCGCATGTCGGGTGCTGGTGCGGCGATGTCGTTCAGTCGGAGCCGGGGTAAGGTTTTTGCTCAGGAAGATCTCGGAATTACTTTCGACGACGTCGCGGGCATTGATGAAGCCAAAGAAGAGCTGCGGGAAATCGTCGGTTTCCTGCGCAGTCCGGGAAAATACCAGGCTCTGGGCGGACGCATTCCTCGTGGCGTGCTGCTGGTCGGACCTCCTGGTACCGGCAAGACGTTGTTGGCCAAAGCGGTCGCCGGTGAAGCGGGCGTTCCCTTCTTCAGCCTGTCCGGTTCCGACTTCGTCGAGTTGTACGTCGGAGTCGGGGCCGCCCGTGTTCGCGACATGTTCGTGCAGGCGGGAACCAAGTCCCCCAGCATCATCTTCATCGACGAACTCGACGCCCTGGGCAAGGTCCGCGGCAGTGGTGCTCCCGGCGGCCACGACGAACGCGATCAGACCTTGAACGCCTTGCTGGTCGAAATGGACGGATTTTCGTCGGACCAGAGTGTCATCGTGATGGGTGCCACCAACCGGCCCGAGACTCTGGACCCCGCCTTGCTGCGTCCCGGCCGTTTTGACCGCCACGTGCTGGTTGACCGCCCCGACGTCGTCGGCCGTGAGGCGATCCTCAAAGTCCACATGAAGAAAATCAAGACAGCCGATGAGGTCGACATCCGGCACATCGCCAAACAGACTGCCGGGTTTGTCGGGGCCGATCTGGCGAATCTCGTCAATGAAGCCGCGTTGCTGGCGGCACGGAAAGACAAGCACGTGGTTGGCATGACGGACTTCGAAGAAGGGGTCGAGCGCGTCGTGGTCGGTCTGGAAAAATCGACGAAGATCATTCCCCCGGAAGAAAAATTGCGCGTCGCCTATCACGAATGCGGCCACGCCCTCGTGGGTTGCTCGCTTCCCCATACCGACCCCGTGGTCAAGATCTCGATCATCCCGCGTGGCCTGTCGGCCCTGGGCTATACTCGCCATTGCCCCGATGAAGACCGCCACTTGATTACGCAGACGGAATTGCAGAACAAGATCTGCGTCTACTTCGGCGGCATCGTGGCCGAGGAACTGATCTATCACGAAACGTCCACCGGAGCCAGCGACGATCTGAAGCGGGCGACCGACATCGCGCGGCGGATGGTGACCGAGTTCGGCATGAGCGACAAGCTGGGCCGGATCAACTACTCCCCGCAGTCGCGCTCCCCGTTTTTGGGAACGGCCACCTCTTCCAGCAACGACTTCTGGCACAGCGAAGAAACGGTGCGCGAGATCGACCTGGAAGTCAAACGTCTGATCGACGAGGCCAACGTAACGGTACGCGAAATCCTCACCCAGCGCCGTGCCGTGCTCGAACAGATGACGCGGGAACTGGTGGACGTCGAAATCATGGATGCCAGCCACTTGAAGCGGATTCTCGATGAACACGTCTCGACGCCGCATATCAAGCCTGGCACGTACGCCAAGCTGGCACGTGAATCAGAAACCGATCAAAACTCTGGAAACTCCAGTCGAAAGCCGATGGAGGGAGCCTGACCACGATGGTGACGGATCACCGCTCAGTTGACGTTGGTAGAAGTCTCTCACGAGTGGCATCGACGCGCCGCCAGCCCTCTGGTGGTGCGTCGTTTCGTTTCAATTGCGACCACGTTTTCCTGACCGCGATGGTGTTGTGGCAGTTCGGCTGCCAGTCGGTTGTCGACCCGGGCCGCTCGATGAACAGCGCGCGGCCGCCTCAAGCACCCGCCATCGTCGTGCCGCCAACCGTCACGCCGCAACTGCCGACCCCACCCTCCACGAATCAGTCGGGAGTCCTCCGGCAACCTGCGGCAGCCGTGATCCAATTGCCTCAAGCCGCGGCCGGAGAATCGAAGTATCACACCGTGGTCACCGGCGATCACTGGACGAGCATCGCCAAGAAGTATCAACTGACCGTCCAGGAACTGACCGACGCCAATGGCATGGACCCTGCGACAAAACTGCAACCGGGACAGTTGGTGTATATACCAGAGAAGTGAACGCCGTGGGATAGGCTTCCAGCGAGACCACTATGACTCACAGCCAGCTATGGGCCCCTTGGCGATCCGAATACGTGACGGCCGACAAGACGGAACGCCCACCGGGCTGCTTCATCTGCCGCTACCTGACAGAAGCCTCAGATGCCACAAATTTCGTCGTGCGGCGGAGCGATCAGACCGTCGTGCTGCTGAATCTGTACCCCTATAACAACGGACATCTGCTGATTGCACCGAAGGCTCACAAGGCCACCTTGTCCGAATTGAACGATGCCGAATTGCTGGAAATCCAACACCAATTGGTGTTGATGACTGAGTCACTCCAGGCGGTCATCAAACCGGAAGGCTTCAATATCGGTGTGAATCTGGGCCATGTCGCGGGAGCAGGCTTACCGGGTCATATCCATTGGCACATCGTCCCGCGCTGGAACGGCGACGCCAATTTCATGAGCGTCTGTGCCGAGACGCGAGTCATCGTCCAGTCCCTGACGGAACTCTACAAACTCCTGACCGAGCATCTTCGAACCGTGGGCCAGCTTTAGACCCCTCTACAACGTCCGCCACAAGCGTTCGAAGACTTCCAGAAACGGCTCCACCAGCCGTCGCTCGCTCGTGATGATGAAGTTCTCCAAGTTGTCCCGAGCCGCTCCGCGCGTCCAGTTGTAGCTTCCTGTCAGCAGTAACTGCCGATCCACCAAAGCAAACTTGTGATGCATGTGGAACGGAGTCTGATCCACCTTCAATTGGACCCCGGCCGCCTGGAGCCGCTCGACGTCCGACCCCTGGTCGAACGCCTTCTCATTGTCCGTAATGATCCGGACCGCCACACCGCGGGCATGTGCCTCCAGAATGGACTCGGCCAACCGGTCGTCGGTGATCGTGAAGACGCAGATATCCAGATCAGTTCGCGCCGCACTCAGCAACTGGATGATCCGCTGCGGGCAGCCTTCACTAGGAGAAAAATGAGACTCCGGGGACAGCAGTTCCGTGTCGGCCGCCCCCTGGTTCTGCAGCAGCTTCATCAATTCTTCCAGCCAGTCCAGCACCAGCCCGGCATCTCGCTGCTCGACCTTGGCCCGGGCCGTCTCAAAAATCAGATGCCGCAATTGGGCGATCTGATTCGGAGCCGGAGCCAGTTCCTCCAGCACCTGCCGCAAGACCTGACGCTCACCGCGCGACAGCAGCAGGTCTTCCAACGATTGCTTCAGGAGGGACTGTAGGTCTTCCGGCTGCATGGAAACTCCTGGGGAGGAAATGACGAATGACCAGACCAGAATGACGAATCAATGACGAATGTCGAAGTCCAAATGACCAAAATCTCTCGTGCAAATCCAGTCGTTCGTCATTGAGGCATTGGTCATTCTTTCGACATTCGGATTTCGACATTCGTCATTATTTAGTCACCGACTACGCCGACCGCTGCTCAGGGTACTTGATCCGGCCGTGGTAGATTGCATTCAGCGACTTGATCAAGGAATCTTGGATCAAATTGAGTTCGGTCAGCGTCAGGCCGCATTCTTCGAACTGGCCGTCGAGCAACCGCTTGCGGGCGATCTCGTTGACCAGCGTTTCGATACGCTTGGGTGTCGGTTCGCTGAGCGTCCGGCTGGCACTTTCCACCGCATCAGACAGCATCATCACCGCCAACTCGCGCGTCTGGGGTTTGGGACCGGGATAGCGGAATGCTGACTCCAACACTTCGTAACCTTGATCAGGATGCTCGCCCGCCTGCTTCGTTGCCGCGTGATAGAAGTACTCCACCAGCGTCGTCCCGTGATGCTGTTCAATAAAGTCAATCACCGGCCGCGGCAACCCGTGCTGTTCGGCCAGGTCCACGCCATCCTTCACGTGGCCGATGATGATCAGCGTACTCATGGCCGGAGCCAGTTGACTGTGCCGGCTGGCTTCTCCGATGACCATGTTCTCAACGAAGTAATGCGGCTTGACCATCTTGCCGATGTCATGAAAGTAGGCGCCGATCTTCACCAGCAGGCCGTTCGCCCCAATGTTGTCCGCGGCGGTCTCAGCAATCGAAGCGACCGTGATCGAATGGTTGTACGTCCCCGGAGCGCGCCGGACCAGCTCCGCCAGTAACGGATGCGACACGTCGCCCAGTTCCAGCAGACTGATATTGGTGACGACTCCAAACAGCCCCTCGATGAAGGGCAGGCTGCCCGCGACGAGAAAGCCGGAGGCCATGCACCAGGCTGCACCGCGCAGGCTTTCCACCAGCAGATTCGTGTTGTCGAACAAGCCCACCAGCGACTGGTGCTCAATGATTGCGACGCCCCAGGAAGCGACGAAGTAGGCCGTCGCCGACGACAGGCCCACATTGATCAGCGTCGAACGTGACGAAACTTGCGTCAGCGGAATGACGGTCAACGTGGCGGCGCTCATCAGCACCACGAAATGGCCCAGATCAGCTCCCGTCGAAAACGCCAGAACCAAACTGAGCGAAAACCCGGTCAGCGTGGCCAGAGACTGATTATAGGCGATCGCAAAGATCATGACGGTCGCAGTCAGCGGGATGACTTCCGCGCGCCACGGATCGAACGACAACGCCCGGCCCAACGCGACCGCGACCACCAGGACCGACAGATAAACGCTCAGACGGCTGGCACTGCGGACCAGCGTGGGCTCGTTGCGCACCAGATAAAAGCCGTTTAACACCCCCAGCAGCAAGATCACCGCCGCCACGACCGCAAACCGCAACCAGCGTTCCCAGACAGTGATCCCGCTTTCAAACGCTTCATACTCCGCCTCCAGCAACCCGAGGTGATCTTGATCGATCACCACGCCGGGGTTCACCAGCAGGTTGCCCTTCTTATAAGCGTTCTTGATTTCCGCCGTGCTTTGCCGCGCCAGTTCGCGAGCGTCCTGGGTCGCCTGATCGTCATAGGTGAGCGTCTCGGGAACATTGGCCGTCATCCAGGCTTCCAGCGTCGGACGGATGTCTTCCAGGGCCGGATAGCGCGACCATGTCTCACCCAGCATGCCTTCGTTCGCCAGCAACTGCGCCAATTGCACTTCCGCCAGCAATGCCACGGTCAGTCGTCCATTGGGATTCCGGATTCGTAACGTCCCCAAGTCCGACGGATTCACATTCGGAATCGACAGCGACAGCAACACGCCCGTCCGCTGCAACGGCTTCAGGAACTCGCGGAATTCCTTTTCGATTTCCGTCAGATGCGTCGGATCCCGGAGCACCTTATACAGTTGATCGCGCCGCTGTTTCGCCGTGGGGGCGCCATTGCGGGGCGCATTCCGTTTCCCGGTGCCCACGGCATCGGTCAAGCCAAACGAAGTCAGCAGCTCCGCCGGAATCTGGTCGGACTGCTTCACCGCTGCGATCTGCTTCAGCATGCCTGCCAGGCGATCGGGAAGTTTTTCCAGCGGAGTCGGATCGTGTCGAAAGATCCGGGCAACCTTCGCCGCCGCATCATCTCGCGCCCGTTCGGTGGCAACCAGGTTCGGGCGATCGAAATCCAGCCGTGAGGCGATCCCATGCGCGGGACGCTGACCGAGCCGGTAGCCGAACGGCATCCGTGTGGCATGCACCGAAACCAGCATCCCCACCAGCGCCAACGCACACAGCAGCAGACGCAAGGCGACGTGGCGATCTCGCAGCAGTGACCACAGACCCCACAGGGGATTGGCAGCCGGCCGGATGGCCAATGTTCGCGAGGCTCTTCGATGACCGTGATATGACATATTTCAACTGCTACAGCCTCGCGGGGGAGACCGAGTCAGTTCCTCAAGACTCTCAATCCAAAACTGACCGCCAAGATAATTTCCGTAGGCGAGCCGGGTGGCGTCAGCCCCCGGATTCTTCGTGACCGGAATCCCGGGGCTCACGCCGCCGGGCACGCCTAATACTTCTCATTTGCGACCGAGTGTGGTCCATGCGATCTCAAATACTTGTACCATGCGGACGATCCAATGTCACACTTTAACGCGGACGTTCTCAAGCTTGTCAGAATCACTCCCCGTCGAATCGTTCCCGCTTCCGAGCGGCTTTCGCGGGTTGATCGAGAGGTTCGTAGGCCTTCACAATCTCCTTCACCAGCCGATGGCGGACGATATCCTTACCCGTCAACCGCACCGTCGCGACGCCCTTGATCCCCGACAATCGCTCGACGGCATCCGTTAATCCACTCTGGACTTGAGGCGGCAGATCGATCTGCGTGATATCGCCCGTCGCCACGATGCGCGAGCCCTGCCCCATGCGCGTCAGAAACATCTTCATCTGCGTGATCGTCGTATTTTGACCTTCATCCAGAATGATAAACGTGTTGTTCAATGTGCGTCCGCGCATGAAGGCCAGCGGCACGATTTCAATGACATCGCGCTCCATATACCGCGTAATTTGCTCATGGTCCAGCATGTCGTGCAAGGCATCCAGCAGTGGTCGCAGGAACGGATTCACCTTGGCCAGCAAGTCGCCCGGTAAGAAACCCAGCTTCTCGCCAGCCTCCACCGCAGGTCGCACCAGCACAATTTTCTTGACCTGTTCCAGCCGCAAGGCATGGACAGCCATGGCCACCGCCAGATACGTCTTGCCGCATCCCGCCGGACCAATGCAGAAGACGAGTTCGTTTTCCTTGGCCAGTTGCACATAAGCCGCCTGGCCGGCCGTGCGCGGAATCACCTTGCGCGCTTTCTCAAACAGATCGATCGTGGTCTGCTCGGGACTGGCGGTCGGACGATAGCTGCCATTCAGCGCGCGATCGACGTCTTCCTCATGCACGTTGCCACGCTGAGTCAGCCGCTCTTTCAAGCTCTGAAAGACTTCCATGCCGCGGCGCGTCTCCTCGTCGGTTCCGCGGAACGTGATTTGATCTCCGCGCAGGAAGATCTCACCCCCGACGGTGTCACGGATGCGACGCAAATTATGATCGCGCGGCCCGAACAATTGCAGGATCTGCTCGGGATCGTCGAACGCCAGGTGAGTCTCCGACATAAGTGGTAACCACGGATTTTTCAAAACGGCTCAAGCAGTTCCGACGAACAGCCAGCCTGGGAAGAATTCTACCTTCTACTCTCACGTGACGCGAACGATTTACGTTCCACAAACAACTCACCAACTCACGACCCGCAGAATTATATCTGAAGTGATGATCCGACAGGACGTTAAGTCCCAAAGCCGGGATTTCCGAGATACGCCACATGCACAATCATAACACGACAGTTAGCAGGGTCTGCCGGTTCACACAACGAATTGGTCATTCGACATTGGTCATTCAAATGTCATTCGGATTTCGTCATTCGACATTCTGTAATCTTTCCTCTACCGAATAAACTGATTCACGTAATCCGCCCCCAGACCGCACTCGATGTAATGCTTCCGGCACATCTCGATCTTTGTGTGAACATCTTCATAAGCCACGACTGCACCCGCCGCATCCAGGTACAGCATCGCTCCGGAAATATTGAAAAACGTGATCATCTCCTCAACGCCTTCGTCGACGACCAGCGTATGCGTTTCTCCCGGCGGTTCAAACACGTAGCTGCCCGCGGTCGCAATCCAGTCGTGTTCCAGATAGCGCCACGAGCCTTTAATCACATAACCATGCACTGGCGCGGGATGCCGATGCCGACTCAGCACGCCCGCTTTCCGCACCCGCAACAAATTGCACCAGCCGCCGTTGATCGTGTTCAGCATCAGGGGGCGAAACCAAACCAACGGAGCCTGCGGCACCCAGACTCGTTCATCGGTCGGGATCGCCTGGGCGACAATTTCAGAGACGGCATCGGGAGGCAGTTGCATGATGATTCCAAGGATGTGTCAGTGTTTATTCGAACGGTCGCGGTCGCCGTTGGCTCCCGGTTAAACGATCCGGGGGGTTGCCTTCTGAATTGTTTAACCCGGAGCCAGCAGCGACGGCGGCGGCAACAATCCCATTTCTGCAGATGACGCAACTTCAAAACGCTCAGGTCAGGGTGCTGATGGCGTCGCCGTTTCGGTGGCGCAAAATCCGTGAGCCTTGTGTGATCCATCACAATAGGGGCGACGTGCGGAATGACTGCAGCGACACAGGGCCACGTTGGCCTTTTCGCCCGTCAAATCAAACACGTTCCCCAGGTGATCGATCAGCGTAATCGGCCCCTTGATCAGAATGGGTCCATTCTCTCGCAATTGAACGATCACATCGGACATCACAGGCCCTTTCTACGCTGACTCGCCTCTGCCACTGGGTCTCCTGTATGATTCGCACCGCGTCGCCGCTTCGTCAAGGCGCCGGCCGACATCGCTCATCAGGAATGGAACCAGCAAGCCCACACACATGCGACCCGCCATCAGCCAGCTTTGTACGCTCAACTCGTCCTTCGAGGATGACCTGAAAGGCTATGCCGACGCAACCGGTGCGGCGGTCGAGTTCTGGCTCACCAAGCTCGAAACCTACTTGCAAACTCACACCATTGCAGACGTCCGCCACCTGTGTGCCGAACGTGAACTCAAACTGGCCGCGGCGACATTCCACGGCGGCTTGCTGCTGTCTCAAGGGGATGCCCGCCGCGCGAGCTGGGCCCAGTTCGAGTCACGACTTGATCTCTGCCGCGACCTGGGAATTCCCACGCTGATCATGACGCCCGACTTCCTTGGACCGTTCTCGCACACCGACATTGAACGCGCCCAGGTCTCGCTGAAACAGGCGGGCCAGGCCGCCACCCAGCGCGGAGTCCGACTGGCCCTCGAGTTTCAATCGCGCGGCACGTTTCTCAACAACCTGCAAACCGCCGCCGGCTTCGTGGATTCGATCCAGGAACCGTCGGTCGGCTTGTGTCTGGATACGTTCCACTTCTACGTGGGTCCCAGCAAGATGGAAGACCTGGGCTTGCTCCATCCGGGCAATCTGTTTCATGTGCAGCTCAGCGATCTCGCCGATTGCCCGCGAGAAATCGCCACCGACGCCGACCGCATCATCCCCGGCGACGGCGACGTCCCGCTGCAACTGATTGTCAATCGCCTCAAGGCCATCAACTACACCGGCTTCGTGTCTCTGGAAGTCGCCAACGCCATGTTCTGGAGCATCCCTGCCCGGCAAATCGGCGAAATCGGTCTGACTGCCTTGCGCATGGTGCTGGGTCAAAACGGATAGCCTGGTCCAATTCCATTAGTTCCATTGAATTCATGGGACTTATGGGACTTATGGGATTTACAGGACCAATAGGACAGGTGCCTTCACGCCCCGAACTACAGCCCCAATACGTCGCGCATGCTGTATAAGCCCGGCTGCTGCTTCACCAGGAACTTGGCGGCTGACAAGGCTCCGTAGGCATAACTATCCCGAGTGTGCCCGCGCACGGTGACCTCCAGGGTCTCACCCATCAGGCCGAACACAATCGTGTGTTCGCCTACGTTGTCGCCCGTGCGTAGGGCGTGATAGCCGATCTCATCGCGAGGCCGCAATCCGGGTCGGCCTTCTCGGCCGTGAATGTGATTGGTCTGGCCCATTTCTTCCGCGACGATCTTGCCAAAGTGCAACGCCGTGCCGCTGGGGGCATCCTCTTTGAAACGGTGATGCCGCTCCACGATTTCCACATCCACCCCTTCCGGAACCGACTTCAACAGTCGACCCGCTTCGCGCACCAACTGCATCGCCACATTGACCGCCAGACTCATGCTGGGAGCCATCAGCAGCGGCGTCTTGTGCGAGATCGCGATGATCGCTTCGCGTTGTTCTGGAGTGAGTCCCGTCGTGGCGATCACCAGCGGAATTGTCGCTTCGTCGCACAACCTGGCAGCGGCGATCGCTCCGGCCGGAACTGAGAAATCGATGATGACATCGACTGGCTGGTCCAACTGAGAAGATACCAGAACCCCGATTTTGCCAATCCCTGCCAATTCACCGGCATCTTTACCAATCGACGGAGACTTCGCATTTTCCAACGCGGCCGAAACGATCAGTTCGGGGTCTTTGGAAGCCAGCGCGACAATTCTCTGGCCCATTCGTCCGCCCGCCCCATTCACACCCAGTCGCAGTTTGTCGGTCATCGTCTTTCGTTCCGTAAGAGTGCCATCTGGAATCGCGATCATTTTGCGCACTATAACAAACCAGAAACAGCATGTCGTTCCGACCGCCGTCACGTCGCAACAGGACGCCCAATTCTTTGAATTCTTTGACCCCTTATCATTCTGTCCTCCATCATCCTGTCCCTCTCATCTCGCAGAATGATGGAGGGCAGAACTGGGGTGATGAAAAGCTGGCCATATCGGACGAAAGTGTTCGTCCGGCTTTTGTTACACGTCGCAATCGCGGGTCATTGAATAAGTATCCGAGACATCACTTGAATGTTACTTGGCAGCCTTCGGCGAATTGGGTACCACTGGTGCCGCGCTGGGTCCTGAAATTCCGATGTCAAATGGAGATGGGTCGCCAGCACTTGGGGAGCCTTCCGTGACCCGCTTCCATTGAGCCGATTTTCCATCGGTACTCACCGTGAGCAGGCAGGCTTCGCCCGTCTTGGAGTCGATCCGAATGGTCCCTTGCGGGGTGCCCACGACGGAGAACGTACCCACTTCCGGAAACTGTCCGTCTGGATTCAGGCCACACGGCCCACTGAACTGCACCTGACCACAATTCCCGCCGACACACACCTCAGTTTGCGGTTGCAACAGGTTCTTCAAATTCTTGAGCAGGTTGAAGCCGAGACCCGTGTTTGCATTGGTATTATTCTCTTCGTCTTCCATGTCGGCGGTGAAGTAGATCGCCTGGTTGGGTTGATCCGCGGCCAGTTTTTCGAGTTCCGGTCCACCAGCCAATTCGACATCGAATCGAAAGTCAAAACCACTTTTGTATTTATCATTGGGAAAGTTATCCCTGTTTTTCGCAAATCCGCGCACATGGTTGTCAGCGATTTTGAGTTCACCGTCATCGAAGGGACCTGAGAAATTGTTGTTGCCATCGCCCCAGCCTTGGAAGGAAATTGGTTGTCCCTCTTTTGAGAACCAGACGACGACGTGCGTTTGGAACAGATGTCGCGGATCCTTGTGGTACTTCATGGAGGCAATATCGGCGTCAGGGATCGGAAGATTGCTGACGACAACGCAGATTCGCTCATTTCCTTTTCCGTGATGATTCGTTTCGAATGCGGCAATGTGATTGAGCTGATATTTCACATTTCGAGAGGTAATAGTCCCTTTGATGGGATCCGCGTTGCCAATCGCAGCGGGGGCTGGAGCGGATGGTGTGACTGTTGCGACTTTGGGATCGGCCATCATTGTTGACGTCGTCAATCCGACGAGAACTGCCAAGATTAACGCTGTGCGTACCATGTTCGCTCCTGAATAGGGGTGAGTCGTTCCTTCTGTCCCATACGCGGGGTTTGAGTGTACGAGAGGCTGGTCGACATGAATACCGGCGTTTTGGCCGGTGTTCGCTTCGGGCGATCGGTCCGGGGCCTTACGGCCTCCGGCTCACCTGAGTTCATTGAGACTCGGTACTCGTTGCCATCCAGCCGGGGTCGGGACTACGATTTTTCGATATTGGCGGATTGAGCTTGGTCCGGGTGTGTGACTTGGAGGCCGCCAATTTCGAAAACTCGTACTCCCGACCCTTTGTCGAAGGTTTAAGCCGCTCGTTTGCGGGCCAGGCGGCGGGCTTCGCGGTCGCCGGGGGCTGTCTTCCAACGCTTGTGCAGCCAGAAGTATTGTTCGGGGGCTCGGCGGACGGCGCGCTCGAGGGCTGAGGTGTATTTCTGGGTGATCTCGACGAGCGGATTGTCGGTCTCGAGGTGTTGGGGATCGATGATCTCTTCGACGGAAAGTTCGAAGCGTTCCCAATGCTCGCCGCGTTCAGGGAGCCGGCGGGAGCAGCCCACGCAGATGAGGGCGTTGTATTGCTGCGCCAGCAACGCGATGGTCTTCAGGGTCGAAGCCGGCTTGCCGAAGAAATCGACGAAGATCCCGCCGCGACCGGCGTCCTGGTCTCCCAGCAGGGCGAACCGTCCCCCTTCTTCGAGCAACTGCAACATACCGTCGAAGCAGCTCTTTTTGGCGATCAGTTGATGCCCCGTTTGCTGCCGAAATTGGGCAAACCAATGATGCAGATACGGGTTGTCGAGTTCCCGCGCGACGACGCCCATCGGAAATCCGAACATGCCGAAGACCGACACGGCCATCTCCCAGTTCCCGAAATGACCGCTCAGCACCAGGACCGGTCGGTCAGACAACAGAGCCCGCACGACCGCTTTGCGATTGCGGAACTGGATGACTTCGTAGGTCTTGTGCAGATGCAGTTTGCGTGGCAGATGAGCGATTTCCGATAGCACTCGGAAGAGATGCACCCACATGTCGTAGATGATCTGATCGATCTGAGCTTCGGTTTTTTCGTCACCAAAGGCGACGCGCAAATTGTCGTGAGCGACCTGGTAACGCGTCAGCCTGCGTGGCAGGATGTGGCAGATGCCCCAAGCCAGATTTTTGGCGAGGCGTGTGCAGGCGCGCGGGGAAAGAATCTGCCAGACGCACAGCAGTAGCCTGAAAGTGACGTATTCAAAGCGATATCTCAGGTTACGCATCAGATAGGGCCTCAATGTAGCTTGACTCTCCAGAGTCGAGCGAATCTCGCTGCGACCGAATCAGGAATTCGCCCGACTCTGGAGAGTCAGGCTACTGGACGGGCTGGGAAGCCCGTCCTACGAGGTTTTATAAGGTTGGGGCCTCCATGAGGTCGACGATTTCGCGGGCCATGCGGTCCATCACTTGTTGGTAGGCCGTGGCCAGCGACTGGCCGACTTCGGGGGCGAATTCGGCGTTTTGGATGAGCTGGATTTCGTTTTGAGAAATGGGGACCCGCTTTTCCGCGAGGACTTCGCCGGTCTTGAGATTCTCCCAGCGAACTTCCACCGTGAGTGACATTTGCAGTTCGCGCGGATCGTCGTTTTTGGTCTCCCCGAGGACCCTTTTGCGAGTGTTGACAATCCTGCCGATCAACTGCGTATCGGCCGCGGGCTGATCGACGACTCGAAACGGGGTGCGCAGTTGAATCTCTTTCTGGACGGCTTCGGTCAGTTGAAATTCCAGGCCCCGGCGGTCCGATTGCGATTTGAAAATCGGCACATACACCGATTGGATTTCGGGCTCGAACCCGTTGCCCATGCGGTAGCCGCAACCAGCCTGCATAAAAGGCAGACCGACCAGCAGTAAGAGGACGCGATGCCACCGAGTTGCTGCGCGCGAGTTGGACGCGGGCAATGACTCAGGAGTTGGCGATCGGTGCCCCATGGTTGGTCTCAACTGTGAGGGGTCGGGCCTACGATTTTTCGAAATTGGCCGATGGAATGTTAGTTTGCAATCCAACGTCAATCGGCCAATTTCGAAAGATCGTAGGCCCGACCCCTCACAGTTGAGACCAACCATGGGGCACCGATCGCCAACTCCTGAGTCATTACCCGCGTCGATCTCTCGCGCAGCAACTCGGTGG
>CAMAVF010000148.1 GCA_945861445.1 Planctomicrobium piriforme | reverse complement strand
GCACGAAGGTGGTGATCGTCGACGACGTCGTCACGACCGGGGGCAGTTCGCTCTTGGCCATTGATCGCATTCAGGAGTTTGGTTGTCAGGTGGTGCAGGTTGTCGCCATCGTCGACCGCATGGAAGGGGGCGCGGCAAATTTCGCCGCGCGGCAACTGGCATTTTGCTCGCTGCTGCAGATCACCGATTTCGGAATTCCCGCGCCGACTGTGTGACGATTGCGTGCTGGAGACGACAAGTCTTTCTGGTCGCCACCCATCAACATTCGTAAGTGTTCGCCCAATTCTCGGCTGGGCCCAAACTTTTCGCGACATTTTGTCCGTCTCTCCGGATCTCCGAGTGAGATTTTCAACACGAAATTGGGTTCTTTGGCAGGACCACGCAAGGCGTGCTTGACGGCGAGACAATGCGGGACGTACCTTATTGTTAGCGAAAGATGAATGCCAAGTCGCGCCAGTCCTTCTCAGCCGTTCTGGGCTGCCGGTGGGGACCAAACCCCGCACTGACGTCGTGTGTTCACTGGTAGCTCTTCCCTCTCCAAACAACGACGCTCAATTACATGACAGACCCTCAGAACGTTCCTGCAGGTGTGCCTTCGACTCAAGTACCAGTGCCTCCGCCAGTGTTTGTTGCACCCGCACCCACGCCAGTGCCGACAAGTCAACAGGCAGTTGTGCCTCCGGCACCGGTGCTGACTTCCGCCCCGGCACTGCAGGCCCCGGCAGTTCCTGTCCCAAGTGCGCCGGCTGTCGCTGCGCCGTCAGTTGCCCCGGCAACGCCACCGCTCGCGGCAGCCCCCGCAACGGCGGCGGCTCAAGCCGCGCCGTCACCTGCCGCACCCAAATCAGCCCCGGCCGCTTCCAAACCAGCACCGGCTGCCGCCACTCCGTTTTCCAAACCGGCAGCGGCCCAGCAGCCGGCCGGCACCCGAGCGAAGACGGTCATCATTGTCCCCTCCTATCGTGATAAGCTGCAGACTGTCACTTTCATGGAATGGGCCAATCGTCGCGTCCGCGAGGCCCCCGGCTATGTCGTCAGCATTCTGTTGCATGCAGTCATTTTTTTTGGTTTGTCGATGGCGGTGATGCCCGCGAAGGATCGCGAGGATTTGTTCAACACCATCATGTCGAAGACCGAAGTCGCCGAAGAGACCACTGAGCAGCTGGACGACACGGAAATCGTCCCCGAGAAGTTGGATAATCTGGAAGCCTCGGCCAACGATATGCAGGTCAATTCGGAAATTGTGGCTGACAAACCCAGCCCCATCGAGGTCGACGTCAGTGACAATGCTCCGATGATCGAAGCCCCCGATCCCACTGCCGGCAATGGCCCGAATATTCCCAAGGGGGAACTCGCCGGACGCAGTCAAAAAGCGCGGGCCGCCATGCTGGCCTCGCAGGGAGGCACGAAAGGGAGCGAAGAGGCTGTGAACAGCGGTCTGAAATGGATCGCGAAACATCAGAAGCCGGATGGCAGTTGGTCCTTCAAGCACGGAATGGATGATCCTGGTGCCATCGACAATCCGACCGGCGCCACAGGTCTCGCGCTGCTGGCCTTTTTGGGTGGCAACCATACTCACAAAGCTGGGGATTATCAGAAGCAGGTGACGGGGGGCCTGGCCTTTCTGGGCAGCAAGATGACACCCAGCGGCGATCTACGCGCGGGGGCTGACATGTACACGCAGGGCATCTGCACGATTGCTCTGTGCGAAGCGTATGCTCTCACCAAGGACAAGAACCTGCGTCAGCCGACTCAACTGGCGGTTAATTTTATTGTGAATGCGCAAGACCCGGCCGGCGGCGGATGGCGCTATCAACCTGGCCAAAAGGGTGACACGTCCGTCGTGGGTTGGCAGATCATGGCCTTGAAGAGTGCCAATATCGCCAAACTTCAAGTCCCCCCTAAAACCATCGGGAAAGCCACGTTCTTCCTGAACTTTGTGCAAGCCGAGAACGGCGCCAAGTACGGCTACGATGCCCCCGGTGCAGGCCCCGGTACAAGTGCCGCGGGTCTCCTGTGCCGGATGTATTTGGGGTGGACTCCGAAAAATCAGGGGTTGGTGAAAGGGGTCGAATTCCTCTCGAATACGGGGCCTCAGCCTGCCAACATCTACTTCGATTACTATGCCACCCAAGTGTTGCACCACTGGGGCGGCGAGCCGTGGACCAAGTGGAACAACGTCATGCGCGAGTACCTGGTGACGACCCAGGAGAAGTCTGGCAATGCGGCCGGTAGTTGGAAACCACTGGCTGGCCACGATGACGTCTCAGGCGGGCGGCACTACCGCACATGCATGAGCGTGATGACGCTGGAAGTCTACTACCGTCACCTGCCGATCTATCAGCGGGAAACGATCAAAGTCGATTTCTAGAGTGACTTCAAAGAATGAAAGAACCGGAAGAATCACCCACGCCGATTCTTCCGGTCCCCAGGTGGCGATGTCGAAACACCGCCACCAATGTCAGACGAATTTTCGACTATGCGGCCGGAGGTCCCCCCGCTTGTCCCAGCAGCAACTTGGCAATCATGATGTAGACCGGAATGCCGATCGTCACGTTGTAGCTGAAGGTCAAGCCGAGTGACGCAGCCAGTGGCAATGTCGGGCTGGCTTCGGGAATCGCCAGCCGCTGGACAGCCGGAACGGCGATGTATGACGAAGCACCACACAGAACTCCGAACAACACATAGGTGCCCACATCGAACGGTTGGCCGAGCAGCATGCTGTAGCCGTGAGCCAGGCACATTCCCATGGTGGCGAACAGATTGGGGGCGAGAATTCCGAACAGCACAAACGGCAGGCCCGCAGTCCGCAAGTCCTTGAGACGCTGCGAAGCAGTCATTCCCATCTCCAGCAGGAACAGGCACAGCATGCCCTGGAAGAGCGTAATGAACAGGGCGTCGTCCGGTGCGGTCACTTTTTGACCCTGCAACTGGCTGAGGAAACCAATCAGGATGCCGGCGAACAGCAGGTAAATGCCCGGGTTGAAGAAGACTTCGTGCAAGACTTCAAAGTCGAATCCACCCTTGTTTTCATGCTTCTTCGCATCGCCATTTTCCATGTTGTCTTCGAGAGCCATTTTGGCCTCGAACGCTTCACCCTTAACGCGATTGCTGTCGTCGTGCCCTGCTCCGTGATGTCCGCCGGTGGCGCGACGAGTCACGGTCATCGTGGATGAACTGGATCGACTGTGAACTGCACCGTGACCTGCGGCCGCGCCGACCAGCTCTTCCTCGTGCTCCTCGGTAATGGTTGAGCGTACAAGGATTGCGGTGTTACTGAATCCGACCTCATCGGGCATATTGCCGTCGCGATCCATGCCCTTCGCACGCAGTCGTGAAACGATATACAGTGCCACCAGGCAACCGGGAATTTCCATGACGGCCAGCATCACCGGCATATACGCCGCATAGGCGATATTGGCCGCAGTCAGTACGCCGACGCAGGTCACGAACGTGCCAGCCGAATCCGAACCGTAATAGCCAGCGACCGTGGCGGCGTCGATTCGTCTCAGCTTGGTCGTGCTCCGCAGAATAAAGTAAGCCAGGATTCCCACGACGGTATTCGTGATAAGCCCGAGCACCATAAAGCCCAGAGCCTGAGTCAAGGAGGCCGACCCCAGCAACGCCAGTTCCTCACCGCCGTGCCAACCAATCGCCAGCAACAGATAGATCGTCAGTCCCTGGTAGACCGCCTTGGGAAACTCGAACTTGACTCGCAGAATGGGAATCAGGAAACCGGCATAGAAAAACAGCAGCAGCGGCTTAAAGAGGTTGTGCAGGACGTTATGCACGAACTCGTCGAACAACGATGTGGGAACATAAGGAGCTGCCGCCGTGGCTGCGGCAGCAGTCGCCGAGGCCGCGGCACCGGCGTTCCCTATCAGGGCATGGGCTATTTGCTGCAACTCTAGTGCGTGTTGGATGACGGGCGTCATAATCGAATTCGACCTCGCTGATAAACTCCGGCTGCCCCAGTCGCGTTTCAACGTGACGCTGTCGCCGGAGCCGTGCCAGTGCCTAAAGCACGGCGCGTGCCGAGGTCCTTGTTTGGCGTTACGGCCCGTCCCCAGCATGTCATGTGATTGTGTCAGATGTCTCGAAACGCTGACTAATCTAACGCCAAAACCGCACTGGAGATCAGGGAATTGCGATTTGGTGAATCAAATCTTACGCAACTTATCCCGTTTCGACGGCTGCGGGACAGCGATTCTGGCTGGCTACGAAATTGCCAGCCGAACTGGCTAAGAACTTTCCAAGACCCATTCTGTGCGAAGGAATTTCAGGTCAATGTCGGTTGTTATCCGTAGGTCCCTTCGCCAATGCAGGTTGTGCCAAATCTGCTGCGACCAGCGAAACACGCCGCCAAGCATGACGCACCTGCGGCATCGGCTCATCAATTTTGAACAACTCCTCAACGAGCGATCCAATCGAGTGTCGTGGGGCTTTGGAGTGGAGCGCTTCGACTCGGAAACTCGGGAGTTTCACGTGATTTTGTGCGATTATCACGATCTATTTTTCGACTCGGGATCCTTACGATTTCGATATGTGGCATATGGCCTGAGGTGCAAGCGCTTGAATCGAGGAAACTTACGTTGTGACTGCTGACTTATTTGTCAGGACTGCCTGTTTTCAAGTCACTATCTACGAACGACGATGAACTCCTCAATTAAGTTGACACTTTGAGGCGAATTTGGTGGCTGATACGGGGCGTCTCCTTTCAATTCCCACAGAGTGGAGCTTCCGTGCTCTCAGGCCGTCTTGATAACCGTAAATCGATCCAGCATTAGCTGAGATCATTGAGTTTGTTCCCACGCAACTCTGGCGATTTTGACTTCACACGCTTCGACCGCTCGATTCGAGCGGCTGCGATGGCCGGGCAGCGCCATCTCCGTGTGGCCTCTGTGACCCATTAAAGGTGAGCCATTCCATGAGTTGCTTCGTCACTGCATTGCGGCGCCTGCGCCGGTCGACTTCCTGCCGCTGGTTCAGTTGCGTGTGACTGGCACTGTTCTGGCTGAGTCCCCAGGGTAGTTTCGCGCAGTCCCCTCTGCTGGAAGAACCGATTGGGGAGTCCCCTGCATTGACGCCGGTCCAGAATGAAGTGGAATCCGATACCGGCGTTACGGTGCCCGCGCCCACTGATCCCAAGTCAGTCTTTGCCACGCAGGATGATCTGTTTCGTCAGAACATGCGCATTTTGGAGCTCGAGCAGCGTCTCACACAGGTTCAGGATGAGACCCAAAAGGGGCTGCAAGAGGGTCGTCTGCGAAGCACGGACGTTCCGTTGATCGAAAGTCTCCGCAAGCAGCCCGCCTTCCCGAAGGTCCGGCTGACAGGTTTCTTCCAGGCAGATGCGGGCTTCTTTAATCAGGATACTCAGAGCGTCGCTGCGTTTGGCGACATCAATGACAACCGCGGCTTCCGCAGGGCTCGTCTGGCCGCGGTGGGTGATGTGTCTGAGTACGTCAGCTATATGCTCGAAATGGACTTTGCCTTTCCGGGCCGTCCATCATTCATGGATGTGTGGGTGGACGTGCATAATGTCCCGGTGCTGGGAAATGTCCGTGTCGGACAATATCGCATGCCGTTCGGAATGGACGCTCTGACCAGCGTTCGTGAATTGACCTTCCTGGAGCGTGCGTCGCCCTTCGCATTCAATCCGTTTCGTCAAATTGGCATTGGCTTTCATGACAACAATGCCACCCAAACAGTGACTTGGGCCGCATCGGCGTTCGGAGTTCCCACCGATGCCTGGGGCGGAAACACCGGCGACAATGGTTACGGCATGGCGAGTCGCCTGACAGCACTTCCGATTTATGCCGATGATGGTTCGTTCCTAGTCCATCTGGGATTCGATTACGCGCTGACGAGGCCCTCGACAAAGTTGATTGAATATCGAAACTCACCCGAATACGGAGGTCCATTTGGGGGACCGAACGGAATCAATCCAACCACGCCGTTCTTCGTGGACACCGGCATGATGGGAGCGACGACATCGAACTTGTTCAATGCCGAAGCCGCGGCCGTGTGGAACCAAGCCTACATTCAGTCGGAATTGACCTACGCCCTGGTCAATCTGACGAACGGAGGAACCGCGACTTTCCCCGGATACTATGCCCAAGCTGGTTATTTCTTAACGGGAGAACAACGCAGCTACAACAAGATCGCGGGTGTCCTGGGTCGTGTCAAACCATTGCATAGCTGGGGCGATCCCTGCGGATACGGTGCCGTGGAACTTGCCGCTCGCTATTCATACCTGGATCTGACCAGCCGCAGCATCAGCGGCGGCCGAATGAATGATGTGACGCTGGGAGTGAACTGGTACCTAAACCAATACACCAAGTTTCAGTTGAACTACATCAGATCGATCGTCGATCAGACGAGCACCGGCACAAACAACATCGACACCAATATCCTGGCGCTGCGAGCCCAGTTGGACTTCTAAAAAACGCCAGCAAAACCTCTGCGACAGTTCAGAACCGCTTGAAATATCGCGGTTCCGAACCACCCTCAACCGATTTTGTTGGGATTTCTAAATCTCGCGCTTTTACGGGGCCGACCACTGGCCTCCCCAGCCCGTGTTGAGATCGTACAGGAAGGCCTTCCATTCCGCGGCAGTCCGTGTCGTCGGATAGGGTAGCGGGCGAACCGGGGCGGTTGCGGACCAGACGATGTCGAATTGTCCGTCACTGCGAATCTGGCCCACGCGGGGCGTCTTGTAGGAATGCTGCGTGTCCGGGTCGATCCGAGTCTGTCCGCTGGGGGCGTCGTATTTCTGATTGAGCAACGCACGGCGAATCTTCACGGGATCGATGCTGCGTGTGGCACTGACGGCCTTGGCCCACATTTTGACCCCAACATAGGCCGATTCCATCGGGTCCGAGATCACTCGTTGCGGATACTTCTGCTGGAAGTGCTCGATAAACTGACGGTTTTCCGGGATATCGAGAGATTGAAAGTAGGTCCAGGCGGCGTAGTCCCCCTGAGTGTCCGCAATGTTCAGACTCCGCAGCTCCTGTTCGGCCACGCTGAATGAGAGGCAGGGAGTCGTGGTGGGGGTCACTCCCGCGGCACGCAGGCTGCGGAAGAAGGCAGTATTGGAATCGCCGTTGATCGTGTTGAGAATCATGTCCGGCTGCGCCTTCATGATGGCACCGACGATGGGATCGGTGCTCTGGCTCCCCAAATGCACATACTCCTCACCGACGACTTCGCCCCCCTTACTCTGCAGATAGTCCTTGATGATGGCACTCGCCGTACGCGGAAAGACGTAGTCAGATCCGACCAGGAAGAAGCGTTTCTTGTTCAAGACGGACATCGCCCAATCGAGGGCCGGCAGAATCTGTTGATTCGGGGCGGCCCCCATGTAGACGATGTTCGGTGATTCCTCCAGCCCTTCGTATTGCAGCGGGTAAATCAGCAGGTGGTCGTGATCTTCAAACACCGGTTTGACCGCTTTGCGACTGGCCGAGGTCCAGCAACCGAAGACCGTGCAGACTTTTTCTTCACTGATCAGCCGCTCGGCTTCAGTGGCAAAAATCTTCGCATCGGAACGAGCATCGACGACCACCGGCTTGAGTGGACGTCCCAGCAACCCGCCGGCTTGATTGATTTCTTCGATGGCCAGCAGTGTGGCGTCAACGACAACCGTTTCGCTGCCCGCCATCGTGCCACTCATTGAGTGCAACACGCCAACCTTGATCGGCTCACCGGCCGGCATGGCTGGTGCTGCCGCAGCAGCAGGCGTAGCCGTGATTGTGGTTCGTGGCTTCCAGCTTCCAATCCCCAAGGTCAGGCACAAAACGGCCGCACAGACACCACCGCCGAGCCAAAGGCGACGTGAAAGTTTCGCTGGAATCGGTAACGTGGCCGACGACGTACTTGGCGTCGTTGGCTGCGGTGGTATGACTTGCATCGATGATTCGGACGCAGGCAGGGCTGCCCGCACGCCGGATTGGCTCGGGAGCTGAATCCGCATTGCGCCGGACATCGTTGCATACACGGCCTGCAGATCGGCCAGCATTTCGGTTACGAGCTGATAGCGGTCTGTGGCCGCCTTGGCCATGGCACGGGCGACAATGGCGGAGCAGGCTTCGGGGATCGTCGGATCCGACAGACACGGATTCGGGATCGCCCCCTGGCAATGTCCAAACATCACTTGAATCACGCTGCTCGCGTCTTGATAAGGATTTTTGCCGGTCAACAGACTGTAGTAGGTGGCGCCGAGCGAATAGATATCGCTCCGGGCATCAACCGTGCGGCCTTCGCATTGCTCGGGGCTCATAAAGTAAGGCGTGCCGACAATCAGTCCCGCCTGAGTCAGCTCGCGCGCTCGTGGCCCGCTGGATTTGGCCAGGCCGAAATCGGTGATCTTGACCGAACCGTCGGCGGCCGTCATCAGATTGGCCGGCTTGATGTCGCGATGAATCAGTCCCACGGCATGTGCCGCCGTCATTCCCTTGCACGCGTCGATCATAATGCGTGTGGCATTGAGCACCGAATAGGGATGACTTTCGGAGAGACCATCCGCGATGCAGCCGCCGGGAATCAGTTCCATGACCAGGAAGTAAGCTTGCCCTGTCTGGCCAATCTCATAGATGGAGACCGCATTGGGATGGTTCAGCTTCCCGGCCGATTTGGCTTCTTCCAAAAATCGTTCCAGGGAGTTCTCATCCTCAGCCAGATCTTCCGGCAGCAGCTTGATGGCGACGTGGCGTTCAATCAGCGGGTCGAGTGCCTTCAGGACGAATCCCATGCCACCGCGTCCCAGCACCCCGGTGACTTCATATTTGCCGAGCTTACGTCCGATCCAGGCGCTCGGTGGTGCCGCTGTACTCAGTTCGTGCCGCGGCTCAGTATCCAGCCCTGGCGGCTGCACGGCCGTTTCCGAGAATTTCGGGTCAGGTTGTCCGCCGGCACTGGCACATCCCATCACCGCCAGGTTTTCTCGAGTTGTCACGTTGTTCCTCACCTGAAACTGGTTGTATTGGAGCCGTCGAACACGCCAGCCAATTGTTCAGAACTATCGATCTGAAAATGAGTTACACACGATTTCGAGAATTGCACGTCGATGCGCGCAACCCTCCTTCGGGAGTATAGCTCACAAATGATCGGCGAATTTTGGTGAGGTGAATCGCCCGGCCAGTCAAGTCGCCATTCAACTTGAGCATCGGTCCGGTTTCACGAGCAGTGCTGCCCCTGGATTATTTAACCCGGAGCCAGCGGCGACGGCGGCCAGTCGCCACACTAAAAGTGGGCCCCTTTCACCACTTTCGATCAGAAATCTCTGAAACGCCAAGCCGGAACTGCGAGTATTAGCTGTGGATCGATTGCCGCTTCATAACGGTGGTGTGATGAGTTCCCATTCCAAGGCCCGCGAGAATGATTGTGCGCAACGGCTCTCGAGTCCGCTTACTTCTGGCGCTGGCCTGCTTCACGACCGTTCTCAGCGGATGCGGTGCGGCGGGGCAAGATCTATCGACTTCGACGTCGTCGAATCAAGTGGTGTCAGTGACCGCCATTCCAGTTTCCGCTGATGCAGAAACAGAACAATTCAACAGCGCTCCGTGATCTGATTCGGGAATTGTCTCTCCCGAACGATCTGCAAGCGGTTGCCCTGATCTTTGTTCTTCCTGATTGCCCGATCGCGAATTCTTATGCCGCCGAATATAGCCGCCTGAGCACCGAGTTCTCGTCGCGCGGGATTCCATTGGTCGTTGTCTATGTCGATCCGGGACTCTCGACAGTACGGATGCACGAACATGCGCGCGAGTATTTGTTAAGCTGCCCTGTGCTGCTCGATCCGCAACAGGTTTGGGTGAATCGCGCTGGTGCCACGAAGACGCCCGAGGCCGCTGTGTTTGGTCTCGATGGAAAGTTGCTTTATCGCGGTCGCATTGATGACCGGTACGTCGAGGTCGGCAAGTCACGTGCCGCCGCGACCTCGCACGATTTACGAAACGCAATCGAGTCCATCTTGGCAGACAAGCCGGTTGCTCAGCGGTTTACTAAGGCCATTGGCTGTCACATTCCGGACCGCCACGAGGGATAATCTGATGTTACTGACTCTAAAAAACTTGTTGATTGTCGGGGGATTGTTGTGCCTGGGTGAGGATCTTCGCGCGGCCGAACCCAAATCGGATTCCGCAGCCAGTCCCAGTCCGGTCACCTACACGCACGACATCGCTCCGTTGATGTTCAAGCACTGTGCGAGCTGCCATCGCCCGGGTGAAGTCGCGCCGTTCCCGCTGCTGACCTACGACAACGTGAAGAAACGGGGCCGGCTGATCGCCACGGTCACGTACGATCGGCAGATGCCACCCTGGAAGGGACATGCGGATCACGGCCCCTTCATCGGAGAACGCCGACTCAGCGACGAACAAATCGCGTTGATCGCCACCTGGGTCGCCGCGGGCATGCCCGAAGGAAACAAGCAGGACCTGCCGCCGACGCCGCAGTATCCCGAGGGTTGGAAACTGGGCACGCCGGACATCGTGCTCACGATGCCAGAAGCCTATGACATTCCCGCTGAAGGTGCCGATATCTATCGCAACTTCGTGCTTCCGTTAGAGCTGCCCGCCGGCAAATACATTCGTGCCGTCGAGTACCGTCCGAGTAACCGGTTGGTCGTACATTATGCGGTGTTCTCGGCCGATGCCACCGACCGCTGTCGTCAAGCCGATGCGGAAGATCCCGCCCCAGGCTTCCGGGGAAATTTGGCTCCCCCTGGGCGAATGCTGCCCGGCAGTCTGTCGGTCTGGGTCCCTGGTCGCGATGCCCTGCCTCTGCCTGACGGCTTTTCGTTCCCCTGGGTGTCGGGGGCGGATCTCATTATCCAATTGCATCTCCATCCCTCGGGGAAACCGGAGACGGAACGCTCGACAATCGGCTTTCATCTGACCGACAAGCCTCCGCAGCGCACGATGGTCGACTTGATCATGATTGACAAGAAGATTGACATCCCACCCGGCGAACGATCGTTCCGCACTCGCGCAGAATACACGTTGCCGGCCGAAATGGACGTCTACGGGATCTTCCCACACATGCACTTGATCGGTCGAGAAATCAAGATCACGGCAGTTCCCCCGGAAGGCTCACCCCAACCACTACTGTGGATCGAGGACTGGGACTTTAACTGGCAAAGCTACTACCAGTTCGTGAAGCCGACGCGATTGACGGCCGGCACCAAGCTTGTCCTGGAAGCGGTCCACGACAATTCGGCCGACAACATCCGCAACCCGTTTCAGCCGCCGCAACGCATTACCTGGGGCGAACAGACCACGAACGAAATGTCCGCGGCCTTCCTGCAACTGGTGCCCGTGGACGAAACCAGCTTCGCCCAACTCACGGCAGGACAACGCAAAGGTCTCACGGCCGGAATCGCGGGGCCGAAGATGGCCTCAGTGGCCGTGACAGGCTTGAATGCCGCAGACATCGTCAAGAAACATGATCTCAACGGCGATGGAGTCCTGGACATCGACGAAATGGTCAAGGCCAGCGGCAAGAGCAAAGAGACCATTGAAAAGCAGGCCGCCCGCTTCGATGTCGACAAGGATGGTTGCCTGAACGCAGCGGAACTGCAGGCGGCGTTACGAGCGATCGGTCAGTAGAGTGCCCCGTGCGAAATCGAATCTCCCCTCGCCCTGGTACGCCGGGGAGAGGGGTCGGGGGTGAGGGGCTTTTTCAGCGGCATAGCAAACTGCAGTTCGAATTCCTGGTTGTCGGCCCCCTTCAGCCCTGCACGATCGGATTGGTCAACGTCCCAATCCCATGAATGGTAATCGAGACCGAATCGCCAGCCTGCAGCGAAAACTCGTCCGGCGGCACGATGCCGGTTCCGGTCAACATAAACGCCCCATGCGGGAAACTGTTGTCTTTGCCGAGCCAACTGATCAAGTCCTCGAACGTCCGCGCCATCTGATCGACATCGGTTTCGCCGTGGAATACGACGGACTTTTTACGCGTGATATCAATCTGGATTTTGGTCTGCGAGCGATTGAGGGGCCCTTCCGGAATGAGGATCCAGGGACCTAGCCCGCAGCATTCGTTGTACAGCTTGGCCTGTGGCAGGTAGAGCGGGTTCTCCCCTTCGATGTCGCGGGCGCTCATGTCGTTGCCGATCGTGTAGCCAACCAGTTTCAAGCTCGGACTGATCACGAGCGTCAGTTCCGGCTCGGGAACGGACCAAACGGTATCCTGCCGGATTCGCAACGGCAATCCGGGGCCCGAGACGCGGCTCGGGGTGGCCTTGAAGAACAGTTCGGGACGCGCCGCCGTGTAGACCTTGTCGTAGTGCGAGGCCCCGGACTTCGACTCCTCCATGCGCGCCACTTGACTTCGCTTGTATGTCACGCCAGCCGCCCAGACTTCCTGGCGATCGATCGGTGCGAGAAACGTCACGGCGGAATGTGGCAGCGGTGCCGCATCGCGTTCGATCAGAAACCGGGCCAGACCACGGGGGTCGGTGGAATAGATCAAGTCGGACAGGTTGCGACAGTTTTCAACCTGCCCCAGATCAAGCAGCCGGACGGTGTCGTCCTCCACAATTGCCAGCCGAATTTCATCTTCGGGCAACTTGATCTTCGCAATACGCATGATGGCTCCTTGGAGGTTCGCGTCAGGGTGAGCGGTGTCTCAATGACGAATGAGGAGGGAATGACTAATGTCTAATGCCTAATGACTAGAAAGGAGGTTAAGCCAAATGACAAATGACCAAGGACAAGCCTTCTATCCACGCAGCGCCCGTAGCAGCGCCTGCATATCTTCCGGTAGCTCCGCCTTGAACTCCATCTGATTGTGCGTCACTGGATGCACAATCTCAAGTCGGTGGGCATGCAAAGCTTGCCGCGAGATCAATTTCCCCCCGGGAGTAGCGGGCAGGGGAGTTTCCATCACGGGTTCCGCATCGGCGGATTCCGCGACTTCGGCTTCGTCGATCGTGACTGCGGGCAGGATTGTGTCACGCAATTCAACCGGTTCGCGACCGCCATAAATTCGGTCCGCCACGATGGGGTGCCCGATATGCCGCATGTGGACTCGCAGTTGATGCGTGCGGCCAGTCTTGGGCAGCAGCTTGACGTAGGTGTAATGCTCGAAGCGTTCCAGTACCTGGTAAAACGTGTTTGCTTCACGGGCATCTCCGCCCGCCGGACACACGCACATGCGCTCTCGGGCGTGCGGATCGACTCGCATGTGCGTGTCGATGTAATCACTGTCTCGATCGACGATCCCATGCACGATGGCCCGGTACTCTTTCGACACTTCGCGGCGTTCGAACTGGCCCGCCAGATGATGATGGATCTGGTTGGTCTTGGCCACGACCAGCAGACCGCTGGTGTCTCGATCCAGCCGATGCACAATCCCCGGCCGTAACGCACCCGCCATGTCACTGAGTTTATCGAAATGGTACTGCAACGCTCCGGCCAGCGTCCCGTAATAGTTGCCGCGACCCGGGTGGACAATCATTCCCGCGGCCTTGTTGAGGACCACCATCACGTCATCTTCATACACGATGGTCAGCGGCAGATTTTCCGGAGGCAGGCTGCGATCGGGTTGTTCTGGCAAACGCAGCGAAACAATGTCATTCACACGCAACTTCTTGCTCGCCTTGATCGGCAGTCCATTGACGAGCACGCAATCCTGTTCGATCGCCTTTTGCAGGAGGGCCCGACTGTAGTTCGAGAACATCCGTGCGAGATAGTGGTCGACTCGCCAGCCATGCGCGCGAGATTCCACAGTGACGATCACGGGTTCGGAAGCAGGCAGTTCAGCCATGACATTTCAGTTCGCATCGAATAAAGCTTGCGGCTGATGGGAGGGTGAGACTCCTGCCGAACCGCGTAGTCTTGTGACACTCGATAGACATCCGCGGCTTCCCGTCAACCGCAATCGCGTTGGTGTTCACAAAAATAAAGCAGCCCGGCGGCGAGCGCCGGGCTGCTGTGCCCTGTTGACCGACCCGTTCTGGCCTACTCCGGCTTCTTCTCAGCAGGAGATTCGGCGGGCTTGTCTTCCGCCTTCTTTTCAGGTTCGGCAGCCGGCTTTTCGGCGACCTTTTTCTCAGGCTCCGCTGCTGGCTTCTCTTCTGACTTCGGTTCTGGTTCCGCTGCAGGTTTCTTGTCTGCCGCCGGTTCTTCTGTTTTGGGAGCTTCCTTCTTGGGAGCCTCTGTGGCTGGCTTGCCTTCTGGCTTGGTATCGTCTGGCAGGGTCAGGTCCGGGAGCTTGGCTGGAGCCAACAAGGGAACGCCGCCCGCGCCGGTGGCTGCGGCCTTTTCATGAATTTCGCTCAAGCCCGATGTGATGGGTTTCAATGGATCACCACCGCCAAAACTTCCTGCCTTCTTATCGTTGGGCTTCGGAGCGGCTGGCGGTTTGGGGTTCTGCTTGCTGAAGAAGGCGTAGAATTCTTTCGCTGACGACGACTTCAACGCGCGAATCCGGTGTTCGGCTTCCCGCTTGAAAAGCGTGTCAGGAATCTCCTGGATCAATTTCTCGTAGGCCTCGATCGCTGGTTTCAGATCGCCGCTGGACGACATTTCCAAGTTGCGGGCATACGCGAACAGCACCTGTTGCTTGAATTCCCGCGGGCCATTCTGCTTGACCAGACCCTCGAGAATACCCTTGGCCTTGGTGAGATCGGTGTTGGCTTTTTCGCGGTTTTCGAAGGCGTCACGCAGGTAGGTTTCCAGATAGGAATTGGCTTCTCGCAGCTTCGCCCATCCAGCCGCCTGACTGCCGCTGAAATCACTCGCGACTTGCGCATAGTCATCCGCAGACTGACTTTGCGACAATTCATTCCAGGCGGCCGCTTCCAGGGCCGAGGTCGTTCGCCAGTAGTAGATCCCGCACGCAATCAGAAACGCAACGCCAATGATCCCCCATTGTATCGAAGCGGCGTGACGTTCGTAGAACGACTCGATCTTGATAGTCACTTCTTGCAGATCATTGGCTTTTAACTCGTGCCGGTGTTCAGTTTTCATCGGATCCGTGGGCCAGGGTGGAGTCAGGTGGCGACTGCCACAACATCTATTGCGGCAAAGAATAAATAACGTCCGGGCTGATTCAATCCCGCACTGCGCGAGTATAGGTGGCCCGAAAAACACCGTCAAGAGGGGACGATTTTCGGGCGTCCCTCGATTCGCCTGCCGCCGCTGCAATTGGACTGGTTGTTCTGAGTCGCCCGTTACTACAATCCACCGCTTCTGGAAGTCCTGCCCGATCGAATTGAGAACAGATTCCACTGACGCTGGAGACTCGCATGTCTGACGGTTCGACGACCCCGCCGCCCGAATCTGATGCCGCTCACGATTGGTTTCGCAACGTCTATCAGGGTGACCACGTCCGCCAGTTAAGCGTCCGGTCGATCGTCACCGGCATGCTGATCGGCGGCGTGATGTCGGTCTCGAATCTGTATGTGGGCTTGAAGACCGGCTGGGGCCTGGGGGTCACGATCACCGCCAGCATCATCGCCTACGCGGTGTTCCAGGCTCTGGAACAGATCATCCCGGCATATAAGAAAAACCCCTTCACCATCCTCGAAAACTACACGATGTCGAGCGCTGCG
>CAMAVF010000147.1 GCA_945861445.1 Planctomicrobium piriforme | reverse complement strand
GGGCTGTATAGTCTGATCACCGCCCATGCCACGGCCTGTCAATCCTTAAGAAGGTGACACCATCAACCGGAGAGCCGGATGCAGGAAATCTGCACGTCCGGTTCGGAGGGAGGGGGGACCGAAACCAATCGGTCCTCCCTACCCCTATCCATCAGTGGTCGCTCCGCGACCCCGATTCATCACCCGTAATTGCGGCTCGTTACTTGCCCAGCAACGTCGCCTTTTCCGGGTCATTCTTCCAGCCGAATTTCTCGGCGAAGGCTTGGGGCGAATAGGTGACCTGGCTGCCGTCTTCGAGCATGGCGACGTAGACGAATTGGTCTTCGACGCCGGGGCTGCCGCGGTAGTGGCCGGTGGGGCCGAGGCAGAGCCAGTGGTCGCCGGTCAGCCACGGGAAGAGCAGGCCCAGCCGGCGGTTCGTCTCCACGTCGAACCCGACCGTGCCGTAGCTCGGCTCCCAACCCAGGAAGCGGCGGCTGTCGGGATGCCACTGCGCGGTCTGGCCCAGGTGTTGGCCGAGCAGGCGGCGGTCCTGAGCGTCTCGGCCGCGGACGAACGTCCAACCGTAGCCTTCCCGCGCGAGCAACCGCTGGCCATCGGGGGACGTGTTGAGGAACGTCACGAAGTTGCCGTTGGTAAAAACCGCTAGCGGGCCGAACGTGCCGGTCTCCACGTCGAGCGGCACGATGCCGACGTTGAGCGCGATCCACAACCGGCGGCTGTCGGCAGTCCAGCCGAGCTGGTGAAGAGGACCAGCGCCCCCGTTCACGTTCAGCGCCTCCGGGAACTGGTCGTAGGTGGCGACGAGTTTTCCCGCGAGGGGGTTCCAGAGGCGGACGGTTTTGTCCTCGGCGGCCGAGGCGAGGCGGGTGCCGTCGGGAGACCAGGCGAGGCTCCAGATCGTCCCTGTGTGTCCGGCGAGTTCGTGCTCGATCTTCCCGGTGGCGACGTTCCACACGCGGATCAGTTTGTCGGTCGCCCCGGTTGCGAGCCATTTCCCATCCGGCGACCACGCCACGCAACTCACATTGCCTTGGGCGTGCAACAGTTCGTGACGTTTCGTACCGGTCTGAGCATCGAGGATGAGCGCACTTGGAGAACCGCCATACGCCGCAGCGAGAAGCGAACCATCGGGTGCGGGAAGAACATTGAAGCCATGTTCAGGCAAGACGTTACGAAGTCGGCGACGCTCGGCTCCAGTCGCAGCGTCAAACACGCGAACATCTTGATACCAAGTCAGGAAGATGTCAGCACCGATTGGGCTCAGTACAGTCGCGCCGCCCCCATTCCAAGACTGTCTCCCTTCGCGGAGCTTCTGGCCGGTGGACGTGTCGTAGAAGTGCAACCGACCGCCGTATTCAACGACGGCTTCTTTGCCCTCGTTGGAGAGAGCTACGGAGTGACTGCCGCCATCGAATTTGGCGAGTTGCTCACCGGTTGAGATATCGAATACTCCGCAGGTCGCGCCACCATCGCCGGGTGAGACGACGAGCCGCTTGCTGTCGGGGAGCCATGCCAAGACATGTGAAAACGATGGACCTAGGTTGGAGAAAGATGTCTCGGTCTCCTTCAACGTCTTCGCATCGCGGATCGCAACTTTCCCCCCGTCATTTCTCAGTGCGAGCCATTTGCCGTCTGGCGACCATTCGAGCGGCAGGGACGCCGGAGCTTCTGCGTCGCGCAGAACTTGGAGCGTCTTCGCGTCCCAAACGCGGAGGTGAGTGTCGCCGTGTGAACAGGCGAGTTCAGTACCGTCCGGCGACCACGCGATGCCTCCACCGCCAATCACGTTCGCTGGAATACGAATGCTGCCAGTCGCGAGATCGATCACCAGAAACGATCCGCCTTGTTGAAGAGTCACCGCCAATTGCTCACCATTCGGTGAGAACGCGATCCGATTTCCCCACCCTGGAATGGGAATGACCGTATGCAACGCGCCGGTCTCGACGTTCCAAACGCGCGCTGTGCTGCCTCCATGCCCGCGTTCTCCTGTCACTTGATCGCACGAGGCCAGCCACCTCCCATCGCGAGAGAAGTCCAGCGAAAACACCCCTGCTTCGTGGCCGAGCAGTGCGCGTTGGTAGTTGCCGTCGCGGTTCCACAGACTGATCTTGCCGGTGATGTTGCTGCCGGTCGCGATGACATCGCCTTTGGAGCTCGCGGCGATGGCCGTCGTGTAGGCCGTATGGGGGCCGGCGAGTTCGATGGACCAGCTTTGCAGGCCGGGGATTTTTTCAGGGCGCGGGACCAGCGCGTGGACGCTCAGCGGCTGGCCCGCGCGCAGCACCAGCGGACGGTCGAGCGGACCCGGCAGCGGCTCGCCATCGAATTGCTTCAGCACGCGAAAGCCGACGTTGGACGTTGGCTCCGAGTATGGTGCATAGCAATACGCGGGATGGACATGGTCAGCCGGATGATCCCAACCAACCCCCAGCACGCCGGCTGATCGAGAGCCGAGGGGATTGCTTGTCGGCAGATACGGCACGAGCGCCGGTGACATGAAATCGAGAGCGTACTCCCAGACGTTTCCGAGTGTGTCGTGGAGTCCGAAGGAATTGGGCTTTTTCTGGGCGACGAGATGCAGCGGGCTGGCTTGGGGGTTGGGGTCGAGGAACTCCTTGGTCCAGGCGTAGTCGGCGAGGTCGCCCGGTTCGGGACCGACGACGTGCTTGTGAACGCTCCCCGCCCGGCAAGCGTGAACCCATTCCGCCTCGGTGGGCAGGCGGTATGTAGGATGGGCACTCTTGCCCGTCCTGTCTTCGTTTTTCTTGTCTTTGTCTTTCGCGTCCTCGTCAGTCTTCTCGCCATCCGGTCGGGCAGGAGTGCCCAACCTACTCAGCCACGCACAAAACGCCTCCGCGTCGCGGGGGGTGACTTGCGTGACGGGCTCGTTGGGAGCGGGTTTCCAGCCGGGGGTGCGCCAGTTGATCTTTCCATTCGGATCGGGTTTGAATTCGCGATCGCGTCCGCCGAGTCCGTTGGTTTCGGCTTCGGTTTGGTAGCCGGTGGCCTCGACGAACTGGCGGAACTGGTCCCAGGTGACTTCGGTGGTCGAGAGCGCGTAGGGTTTCGTCAGTCGGAAGCGGCGGACGGGCATGTCCGGTTCGATCGCCGGATCGCGTGGCCGCGTGAAGATCTTGCGAAACTCCCCCGGCGGGATCAACGCGAATTTGAGTGTCGATACGTTCGCGTTCTTCTCGGAAGGCTTTGTGAGCGGCACGGCGCTAGCCGCCGGTGCTTCGCCAGCAGACGTCGCCTTCGAATCACCGGCGGCTAGCGCCTTGCCGCTCAGTGCGAGTGCGGCGATGTCGAGTTCCTCGATCACCGGGCGTTTGAGAAACTCGGCCCACAGTTGTTGCCGCTCTGTCGCCAGCGTCGGCTCACACGGCGCGACCACCGGCGGCGGAGCACCCGCCGGCAACTCCCACCCCGGCAACGGATCGGTCTCGTTGAGGTCCAGTGGCGGCAGCGGCGTGAGTGGTTTCGCGGTCGATGATGTGGAGCCGTCCGTCACCGAGGCTTTCGGACGGTTCGGCATCACCGGGCCGGTGAGCTTCAACGTTTGACGAACGGCGTCAACGGGCAACGCCAATCGAAAACCGATGTCATAATGAGAAAATGACGAGGCGTAGATGTTACGACTCGATGCCCGGCAGAAGGACGCGCTACTGCCTCGACTGCCTCCACGGACGACATTTTGCGAATTACTCGAAAATGGGCCCTTGGGATTTACGGCAGCTTTTCCTTCAAAACACCCGTAGTAGTTGGGTTCCCATCGGTCCTCCACCCACTCAGCGACGTTGCCGTGAACGTCGTAGAGTCCGAAAGGATTGGCTTTCAGTTCGCCCACTGGATGCGTCCTGCGTCCTGAGTTTGGGTCGAACCAACCAGCGCGCAACACATCTTCTTGCGCGTCGCCAACCCAATACTTGGACGTAGTCCCCGCGCGGCACGCAAACTCCCATTCCGCTTCGGTTGGTAAACGGTAACCGGTGCCATCAAGTGCCGTCACCGTCTCGCCAGCCCTGAAATAGAACGACCGAAGTCGCTGCTCTTGGCTCAGTTTTGTGCAGAAATCGACAGCATCGTTCCAACTTATCGTTTCCGCCGGGTGGCTGGTTGTGTCCATGCCGCCAACCTGATCCTTCCTTTCACCGGCGGCGGCGAAGCCGGAAGGATTCTTACCCATGATCTTCTCGTGCTCTGATTGGGTTAATTCATAAACGCCGAGGTAGGTCGGTTGCGCTACGATGACCTTGTGTTGCGGAGCTTCGCTCTTGACGCCCTTCTCCCAGCCTTTCTCGTCCCATCCCACAGCCTTAAGGAATGCTTCGTGCTCGACCAATGCCTCTTCGATCTCCTCCGGCGAGCTGCCCATCAAGAACTCGCCGGGCGGGATGAGGCGGAACTTCATGCCGAGGGAGTTGGTGTACTCGACCGGCACGCCGAGGTACTTGGCCCACGCCTCCTGATGGTGTTGGGCTTGTTCCGCATCAAACGGCGCGATCGCCGGTTTCGGGGCATCCGCCGGCCAACCGTGCCAGCCAATCTTTGCCGGAACTTCGTCAACCTTCGTGGTAATCTCGACCTTGGAAGTATCCGGGACTTCGATCTTCGTCTGCGTGCCATCCTTGTTGGTGATCGTGATGATGATCACGCCTAGCAGTACGGCGGCGAATCCTCCCAGGCCGGCTTTCAGGAGCCAGTTTCTTGAGCCGCCACGCGGGGGGAGCGCAATCTGACTGATCGGCGAGGTCGTCGGAGTGGCCTGCCGGTCAGTGTTCGCAGGATCGGCGAGAGGCTTGGGTGTGGCGGTGTCGGACAACGCAGACGGCGCTGGTGTGGCGGACGCCAGCGAGACCGTCGCGGGACTGGGAATGGACGCGGGAGTGATCGGAGCGGTAACCGGCATCGCCACCACCGACGCGACCGGGGCTGACTTCGACGACACGAATGGGGCGAGAGCCTGGACCAACTCGGTGGCGGTCTGGAAGCGCTTCTCCGGGGTCTTTGCGAGTAATTTCTGGTAGATGGCGACTAACGCGGCCGGGACATCGGGAACCAACGTGGCAAGGTCGGGGGCCGCATCGATGATGTGGCCTTTCATCTTGCTGGCCCCGGTCCGGTATTGGTCGGTCCCGTAGGGGGGCCGGCCTACCAGCAGGAAGAACAACGCACAGCCCAACGCATACAGATCGGTCCGGGCGTCGGCCGTGTGAGCGTTTTCCCATTGCTCGGGAGCCATGTAGTCAGGGGTGCCAAAGGTCTGGCCGGCGGTCGTCAGTTCCGTGGTGCCTGCGGAGTCGTCCGCCAGCAAGGCCAGCCCCAGGTCGAGCAACTTGATTTGCCCGTTCTTCGCGACCAGGATGTTGGACGGTTTGATATCTCGGTGAATCAGTCCGGCTGCATGGGCGACAGACAGGGCAATGGCCGCTTGTCGAATCGCCTTGCAGGCATTGACCACCGAAAACCGGCCACGCTCCTTGACCAGTTGCGCGAGGTCGGATCCCTCGACATATTCCATTGCCAGGAAGTGCGTGCCGTTGATCTCGCCGGCATCAAATGCCTGGACGATATGGGGATGATTCAGCTTGCCCACCGCCTTCATTTCCCGCTTGAAACGGGCAATGGAATCAGGCTGCTGGGTAAAATGCTGCGGCAACACCTTGACGGCGACGACTTTGTCGAGATGCTCATGGACCGCCTTGTAGACGGCCCCCATGCCTCCTTCGCCGAGTTTCTCCAGCAACCGATAAGGCCCCAGCTTGCTGCCGATGATCAGCCCGGATTGCGCGATCGACGGCAGATTGCCGCCCGTGGCGGTGGGCGCAGCGGGGTTGCTGGAGGGAAACGTAGGCGACGCCGGTTCCGACGGCGCGACCACCGGCTGCTCGTCTTCCGCATTCTGCTGAGGATCCGCCATCCATCCGCTCCAGTGCGCCTGAACCCATCACTCGTCATGAATCCAACCAGATTATTGAGAGCGTGTTTGAAAAGGGGAGACTTGGGAGGGCGAGGCTCCCGCCGAGTACGACCGCAGGTCGGCGACCGCCGGAGGCTGCCATTCCTGTTCATGAAAAGCCTCCGGCGGACACCGAGCTAAAGCTCGTGTTAGGCTCGGCGGGAGCCTCGCCCTCCCGTTTCCAAACACGCTCTGCGGCGTTCAGTTTAGCCCAGTTGTACACAGATGGGGAGTGAAAAGCTGGAAACGGGAGCGATCTCGCGATTGGCGTGGGGCGGAGAGGCACTTAGGAGCTGCGTATCAATCACTGTCGGTACGTGGCGGATGCTGCCAGCATCCGCGCCGACGCTAGCAGCGTCGGCCACGACAGTAGCCGCATTCGCCAGAATGCGGGCGTTTGGGGACGTTTGGACGCGCTCCCGCAGTCTGGCGACAGCGGCTACGACGGAATCCCTTACGAAATGACGGTTGATGGAATCTCGTCAGAGTTCCGCTGCTGGTCAACCGACTTCCAAGGGTTCTGGAGCGTCGTCACCGTTGGGGCCCGCGTCAGAATTCTTACGAATTCTGCTACTTTTATCGGTAGTGCAGAAGCGCGGGAACCACCACCGCACGGGGGGAGGGCGGAATGATTGGCTCGCAGAGACGCGTGCCATTTTGGTGAGATTGACGCCGCGTTGTATGATCGAAGGGTACTCTTCGTCCCGCCAGGGACGCCCGACAATAGCCCACCGTTTCAACGGTAGGACACGGATAGTTGGTAGCCGCGTTCGCCAGAACGCGGGAATCCCGCACTCTGGCGAGTGCGGCTACTCTTGCGCGAGGTTCGGCGAACCCGGGGGGCGGGGGACTTGAACTGCGCGCCCAGTTCGGGGGCGCCGATGGAGCGCCTGGCGGCGAGAGAGTTGATGGGAGTGAGTGGAGAGTAGACTTAAGACAAATTGAAGAAATCAGGGATCAAAGAGTTCAGGGATCGCATGAGGTGTGGAATTGAAGCCATGACGAATGTCGAATCAAAGGACAAAGGACAAAGGACAAAGGACAAAGGACCAAACAGATCAAAGAGTGCAAAGGCGGCAAAAAGGCTCTGGTCGGATCGAAGATGTCAAAGATGTCGAAGGTGTCGAAGGTGTCGAAGATGCCCCGAGTCTGGAGTGGGTGTGGCGGCGGGAGAGTTGATGGGAGTGAGTGGAGAGTAGACTTAAGACAGTTCGAAGAAGTCGAAGAAGTCGAAGATGCGCGTCTGTAGGATGGCCGCCATCGGCCGTCGCTTTCTTTAGCGCTGAGTGGTTGACGATTGCAGACGGTCAAAGGGATCAAAGAAGTTGAAGAAGTGCGCGAGGTTTTGATCGCCTGCCGAGGTCGGTTGTTGGGGATCGAAGGGGCCTGGAGACCCGTTCTACGGAGGGTGGCGAACTCGGAGACGGGCAGGAGTGCCCAACTTACGGACGAAGATGCGTTACGGACGAAGATGCGTTACGGACGAAGAGGCGATCACTCCCGCGTCCCAAGTGGCTTGGCAGGTGATCTGGGGCTTGAGCTAAACCGCTCTTCGCAATCGAAATAATCTGCCTAAAGAATTCTCTTGACACAATCGTCAAACTTCTCCCAGTCTGTTTGTTGCGACGTCCAAAAACGGCCTCGTCACCGAGAACGGGCTGGTCCGCCACTTCTTCCGTACATTTTTTGAATTCATAAAGCGATATGCGACAAGATGTTGCAGATTTTTTGGAATTCCTCTTGACGCGCTTGGTCCGACTAATCGTCACATTAGATGCTAGTCTTACGTGATGCATAAGCCTTGGGAAACATTGAAGCGGAACGCTGCTGCTATCCGATGTTTAAGGCCAGATGGTTAAGGCTATTGCGAGTCCGACAATGCACCCTTGCGATTGGACCGGTGCTTTAGGATTACAGTAGCCAAGACCGTTTGACAGGGGGGATCGGAACATTCAGGCAAACCGCGCAGGACCTTACGGCCTGAGTGAGATTTGCAAATCGTCCGCTCCTCATTGCCGATAAGTTCGGCAGTGGAGAGTCAAGCGTTTCTGAGTCAGGCCGCGTGCTGTGCGGCTTTGCTCAGGGTTCTTGGCAAGAGGTTTCCGCTGCCTGCAGTGATCGACTTGCAGTGTCAGAATCCCGTGTAGATGCCGATGTCAGGCAGCAGGCGGCTGCGGCGATAATTCAACAGCCGTCTCACAAGACCCCGAGACACATCCCGACCCAAATTGGCGCCGGTTCGCCGAAGCGGACCCGAAGGCTAGGAGAGCCGACCGACGCCTTGGTGATGTTGTCTCCGGAAGGCCCGCACACCTTCCGCAATGAGCAGACTAGCGATTGGAGAGCCTGCGATGAAAACGATTTTCACGACTGGCCAGGTTGCCAAAATCTGTAAGGTGGCACCACGGACGGTCAGCAAGTGGTTTGACAGCGGCCGGTTGCGGGGTTACCGCATTCCCGGTTCGCAAGATCGACGAATTCCCCGGGAGCATTTGATCCGGTTCCTCAAAGAACACGGAATGCCCCTGGGTGAATTGGAAGATGAAGCCACTGGCAAGATCCTCCTGGTTGGCGCCGAGCCGATTATTAGGTCAGCCTTGACCGACCTGATGAACAACGATCAATTTAAGATGGAATTCGCGGCGAGCGGCTTTGAAGCCGGCATCCAGGCCGAGTCTCTGCACCCCGATTGCGTGGTGATTGACTTTGTCATGGGGCGCCACGAATCCCTGATGATCGCCCAGAACCTCCGCAAGAATCCTGAGTATGCTGATGTGGTCCAGATTGGACTGCTCAGCGACGAGGACAATGCGGCAGGCTTCGACCGGACGATCTTCAATGAGACCTTCCGCAAGCCGTTCGATTCAGCGTTGCTGGCCGAACGCATTAAGACTCTGGTGGGACGTAAGAAGCAACTGGCCTAAGGCCCGATGTCGTCGGGGACCAGGCAGTCATACGAAGTGATGTCCGCAGACCGGAAGCAGGGGGAAAGTTCCGGTCGGCGGGGCACCAGTGTGCTGGATCCTTCGTCAGCGGATGACCACGCAGTGTGCGGACTTTCCGCGTCGTGTCCGTGATAGCTCAAGAACTGCCCAGATTACGCTCAACAGAATGGGGGATTCTGAACAGCGGAATTTTCAATAACCCGACGATCAGCAGTCGTTCGAGTCTGAAGGAACTGCTTGGGGGCGTGACCTCCAGCTCGAACAATTGCAGCATTAACACGGGATGATTTACCGCCGCGAAGCGCTCGGCATGCTTCGCGGCGGTTTTCTTTCTTTGATGGCCCGTGGCTGCCTGCGGTGCCCGTTTGAATCTCATAAGTCCCATTCGTCCCATGTGTCCCATTGGTTCCATTGGTCCCATCAAAACGCATGGGACGTATGGGACACATGGGACTTATAGGACGTATGGATTTTGCCCTGCTGAGTCTGCCGCGTTTGCTTGCCGCAGGTGTGGTCGTAATTCTTACAAATGGCCGGTTCTCTCTGAGCGGCTGCTGTCCCCCTGCCCTATTGCCGGAATTCTCTTGGATTGCTGCAACATTTGCCCAATCAGTGAGTTGTGGACTCACCAGAGAATTGTCTGCCCGGTCGCCGGTCGTTTGGCACGCGCCGTGCAAAGTCTCTCTCTCGACCGCAATACACACGTTGCGGTGATCGACCCGCACGAGCGACCCCGTCAGGTCAGTCGCCACAGGGATCCTACAGCAAGCCATTGGCTGACCACGGTCAGCCAGTGGCAGGTCCTGGATGACGGCACCTGACGGATCGCCGGCCGGTGAAATGGAAATGGAAGTTAAGACCTCCGGATTTCGGTCCAGAGACTTTTCTGATGGGTCCGGCTCCCAACCGGGTCCGAAGCATCTCGAGTGCAAACTCGAATACCCGCCGACCCGTGGAGACGGGTCCAGCCCTCCTCACATCCCGCTCAGTTTCTCGCCACAGACGGCCGGCCGGAGCCCTTGAGAAAGGGTTCCGTTCGGCCTCTCGTCTTTCTCACGGTTGTGGTCAAATGTACTATTCAAAATGACCTACACTCGTTTTGGCGTTTTCGGCTACAATCCCCGCCCCTGCTCATCAGAGAGTTGCGGGTCGGATCTCCTCAGATCGTTCGCCCGTCGACACATTTCAGCATTTCTATAGTGTGAGGACCACAGCATGACGCAACGGTCGCAGCAACCCACGGACGGCGTTTCAGGTTCCTTGATCAGTCGGCTGTGCGCGGCGATGGGATTCGTCACGCAGGCCAAACGCAGCTCACAGCGACGCCTGACCGACCATTCGGAGAGCCTCGAGACGCGCCAAATGCTTTCGGCGACGGGTTCGAATCTGGTCCAGGTGACGTATAATTTTCCGATTGAAGAGCTCGCACGCGATGGTGTTGAGCCGGCAGTCGTCGATGTGCAGGATCAGACCTTTTCGATTGCCGAAAATACTGTCGCCGGGACCGTGGTCGGGACGGTTATCGCATCGGATCCGGATAGTTCCACCCCCTTGACCTATGCGATTACCGCAGGTAACACGAATTCCGCATTCGCGATCGACCCGTTGAACGGCAAGATCACGGTCTTGACCCCGGCGGCCCTGAACTACGAGGCTCAGACAACCTTTACGTTAACGGTGCTCGTCACTGATAGCACCGATCCCCTGACGTCTGATTCTGCCACCGTCGTCATCAATGTCTTGAACGTCAATGAGCCGACGACCATTTCGATCAACCAGACCCCGATTTCCTATCAGATTGGCAGCGACCCGCTGCTGGTCGATCCTGCGGCATTGGTGATTCCGGATCCCGATACCGTGTCACCGAGTTACAAGGATGCGAAACTGACGGTGGGCGTGGCCGGGCCGCGACTGTCCACGCTGGATGTCATTCGCGTGGTGAGTCAGGGGAATGGTGCCGGGCAAATTCGCGTGACCAAGTCGCAGATTTACTACGAAGGCCGTGCCATTGCGTCGTACCGCGGCGGTCGGAGTGCCGAGCCGAAGCTGACGGTCTCATTCTATTCAGCGGCCACGAACGCGGCGGTCCAGGCCCTGCTGCGCCAGGTGGCGTTCAATACCAAGACCCACACGAATCCGGCCCCGGATCGAACCTTGAATTTTGCGCTGATCAATGTCGGCGGACAAAACGCTCCGGTGGTCAGCCGCGTGATTCATGTGACTCGGCCGTAGGTCGCCGCAGACTATCGACCGTGGGATAGGCTTCCTGCCTGCAAGAAAAAAATGACAGGCTGGAAGCCTATCCCACGGATCTGGGACTCGCTATTGCGGCACCGTCTCCCCCGCTTGTCCGAGCAACAGCTTGGCAATCATGATGTAGACCGGAATGCCAATGGTCACGTTGTAGCTGAACGTCAGACCGAGTGACGCGGCGAGTGGCAACGTCGGACTGGCTTCGGGAATGGCCAGACGTTGGACTGCGGGGACTGCGATATACGATGCGGACCCGCATAAGACGCCGAACAGCACGTACGTGCCGACATCGAACGGCTGGCCGATCAGCAGGCTGTAGCCATCCACCAGGAACATGCCCAGCGTGGCGAACAGGTTGGGTGCGAGAATCCCGAACAGCACGAACGGCCAACCCGCCGTTCGCAGGTCCTTCAGCCGTTGCGACGCGGTCATTCCCATTTCCAGCAGGAACAGGCACAAGATCCCCTGGAACAGCGTAATGAACAGGGCGTCGTCCGGGCCGGTCACTTTTGACCCTTGCAACTGGCTTACGAAACCAATCAGGATGCCAGCGAATAACAGGTAGATCCCGGGGTTGAAGAAGACTTCGTGCAGCACCTCCAGGTCAAATCCGCTTGGTTTTTTGCGATGGCCGGAGTCTTCATCCTCGAATTCGTCTTCGAGTGCCATGCGGGCCTCGAATTTCTCACCTTGGATTCGCTGCTGCACATCGTCCGGCGCGCCACCATGTGTCGTCGCGTTGTGCAGCGAGATGTTCACTGATTGGGAAGTGGTCGGCTGTCGCCGGGCACCGTGTTCGTCCGCCGTGTCGATCAGTTCGTCTTCGTCGCGGTGTTCGATAGTCGTGTAGGTGCTGATCGAACGTTTGTAATGGGCCTCGTCAGGCATGTTGCCATCACGATCCATTCCCGTCGCTCGCAAGCGGGAAATGAGAAACAGGGCCACGAGGCATCCGGGAATTTCCATCACGGCCAGCAGCACCGGCATGTAAGCGGCGAACTTGATATTCGCCGCGGTCAGAACTCCCACACAGGTGACGAAAGTACCGGCCGAATCTGATCCGTAGTAGCCCGCGACCGTGGCCGCATCAACGCGACGCAGCCTGGTCGTACCACGCAGAATCAGATAAGCGAGCACCCCCACCAGCGTATTGGTGAGGAATCCCAGCACCATAAAGCCCAGTGCTTGGAACAGTGATGACGAACCCAGCAACGCCAGTTCCTCGCCACCGTGCCAGCCGATTGCCAGCAACAAATAGATCGTCAGTCCCTGATAGACGGCCTTGGGGAACTCAAACTTGACTCGCAAAATCGGGATCAGAAACCCCGCGTAAAAAAACAGCAAAAGCGGCTTGAAGAGGTTGTGCAGGACATTGCTGCCGAATTCGTTTAGCAACGACGTCGGAGCTGATTGAATCGCAGTCGCCGCGGGAGTTGCCGCGGCCGCTGCGTCTCCGGCAGTGGCAAGTACCATCTGGGCGATTTGTTGCCACTCAAGCAAGTGGGGGATGACCAGAGTCATTGGAGAATTGAACCTTGTGCGTGGGTGGGGAACGTACCCGATAGCGTTTTCACCTCGAGACGACTTTGTCGGGAGCGTCACTGCGTATTCTAGCGATGTAGTGCAGACTGTGCCTGACCCGATCAATCCGTTGTGACGGATTACGACTTCGCGAATCAGTCAAAGCATACATGTCGACATGCTGAAGTCGAAAACATTCGGGCTCAAAAAAAGAACCCGGCTCGTAGAGTCGGGTTAGGGAGGAAAGTTAAGTCTTACCGGAATCGCGAGCCAGGCGTTACAGTTCGCGGCCGTTCGGTTCCTGCTCCAGAACCGTGATGTGCGTGTCATCGCTGTCTTTCACGCCGCCATAGAAGCGGCGTGGAATCCGGCAACTGTAGATCACGCGCGAGTCGGAATACTCGGTATCGTGGACTTCGGCATGCGCATTCAAGTAGGCATAAAGGCGCCCATTGCCCACGCCCGATTCGACCTTGGCATCGATGTAGCCGTTACTCAGTTTGTCGGCGACGTAACGCGCCAGGCGGTCGAGACCCTGTCCGGTCTTGGCACTGACGGAGATCGCGTCGGGATGATTGGCCCGCAGAACGTCGACCAGCGAACGATCCTGAACGGCATCCGCCTTGTTCAGCACCAGCAACGTGTGTTCGACCTTCACGTCAATCTGGCGCAGTACGTCCTCCACGGTGCGAATCTGCTCCTCGGCTTGAGGATGGCTGGCATCGACCACGTGCAACAACACGTCGGCATGCCGCGCTTCCTCCAACGTCGAGCGGAACGACGCGACCAGATGGTGCGGCAGGTTCCGAATGAAACCGACCGTATCGCTGAGCAGCACGTCGCCCCAGTGCGGCAAACGCCAGGTGCGGGTTCGCGTGTCGAGCGTGGCAAACAACTGGTCGGCGGCGAAGACGCCGGCCCCGGTCAGGGCATTCATCAGGGTGCTCTTCCCGGCGTTCGTATAGCCGACTAGGGACACCTGCATCTGGTTGCGACGCTGAGCCACCATCCGCACGCGGTGCTGTTCGACCACGTCGAGTTTGCGACGCAGTTCGCTCACCCGCTGGTCGATCAACCGCTTGTCGGTTTCGAGTTGCTTTTCACCGGTACCCTTATTCAAGCCGCCGCCACCTTCGCGCGACAGGTGAGTCCACATCCGCTTCAAACGCGGGCGGAAATACAGCAACTGGGCCAGTTCCACCTGCAGCCGCGATTCGTGAGTCCGGGCATGCGTCGCGAAAATATCGAGGATAATCTCGCTGCGATCAACAATCATCTTGCCGAGTTCGGTCTCCAGGTTGCGTCCCTGGGCCGGGCTGAGATTATTGTCGAAGATGACCAGTTCAGCGCCGGTTTGCTCGATCAGATCGCGTAGTTCGTCGAGTTTTCCACGGCCGATGCAGAGCGTGGGGTCGACATCCTGCCGCTTCTGAATGAGTTGGCCGACGACACACACGCCAGCCGTTTTGACTAAGCCCTTCAACTCTTCCAGAGGATCTCCATCCTGTCCGGGATCATCTGGTAGTACGACAGAGACTAACACCGCCCGCTTGGTTTGGACGCTCAGTTCGTCGCGAATGGGATCGGCCAAGGCACCTCCGGTAGCTGTTTTGTAAGAGGAAGGTCGTAAATCCGGCGGGGCCGGAACTCTCCGGCGCTTTATGATCGGCCGCAGTCGATCACACACTCACCGACGAATTCTAGGCAAGCTATGCATGACCAGCAATCGCGTTTCAGTCTGGAAGCGTCTGGAAAGCTGGGAATTTCTGGTAGCGGCGGCGATGTCACCAACAGACACGGCATGCTCTGCGAATGTTCGCTAGAAATGGACGCTCAAATTTCATAAGTCCCATTCGTCCCGTCGCATTCATTAAGCTTGCGGCACCACGCCCATTGAAAAGCGGCAAGTCACAGATGGCCCAGAAGTTACAGCCAATTACAAATGGTATTGCAAATGCAATTGAAGCTGAAGCAGTCAATGCGATTGCATCTCTCCTTTGAGTGTACCTGTTCTGTGAGTGCAAGTTATTGACTGCAAATGAGTTGTGGTGATTTTCGTGTTGACTCAAAGCCGGTGTTTGTCGATAATGACAAAGTCCGCAATCGCTGCGGGGATCGTCTGGCAATTGGGTGCGGGCGACATTTCACATTCAACTATCGACAGCTAAGACTGGCCAATGGATGGCCTGACAAGCAGTTGGAAGGGATTCACATGAGCGGGTTTTATCGTGCGTTGGGATGTTGTGCGGGATTGGCCCTGTTGACATTGAACGCCATGCCTGGCACTCGGGCATTGGCCGAAGACAAGAAACCGGCAGCCAAGAAGCCGGCGACTAAAACGGAACACGATCACGAACATGCCGCGCAAGGTCCCCATAAGGGGGCGTTGATCGAGTTGGGCGAGGAAGAATATCACGGGGAAATCGTCCTGGATGAAAAGACGCATCTGGTGACCATTTATCTGTTGGGTTCGAACGCCAAGGATGCCGTATCGGTGGAAGCGACGGAGGTCGTCATCAATTTAAAGCATGGGGACAAACCGGAACAGTTCAAGCTGAAGTCCGCTCCGCAGACGACGGACCCGAAGGGCAAGTCGTCGCGGTTTTTGGTCAAAGATGAAGAGCTGGTTGACGACTTGCATCACGCGCAAGCGCAGTTGCGGGTCAAGATCGCCGGTAAGTCTTTCGTCGGAAAAATCGTAATCGGTGATCACGATCATGCCGGTCATGATCACGGCAAAAAGAAGAAGAGCTAGGTTTGCGGAGTGTTACCCCTCGTGAGGGAAGTTGCGGCTGGATCAAAGCGTTCCTACCCCGGGTGGGAACGTTTTGCATTTCAGGTGACCGGAAAATTTCGTGTCAGGGAGCGATCGAGCTACAATGGATCACATGATGGGATGATTGCTGAAGTTTGCTGGTGATCGCTACGCCGGGGTCGGGCCTGCGATTTTTCGAAATTGGCCGCTCCAAGTCCGATTTGCAATTCAAGAGTACA
>CAMAVF010000146.1 GCA_945861445.1 Planctomicrobium piriforme | reverse complement strand
TCTTTCTCTCTCAGTGCGCAAAAGGACAAGTACAACATGGTCAAGAATTTTCTGAACGACGAAAACGGTGCGATCGTCTCGATCGAATTGATCCTCATCATCACCATCGCCGTCCTGGCGTTGATCGTCGGCTGGAGCGAAGTCGCTGTCGCCGTCAACAACGAATTGAACGACATCTCGAACGCTGTTGGTTCACTCGATCAGTCGTTTGCTTACACCGGCTTCAAGGGCCAGGCCGCAGCCGATACCAAGACCAAGTCGGTCTACAACGGCAGCCGCTGGGATGACACGCAAGACGATTGCGATGGCAACACCACCTGCCAGATGGTCTGTGGCACCCCCGCCGCTGCTTCCGCGGGCTGATGACTGGGCTCAGAGGCTGCATACTCTGCCGCACTCTACTGCGACTCAGGGTCTGATTTTCGCCTGAGTTCGCGGGTTGTAGCCTGCGGTGCCCAAATTATTAACACCCGGTTGGCAGCCTCTGGCTGCTGACCGGGTGTTATTGCTTGCCAGTCGTTTCATTCTCTCAATGCGTAATCAAGAAAGGACATATATATATATATATCATGTTCACTCACCTTCTCAATGACGAAAACGGTGCAATCGTCTCGATCGAATTGGTCCTCATTATCACCATTGCCGTCCTGGCGTTGATCGTCGGCTGGAGCGAAGTCGCTGTCGCCGTCAACAACGAATTGAACGACATCTCGAACGCTGTTGGCTCATTGGATCAGTCGTTTGCCTACACTGGCTTCAAGGGCCAGGCCGCTGCCGACACCAAGACCAAGTCGGTTTACAACGGCAGCCGCTGGGATGACAAGTCCGACGATTGCGATCTCAACGACACCTGTCAGTTGGTCTGCGGTACGCCTGCCGTCGCTTCGGCTGGCTGATGATGGAGCCCAGAGCGTCCTTGACGCTCGGCCGAATTGGCCTGTGACTCAGGTGCTAAACTTGCCTGAGTGCGCAGGTCGTCAAGAGCAGTGTCCCACGACGAACACCCGGTTGGCAGCCTCTGGTTGCTGACCGGGTGATTTTCAACACCCTACTCTTGGGCACTCGTCAGCCGCAGTTTTCCGGACTGCTGGGGACTGCGTGATTCGGCAAATCGTTCGGTCGTGGCGGGCGTCTTGGAAAAGACATACACCCGCTGCTTGCCGGAAGAACTCTTCTCCGAGCGTACCAGGCAGACGACCCCACCGGCATCAGCGCCCAGGGCGGCCTTCAACGCGGCCAGGCCACGCGGACCAACCTTCGGCCGAGCTTCAACGCCTCCCTCATGAGTGACCACCAGCGGATCTTCGTGATCGTCAAAGTTGACGTCAGGTGAGAGCCCGTTTTGCAACAGTCGAGTCAATCCGCACTGTTTGAGGAATCCCTGTACGGCGGGCAGGCCCACATACAGGCCGCGTCGCTCCTTGGGATCGGCCGCCATGCAGATTCCCACCAGCTCGCCTTGCAGATTGAACAGTCCCCCGCCGGACCGGCCCTGGACGGGAACTCCGGTGCATTCGATATTCGCGGGTCCCTGGTAACGGTCCAGTTGCGTCACCAGATGCTTTTGTAGAGTCGGATTATTACCCTGCCCGCAACCGACGCTTTGCACCGGCGTCCCCTTTTCGACTTGATACGAACCACTCGCCACCCGGGCAAACGGCAGCGGGTTGTCGGTGGCAATCGAGAGCAGCCCCACGTCTGACTTGAGATCATGCCGGACGTGCTTGCCGACAAATGTTTCTTTCTTCCCACCGAAAAACACGTCGACTTCAATCAGGGAATCGTCTTGAAAATTGCGGAAGATATGCCCGCAAGTGATGATCAAAGTCACCCCCAGCTTGCTCTCAATGATCGTCCCCGAACCCAGATTCACTCCACCTTTATCGGTGATGCGGATCCGTGTGCTGGCAACCATGGGGTCCCGAGTCAGAACTTCCCCTTCGATCAACGGCTGGTCATCCAGCTTGGCCCGGACGATCGGCTTGCTATTGTCAGTGCCCGACTTGGGCGCCGGGGCTGCGGCAACACGATCACCACCCAGGCTGGGGAGTCCGAAGAACCCCCGCTTGGGCTGCTCGGCAGGTTTCCAATTGGACGGAGGGCTGGACGGAGCATTCGATCGCGAGTCGACGAACAACGGGGCGTCGTTGCGTTGCGATGTGAAATTGTTGGGGACATCATCCGGCTTGGGAATCTTGGCCAACATTTGCAGCAGCTTTTGCTCGGACTGCATGCCGACGACCTGTTCCACCACCTTGCCGTTGACGACCAGCACGAATGCGGGGATCGAGGTAATGCCGTATTTCTGGGCGAGTGGGCGGTTCTGATCGATGTCGACCTTGCGCACTGCGAATCCCTGGCGATGCAGGCGATCGACGATGGGCCCCATTTGCTGACACGGACCGCACCAGGTGGCGGTAAAATCGAGCAATTCTCCCTGCGGAGCACTGCCCATCGCACATGTGGTCAGAAAGATGGCCGTGAGGACATGCATAGACAACTCCCCCGCGTGGTCCTTCCTGCCGCAAGTCGCACTCTCAGTCCCTGAACCGCTCACCGGTTCATCCACTGAGGGATTGCCTCACGCACAGAAAACTTTTGGAAACCAGTCATCGAACGTACCGCCGATGACTTGGACCAGGCGATTGAGCTGGAGTCTCTCCACAGGCGCGACTGATTTCAGTCGACCGCGCAACGGCTCAGACGAGCCATTCCACGCACTGCCGTGAGACACTCTTCCCCCCATCAACCGGGCCTCCCTGCCCTGAAAACAACTGCGACCAACTCCGAGTCACAGGTGTCGCAATCTGCCGCTGACTTGGCTCTCTCCTTCCAATTCAGCGAACTCTTGCGGGCGCTCACCATCCCTGGCGAGAGCCCTCGCGCACCAGACATGAAAAGTCTGCTGCCACGTGCCTGGAAAGACCGTTGATCCCCAACCATCATCTCCAAGCGGGCGGGAGTGTGACAAAATTCCCGATTCCCGGAAAGCCGAGTTTCGCCCGTTTTTGATTCAAGTGAGGCATTTTGGGGAAGAAATTCCGCGCAGCATGCTGCAACAGAATGCCCCGCAATGGTTTGGTCCTTTTTGTCCTTTAGGTCGTTTAGGTCCCTTGGGAATTCAAGGGACCTAAACGACTCAAAGGACCTAAAGATTGCCCCTGCGTTGAATCACTTCGCGGGTCGGGCCACCAATTCCAGGCTGGCGTCATTGATCAGTGACAGCTTGCGGTCATCGATGGTTGTGGCCCTGACTGTCAGTGGTGCCAGGAAGGGGCCCACGGCGTCGGCGTCGAACGTCAGTTCGATCGTGCCGGATTGCTCGTTCGGGGCAATGGTCACCGGCTGCGACTTCACCCCGCGAATCCCCTGCGGAATGATCAGTTCCACCTGCGTCGGCTGATTCAGGCCCAGGCTGCGCTGCAGGCGGAACGAGAGCTTCGCAGGCTGACCCGGAGTGGCCGGTACCGAGCGTCGGTCGAGTGTGATGGCCAGCCGGCCGGGATCGACGATCGAGATCATTTGATCGTTTTGCGCATTCGAACTGTAGCTGACCACATGCCGGCTGCCATCGGTGTCGGTCACAACACCCATCAGGGACAACGTCGTGCGACTGGTGCGGCCGATTTCCATGAAGGGCTGCAGTTTGACGGTGAAGTCAAATTCATTTTGAGTCGGAGAAACCGAAACGGGTTCACCGGTGACCCCCTGCAGATGCCGGCCTTGTTGATCGGCCAGACGGGCTTCGAGGGGACCACTGAAGCCATTTCTCTGGATCGAATAATGCCGGACATACTGCGAACCGCGCGGCATGAATTTCGTCTCAAAAATCCCGACAAAACGGAATGGTGTCGGCAAGCCAACCGCCAGCCAGACAGGATCCTGACGGCGAATCCCGGCCTTGTTGATCACCGCCTGGTGCAGCAACTCGCGGCCGTCCTTGACGATCTTGCCCGTGATTTTCAGCACTGCGGCTTGGACCTTGGTGGTGTCTGCCGCCTGGAAACTGAGGGTCACTTCTTTTTGATCGGCCTTGATAATCAGCGGGGTCACCGTGACTCCTGCCGGCAGTCCGTCGATCTGCAATGCGATCTCTTCTTTGACGCCCGGGCCACGATCCGCGGTGACCTTGATCGGAGTGGGCTTGCCACGTTCAATCGTCACGGTGTCATTAGCCAGGGCCAGTTCGAACTCAGGCTGGGCGGCCGTGAGAACGCGCAGGCGATACGCGAACTGCGGCCCACCACGATCAGGCAACTGATCACTCAGACGCACGGCATACACGCCGTCGGCAGGAGCTTGAAAACGGAGACGCGAATCCGTCTGGCCATTGACGAGATCATCGTTTTCCACCACGACCTTTTGTTGTGCATCGACAATCCGCAGGACCGTATCGAGCGGCGAGCCCAGCCGCGCGGCGCGCACGTCAAAGTCGAACTCGTCTCCCTTCTTCGCCTCGAAGGTCCATTCATCCACTTCACCGGCACGTTGAATCCGGCCATTCAAATTGGCGGGAAACGTCACCCGTGTCGCCATGGCACCGGCATCCGGTTCCAGGATTTCCGCAAGGTCGTCGAGCTCCAGCGCCACGGCATTACTGATGGCACCGGGCGACTCCACGCGGTAGTCGTAACGGAGTTCGGGAGTCGCGGGCAATTTGATCGTCGGACGTGGCACCGCGAGATTGGCGCCGGCCAGTTCGAGTGTCACATCAGTATTACGCCGGCCACCCAGAGGATAGACGAAATCGATGTGCGGACCAGCCGTCAGCGTCAGTCGATAAACGTAGTTCTGCAGTCCGCCAAACTGGATGTCGTGGATCTTCACGGTGTACTGGCCGGTGCTGGCTGCAGTGAATCGCAGCACGGCCTCCGACCCCGGGACCGAGAGGCTTTCCGTCACGGAATGGCCCTGCGGATCGAATAACTCCAACCGCGCTTCCAGGGGCGATCCCAACCGTAACGCGTCCACCGCACACGTGACCGTTTGCCCCGACTGGGCTGTAAATCGCCAAAGATCCACATCTTCCCTGGGGAAGATCCGGCCATTGACGGTCACCGGCAAAGTGACTTCAATCGGGTTCGCCACGCCGGGAACTTCGTCTTCGACAACTTCGGGCAAATCACCGACGATGAACGGCACGCTGCCGGTGACTCCCTGGCCGGTGGAGGCCTTCCAGAAATGCTCGCCACGCGGTGCATCGGCCGCGATTTCCATCGAATTGGCGTAGTCGAGCGGATAGTCCTCTTTCGCCTGCGATGCGGGCTGCGGAATCACCGGACCTTCGAACCACAACGTCTGCATCCGAGAGATTTCGGCAGCCGCCTTGATGCCGTTGCCCATCAAATGGAAGTTCGCCCGGTCGTGAAAATTGCAGCCGCCAATCCGCACCGGTACGGTCGTTCCGCGACGACCACCGGCGGGAAAGATGTACTTGGCATCAGGAGGATCTGCGTGGACCACTGAAGCGGTCAGGACCAGGTTGAGCAGCAGCAGTGATGCGAAAGAGCGCCTGGGCATATTTCCCTCATCCGTAGAAGAATTCGTAAGAATTCTTAGAGCCCTAACAAAACCGGTTGTGGGAAGTTCAGGACCGCGACATTTCACGCGGTTCTGAACTGACGCAGAGGTTTTGTTAGAGTTTATTAGGAGCTTTCCAGCAACGATGGAATGGTGTCAAGCACGTTGCAAGCCCTACGGTTTGTCTCATAAAAGGTGCGATGAGCCGTCCGTCAACGCCAAGAATTCTTACGAATTCTTCTACGTTATGCATACAACTCGCGGAGGATTCGGCCGTCAGCGGCAATCTTGACCGGGCGGCCTTCGGGGGTATGGAATTCATCCTGAGCGTTGATGCCCAGGCAATCGAACATCGTCGCCGAGAGATCGGCGGGACCCACGGGATTTTCGGCGGGCTTCTCGCCCCGTTCGTTGGTGGCTCCGACAACCAGGCCCCCCTTGATTCCCGCGCCACTCAACAGGATGCAATTCGACGGCCCCCAGTGATCGCGTCCGGCGTCTTTATTCACGCGCGGAGTGCGGCCAAATTCGCCCATCACGACGACCAATGTCTTCCGTTGCAGGCTGCGTTCATTCAGGTCTTGCAACAACGTCGTCAGGCCCGTGTCCAGATGTGGCAGGAGATCGTTCTTCAAGACGTTGAAGTTATCGTAGTGGGTGTCCCAATTGGTGTGATCGATCGTCACGCACCGCACGCCCGCTTCCACCAGTCGCCGCGCCATCAGGCACGACTGACCCAGCGAATGCCGGCCGTACCGGTCGCGCAATGCGTCGGGTTCGCGAGCAATATCAAACGCCGCCCGGGTCTCGGCCGACGTCATCAGTTGGAACGCCTTTTGTTGGAAGGTGCTCAGCGATTTGGCCGCCTGGTTGGCTTGTGACTCACCCGACTTGCGGAACCGATCGACCGTGGCCAACAACTCCTGGCGATTGCCCAGGCGGTCAGACGAAATGCTGAGTGGAGGAATCAGATCCGGTACAGCGAAGTTCGGCGCATTGGGATCGGCCTCGACCACAAACGGGGCCACCGAGGCGCCCAGGTAGGCGGCGCCGCCAGAATTGTGCATGCGGGGCAGGCAAACATACGGCGGGACAGAACCGCGCGGTCCCAGTTTCTTCGCGATCACCGATCCGTGGGCCGGAAACTGATTGTTCGGTTTCAAGCTGGGATTAAAACCAGCCCGCGGAGCATATCCGGTCAGCATCCAGTGGTCGGCAGCACCATGGCCTGAATCGGTGTGCGCGAAGTTCCGCAGCAGCGCGAATTTGTCAGCTTGCCGAGCCAACAACGGCAGGTGTTCGCAGACTTCGATCCCTGAAACATTGGTCGAAATTGGTTTGAATTCACCCCGGAACTCGCTGGGTGCATTGGGCTTCAAGTCCAGCGTATCAATGGTGCTCAGGCCACCCTTGAGAAACAGGATGATCAGTGCGACGTCGTCCTTGTCTTTGGCCGCGCCACCGTCGGCCGCGGCGGCCTGACGTTGCAGCAGACTGGACAGGGACATCCCCATTCCCAGGGGCAGCAACGCCGCGCCCACTTGCAGACAGTCACGTCGCGAAATCCGATCGCAGTAGTTTCGTCCGGGCATGTTCCACTCCTGGCAAGCTTCTGAGGTAGGGCGGCTGGCTGTCGTTGTTCGTGGCGGGCAGATACTGTGTAAAAAACGCCAACAAAACTACCCCACCGAGCTCGCCTCGGTGGTCATCGGGCTTCTGCACTATGTTCGGTATTAGCCGCCATTAGCGTAGTGCAAAGGCCCGAATCCACCGAGACAAGCTCGGTGGGGTTTTGTTAGAGCCTCTAATTTAACGCGCTGTCATCAATGATTAAACACAAATTCCAATGAATTCAGCATGCTCCAAGCCAGGTCTTCAATCGCCGCCTGGCGCTTGTCAGCCTGAGCCTGGAGATACTTTTCCGCAGTGGTCTGTTCTGGATCGCTGGGATAGCGACTGAAAAACGTCAGGTACAGTTCGTCGATCAATTGTTTGTCGGTCAGTCCGGGACGCTGGGCCAGTTCTGCGAGGAACCCGGCGTCGTGCGTCAATTTGGCCTGGATTTCCGGGGAATTCAGCACATGCAGAACCTGCGAGACATTGGGCGTTCCCGCTCGTTCGCAGTCGCAGGGCGTACTGCGGACGGGACGGCCGAAGATCCCCAGGAAGTAGTGCGGCACCTGACTGTCCCACAGTTGAATGGCTCGTGATCCCGCCGGCACACCGTCGAACTTTTCGGGGATGTTTGTCGTCTGGCAGATCGCGTCCAGCAACACCTCGGCATCCAGACGCCGCAGGACAGCGCGTGAAAAATTCTGTTCGTCGGTGGTATTGGTCGGGGTCACCGCGGCCGACAACTGGTACGTTCGCGAGGCAATGATCGTCTTCAGCAGGTGCCGGAAGTCGAACTTGTGATCGATGAAGTCCTTGGACAGGGCAGTCAACAGTTCCGGATGGCTGGGAGGATTCGTTAGCCGCACGTCATCCAGCGGTTCCACGATTCCGCGGCCCAGCAAATGAGCCCAAGCCCGATTGACGATGTTACGAGCGAAGAACGGATTGTCGGCGGCCACCAGCCAACTGGCGAATGCCAGGCGAGGGTCACCCGTGGGGGCCGCTTCGGGGTTGGATGTTCCCAGCGGATGGGCGAAAATCTTGAGACCACTCCGCGGATTCTGTGACACTCCTCCGGCACTGGCCAGCAGCATTTCACCACGCGATGTCGATTTGAACCTGACCCCCGTGAAGTAGGCCTGCATGCCGTAGTAGTCGTCCTGGCTCCAGCGATCGAACGGATGGTGATGACACTTGGCACAGTCGATGCGGATTCCCAGCAACGACTGCGACAGCGTGCTGGACATCTCACCGGCATCTTTCACGACCTTGAAGAAGTGCCCCGCCGGATGGTCGGCGAGCAAGCCTTGCCCTGCCACCAGTTCCTTCGCGAACTGATCGAGACCCACATTCTTCGCAAAACTGTCGTGGATCCATTTGTAATAGCGATAGGCTCCATCGTGCCCCAGGGCCTGTCGGTCGACCCGCAACCAGTCGGACCATTTCAACGCCCAATAGTCGGCGAATTCCGGTCTCTGGAACAACGCATCCACCAGCTTCAGCCGCCGATCTTTGTCCTGGCTGGCGAGGAATTCCCGGGCCTCGGACGCGGTGGGCAGCGTGCCGATCACATCGAGATACACACGCCGCACGAAGTCGGCATCGCTGCATAGGGGCGAGGACTCGATCCGCAACTTGCTCAGTTTCGCATCGATGTGTCCGTCAATAAGGTTCAATACTGGTTGGCTGGACTGCGCCGTCAGGAGTTCGGACCGTGGCACGAGTGCCCGGAAGACGTCGACTTCACCCAGGTAAGCAGCCATGATCGCCACATCGCCGGGCACGTCGCCGCCGGTGACCAGGCCGAATTCGTCGACTTTCGCGACCGCTTCGTTGTTCGACTGATACCGCGCGTGATGGGTGACATCCGCTTCGAAGCCATTGGAATAGCGAGCGGTCACCCGCAGTTGCTGGACGTCGCGCATGGCCAGGGTTCGTTCGTGCGGAGTCACGCGAACGGCCACGACTCGCGGAGTCTCATCACTGCCGTAGGGCATCCCCGCCACGATCCAATCGCGCAGGGTCCGATATTCTTCTGAAGATTTGGTGATTCGCACGCCGCCACCGTGGGGGATGCCCCCGGAAGCCTTGGTCAGCAGCAGGCTGGCACTGGGCACCACCGGATTGATTCGCCGACCGCGACTTTCCTGGGTCAGGGCCTGATGATCGGCTCGCGGATCGAAACCGAATACCGACAGCTTGAATCCAGCCTGACCTTCAGCCTTGCCGTGGCAGCCGGACATATTGCACGAAAATTTGCTGAGGATCGGCAGGATATCGTTATCAAAGTGGAATTGGCGCGGCAGACGCATATTCCTGGCGACGATCGGCACGTCGAGTTGCTTGCCGGCGACAGAAATGCGCAATGTTCCCGTGCCATCGTCCTGACCCCGCAAGCGGCCGTGGGTATCGACGGTAAATACTGTGGGGGAAAGTGATTCAAGCTTCGCGCGGCTGGTCAGATCGATCTGTTGATCCGCAGTCACTTCGCCAGTAATCAGGGGTGTGACCAGGCTGCCGGAACCGTCCAGCGTGATGACGGCCGGTTCGATGATCAGTCGAGCAATCGGGGGCAGCGACGGGGGCGTAACAGAAGCATCCGCCGCCTGGACTGCTTGACCTGACCAGAGGCTGCACACCAACCCGACCGTGACGACGAGTCTCACCAAGCGCATTCCAGTTCCCATCCATCCAACGTGTGACGTCTGCCGCACGGACACCCGGTCGGCCGTGAAATGCCGATCAGAAAGCGGTCAAAAACCACACGCATTATCATCCTTCGCCAAAACGATAAGCAGTTGTTGATATTAACATCCGAGGTGGCTCGCGGCAACAAGAAATCAATGTTGAGCGTTAAATCGGGTAAGTCTTGACGGGCGGAAATGAATGGGGCGGGGGCGTGCTGGATGCGAAACCGCAATCACCCGAATCTGAAGAGTCAGGCGACATGCTGGTCACTGAATGTAACTTCGTCACAGACATCGTGTTACCCAACTTGACACAAGGGGGCTCGCCGTTAGAATTCGCGCGCTGCCTCAATCGCGTGAGGCCGTGATTCAACGCGACGAAAATGCAGTTGCAATGCGTTTAATCCGTGTGAACCGACCAGCGACTCGAACGCTGCAGATTGCGAAGTGTCTCGATCAGTTGCGGCAAGGAATAGCCTGCGAGGTCTGCGTATGAAATGTCAAACTTGCCCGAGCCCCGCCACCCTGCACATCACCGAGATTGTCAAAGGGGTCGCGGCCGAACATCACTTCTGCGACGAATGTGCCCAGCAATACCTCTCGCAGGCTGAAGCCAAAGGAAACGACCTGCCGCCGGGTGTCGCTGCAGACGAAGAGGGAGAATCGAAACTCAAGGAACTGGATCAACTGGCCTGCCCGAACTGTGGAATCACCTTCAAGGAGTTTCGGAAACAGGGCCGGCTGGGCTGCCCGCACGACTACGTCGCCTTTCAAGAAGAACTGCTGCCGCTGCTGGAAAGCATCCACGGTGAGACGCAACACTTCGGAAAAGTGCCCAAGCGGACGCCTGACGACAGCCGCAAACAGTATCGCCTGATCAAACTCAGGGGCGAGTTGAAAGTGGCGATTGCGGAAGAATCCTACGAGCAGGCCGCCAAGCTGCGGGATGAGATTCAACAACTCGAGCAGGAAACTCAGACTGCCCCCGCGGAAGAAGAAACGGAATAGAACTCGGAAGAGGAACGGAAATCGAGTATGCTGCGGCCTGTCCCGTTGCGGTCAATGGGCTCACCCTCTCAAGAAGCGGCAACAGGTTGATGGACCATCGCAGGCAAGGATCTACAGTGAAACTGGACGAGTTGATTCAGTCGAGCGGCGAGTGGCTGCGGGGAGAAGGGCCGGAAGCGGATATTGTCATATCCACCCGCATCCGGTTGGCCAGGAATCTCTCGCAGTTTCCCTTCTTGACGCGCGCCGACGAAGCAGCTCGGGTGGAAATCGAGCGGATCCTGAGCGGCCAGATCGCCCGGTTGGCGTCTCGCAAGTCGCTCAACTACTTCGACGTCACCTCACTGCAACGGCTCGACCGGCAGTTTCTGGTGGAACGCCAGCTCATCAGCCGTGAGCTGTCCGAAGGCCAGGGCCCGCGCGGTGTCGGCTTCAGCACGGCGGAAAACGTCAGCCTGATGGTCAACGAAGAAGACCACCTGCGAATTCAAGTTCTCCGCAGTGGATTGGCACTCGAATCGTGCTGGCAGGAAATCAATCAGATTGACGATCTGCTGGAAGAGCAAGTCTGCTTCGCCTTCAACGAACAACTCGGCTATCTGACCGCCTGCCCGACGAACTGCGGGACGGGAATTCGCGTCAGTGTGATGCTGCATTTGCCCGCGCTAGTGCAAACCAAAGAGATCCAGAAAGTCTTTCAAGCCCTGCACAAGATTGGCCTCGCCGTCCGGGGACTGTATGGCGAAGGCAGCCAGGCGATGGGGGACTTTTATCAGATTTCGAACCAGACGACGCTCGGCAAAAGCGAAGAGCAGTTGATCAAGAACCTGAAGGACGTCATCCCGAACATCATCGGTTATGAACGTCGGTGCCGAACTGCGCTGGTCAAGGAAAATCGACAGGGACTGCACGATCAGGTGTCGCGAGCCTATGGGATCCTGAAGTCAGCTCAGACGATTACATCCGAAGAAACGATGCAGCATCTGTCGAGCTTGCGCATGGGGATCAATCTGGGTCTGATAGAAGACCTGCCGATCCCGACCGTGAACGAGCTCTTTATCTTCACGCAACCGGCCCACTTGCAAAAGCTGCGGCATTCATCGCTGGATTCAGGCGAACGCAACGTAGCCCGCGCCAGTTATCTGCGCGAACGGCTGGCTCCGCAGAATTAGTACCGATCCAAAGTCTGTGTAGCGGAATCTCGTAAGAGTTCCGCCGATTGCCGACCGACTTTGTCGGTCCTTGAAGATTGCAACCAGTGGGACATGCGTCAGAATTCTCACGAATTCTGCTACATAGCCCCGGGTGGCATCAAGCCTCTGGCGACGCCTGTAAGACCACTCGCGCTTCGGCGTCGGGAATGCCCAGCGTTAACAGCTTCTGGATGACGTACCGCCGCCGCTCCATGTCCAGCTTCTCTGGCTTGACTGAAGTACCGGACAAAGTCGCCGGCATCACAAGAGTTCCGTCCGAAGGCTCAATCGTGATTTTCGCCGGGGAGGCGCGCAAGCAAGTCGCCAGTCTCTGGACCTGATCTTCGCCATCCGAGTTCAACTGCGCCGAATGGGACACGAACCGGTGTTCACGGATGACCAGATCCTGAGCCAGCGGGGCCTTGGTGGGCTGCTCTGACTTCTGGGCAACCTGCCAGGTCAAACGCGGGGCCGCAGGAGCGCTCAGGTCAGAAACCTGGCGTTCTGCCGAGGCGCACCCGGCAACTCCCAAAGCCCACAAGCTGGCGATCAACACCCGAAATCGACTCATACGCACGACGGACTCCGACCCCGAGAGGATTTTTCTCCTGGCATCTTGAGAGAATCCTGAATTTGATTTCGATTCAGCAAAAACCTTTTCAGGCTTCCGCAGCCGCACCTCGCCAGAGTGCGGGCGATCAACAGAACGGCCCACGTTCTGACGAACGCGGCAACACAATTTCCTTTGAGTTGAGCTATCGGCCCGAAGTGAAATGCAAGATCACCAGCATCATCATCCGACCCCCAAATTTGCCAACCCTTCGCATCTCAAGGAAGTTTCGCAGACTGCCGCGCACGAGGGATAATGGGGGGATTCTGGTTCTTTAAGTCCCTTTCGTCCTTTGAGTCTCTTTCGGAAAAGGGGCGCAAACGACGAAAAGGGCTAAGAAACGCTAAAGAAGAGTTTTAGCCACGGATTGACACGGATTGAACACGGATAAGTACAGAGGAAAATCATCCATTTAGGGTAATTGAAACGGTATTGTTCATCGCCACGTCCTCTTGGAAGACACCCGGCAAACGATGATCCAATCCGTGTTTCATCCGTGTCAATCTGTGGCAAAAACTCTTCTGATTGTCAGGGCAGCCACCGACCCCGCCAAACCCACATCAGCACAAGGCTGCTGACGGGCGGCAGCAAGCACAGCATCAGGGCGATGCATCCCAGCCATAGGTTGTGACTGAAGTCAGTGTCAGCCAGCCTGCCACCGAGACCGCCGACAAACACGCAACACCCCAGCGGCACAGTGACTACTGACATCATCGCCAGAATGACCACGATAAATTCGCGAAGTTGACGCATCCGCCACGCTATTTCTTCTTACCCTTCAGCAAGTCTTGCACGACCTTATTCACGTCGGCATAGGTGAAGGCTTCTTCTTCTGCCTTCAGGCTTTCGGCCGATTCGCTGTCGAAGCGTTTGACGAGCTTTCCATCTCGGCCGTAGACATAAACCGCGGGGATCGACGCGAGTTCGATCTTCTCGAACAGTTCGTCCGACGGCACATTCAGCAGAATGTTGTCGAAGCCGGCCCCTTGTTCCTGCAGGAACTTCAAGACACGCTCTTTATAGTATTCGGGCGGCTTGTTCTTGCTGCCGGCGTAGTCGGCCGAGACCGAAATGCAGGCGACGTCTTTCCCATTCGCCTTGTGCAGTTTCACCAAGTTGGGGAATTCTTTCATGCACGGGTCGCACGACGTGGACCACACGTCCATGACGACGATCTTGCCCTTGTGTTTTTTGACGATCTCCTGGGTCTCCTCCCAGTTCATGATCTTCAGCGACACGGCGCTGCTCTTGGGGGCCTCGGCAGGCACCGTCCGCACGACAGCCAGACCGAGCAAACAGATTCCAAACCCGACCCAAAGTGCCGATCGATATCGCAACATGGTTGTGTTCCTGTGTTGATCCGCAAAACAAAGCCCGTTCCTGATTGTGGTGTACCAGACGACGATGGCAGAGAGCAAGCGCAATGCGGAAAGGCGTTCGGCATACAAGCTCGAAGCGCAAGCGAGTGCATCTGTGTCGAGACGAATTGAAGAATGCACTCGCTTGCGCTTCGAACTTGTATTGCGATCTACTCCGGCTTCCGCCCGGCGATGATCTCCGCGACGTGCATCACTTTCAGTGGTTTCTTGTGGCGGCGCAACAATCCTTCGAGATGCATCAGGCACGACATATCCATCGCTGTCAGGACCTGCGTTCCACCGCGTTCGTGATCGTGGATGCGATCCTGGCCCATCATGCAGGAGATGGCTTCTTCGGCGACGGCAAATGTCCCGCCAAATCCGCAGCATTCATCAGGCCGCGTCAACTGAGTGAATTCAATCCCTGCCAGGGTTTGCAGCAACTGCCGGGCCTTGCTGTGCGACGGTCCGACGATTTCACTGGAACTCCCCAGCCGCAACTCGCGCAAGCCGTGACAGCTTTGATGCAGTCCGACGCGATAGGGGAAGCTGCCCGTCAGCCGTTCCACCTTCAACGCGTCGACCAGAAACTCGCAGAGTTCGAAGGTCTTGTCCCGCACCGCATGGTATTCGGCTTCGCGGCCGTGAAAGAATTCCGCGTAGTGCTTGCGCACCATGGCGACGCAGCTTCCGGACGGGCAGACAATGTAATCGTAGGGCTTAAACAGTTGAATAAACCGCTCGGCCAGCGATTGGGCGTCGGCTGTGCAACCGGTATTGGCCATCGGCTGGCCGCAGCAGGTCTGCCCCTCGGGATACTCGATATCGAGACCGTATTTCTCAAGCACTTCGACCGTGGCCAGGCCCACTTGCGGGTAAAACTGATCGATGTAACACGGGATAAACAACCCCACTCGCGGCATTCCAGACCCCTTCCACGGCAATAAAGCTTGCCCATCAACCGAATTGTAACGGCAACCGAATTGTAACGGACAAGCCGTCGCAGGGTCGAGGCTGGCGAATCGTGGCAGCCTGTTGAAAAAGGTGGTTGAAAAAGGTGTCTGAAACTCTCCGGACATCGAAAAACGCTCGAATCCGTGTGGTTGGCAAAGTTCCAGACACCTTTTTCAACAGGCTGGTAGGGCCTGGGTTTCTCGACATTCTGCGGAAATCTTCACCGACGGCTGTAACCCCGGTGAGGAATTGCCGGTACTATTTCCCGGTGACGATCCATCCTCATCCTTTTGCAACTGATTGACCCTGCCGAAATCAAGGAGCATTTCGTGATACATCAACGCGTTCGAGCCACTCTGGTGGCCTGCTGTGCAGTCGCCCTGCTGTGGTGCAACACTGCCGCCAATGAGCTGCAGGCGCAAGAGAAAAAGAAGCCGCAGACCAAGGCCCAGCCCTTCCTGGTGGTCAGTGTCGCGAGCTTTGAACGGCTGATGGAAGATGCCGATTTCATGTTCGCGTCGGCCGGACGTCCCGAGCTGTCCGAAATGATCGGCGGAGCCCTGTCGAATGTGCGCGATCTGAAGGGTCTCAATCGGGATTCCTCGGCTGGATTGCTGCTGTTTCTGGATGGGTTGACCCCGGTCCCGATCGGATTCGTCCCCGTCAAAGATATTGACGAGATGATGAAAACGATCGCCGTGGGGCCGGTCACGACCAACAAGATTGAAGAGGGTCTCTACGAAAT
>CAMAVF010000145.1 GCA_945861445.1 Planctomicrobium piriforme | reverse complement strand
TGACTTGGAAGAACTTCACTTGGAATACCATCTCGCAATCGGTCGAATCAGGAACAAACACCACCTGATCCAAGCTTTTTTTCAGGACGCTCTACTAGACTAAAGTGAAGATCTATAATCTTAACTTCATTGCGCAACGCTCTGTAATGGAGAGAAATCCCTCGCGACGATCGCGCAGAAGCATTCAGAGCCCGGCTCCAGCAGCCGGGTTCTGTCGTTTTATGTAGTGCTCGATTGAAATTGGTGTGATCGCTGTGTAGCCGCGTTCGCTAGAACGCGGGACGGTTCAGTCGATCGCCCGCACTCTGGCGAGTGCGGCTACTGCCTAATCTCTGCGTGTAACATGTTCTGGATGTAATTCCCTCGACTGGATTCGCCGCTGTAAGAATCCAGTCTTTTCAAAATTGCCTTCTCTCGCGAAACTACCCCGTCGACGGACTCCACCGTCTGTGGAGTGCATTTTCTGATGAGCGGAAGATTTCGCGTGCGTCAGAAATAACTGGGAAAGTCTGTTAGCGAGCAAATGTTGTGGCTGAGTAAGAATGGAATACGACCCACATGCGGCAGCGCAGGTCACGTATTTCTGATATTTCTGCAGCTCAGATTTGAGGACGGAGCCGAATGAAACATTCGATCGAATCATTGAAAGATCTGGGACTGACGGGGTTTCTGGCCGCGACCTTGGTGTTGGCAGGTTGCTGGGCTCAGACGGAAGTAGCGTCCCCAAAGGTTGAGACGCCCCCACAATCCACCAGCAATGTCTCAGAGCCCGCCTATGTGACACCGGAAGCGGTCTCTGCGGCTGAATCCATTACCATCTCGCAGTTTGACTCAGCTCAGATCGATTTGGATCACAAGGCAGAAATTGTGTTGGCCTCGGCCGAAGTCGCCACGCCGGCGAAACAGGAAAAACCGGCGGCTACAGAGCGGCCGCCCGAGCCGATGCTGAAAGGTTGGACGGCACCGAAGGTCGCCATTGTGCTCTCCGGCGAGCAGCACGGATATCTTGAGCCGTGTGGTTGTTCCGCCTTGCAATCGGGGGGATTTGCCCGCCGTGGAGACTTGTTCAAGCAGTTGAAAGCCAAAAAATGGCCGGTCGCCGCCTTCGATTTGGGCGGAACGCTGAAACGCAGCCGGAGGCATGACTATTTGAAGTTTGAGAAGATCCTGGAGGGCTTCAACCTCATGCAGTATCAGGCACTGGGGCTGGGGCCGGCCGAGCTGCGACTGGGGGCCGAACAACTGCTGGCGCTCCATCTGCCAGACAAGGGTCTGGGATTTGTGAGCGCGAATGTCGTGTTCTTTGGCGATGCCAGCATTGGGACTCCGCTACAATACAAGATTGTGGAGATCAACGGAGTCAAGATTGGCGTGACTTCGGTTCTGGGCAACTTCTATCGTGACCAGGTGATCCCGCGCGAGAACAACGATCCCAATCAACCGATTACCGTGTCAGATCCCATTACGTCCACCGCGGCCGTGCTGGAGCAGATCAAAGATAAGGCGGACATCACTGTTCTGCTGAGTTACTGCAAGGTGGACGAGACCAAGGAATTGGCGAAGAAAGTTCCCGGGTTTGACGTCATCATCACCGCGGGTGGACCGGAAGAACCCCTGGAAACGACGGAATATCTCGGCAAATCGATGCTGGTGCAGGTGGGCGGCAAAGGCAAGCATGTCGCCGTACTGGGCTACTACCCGGACGATCCCAAGCAAAAGTTCAAATATGAACTGGTCAACCTCGATCGGTTCCGCTTCAAAAATCTACCGCGGATGGAAACATTGATGGCCGATTTCCAGGCCACTCTGGTTGATGAAAAACTGGACGAGACAGAAAAGCGGGTCGTGCATGAAAGTGGAGCGGAATTTGTGGGAGCCCAGAAATGTGGCCAATGCCATAAAAAGGCCTTCGCCAAGTGGAAGACGACCAAGCATGCACAAGCCTATGACAGCCTGATCAAGGGCCGGGTGGACTACGAAGGCAAATGGGTGGCCCGAAACCACGATATGGAATGCCTGGCCTGCCACGTCACCGGCTGGGATCCGCGCGAAGTCATTCCGTTTGAATCGGGATTCGTCTCAATGGAGAAAACCGCTCACCTGGCTGGTCAACAATGCGAGAACTGCCACGGCCCGGGTAGCGACCACGTCAAGCAGGAAGATCTGTTCAAAAAGACGCGTCGGGGTAATGATCCGCTGCTGCTGAAGGCTCGCCAAAAGGTTCATCTGGATGAAGCCATGGTGCAGAAAGAAACGGGCTGCTACAAGTGTCACGACGGAGACAACAGCCCGAAATTCAAATTTGCGGACTACTATAAGCAGATCAGTCACAAGGGGCTGAAGGACTGAGAATTTCTTCACAAAACCGGTTGTGAACAGTTCAGAACCGCGACAATTCAAGCGGTCCTGAACTTCCGCGGAGGTTTTGCGAGAGTTTTTCAACCGAGTTGCGGCCTCTTTCCGGAATCCATTTGTCGAAACGTGTCGCTGTTGCGCCTTTTGGCTGGTTTCATTGGAAGTCGATTCAACCGTCCCGTTTGGCGTTTACAGCGTCTGCCAAAACCGATATATACTGTGCGCTGTTTGGTGTGCTTGGAGCTACAAATCACAGGCTGCCATTCCCCAACCATTAATCAACCTACAGCATGTTCGCAGGAAGTTGCCCGAGACGTGTCTCAGGGTGTTGTCCTCGTGCTTCGTGTTCGGTCTAATGGTTTCCAAATCACGAAGCGAGCGAGTTTCAGACAATCTGTTCGTCGCTCTTGAGAAACCTCTGCCAAGCGGAAGGAGAGTCGCGTGTCGGTCGAAGAAAAAGTAATCGGGCTCGTTGTCGATCACCTGAAGGTGCCGAAAGAAGAGATCAACCGTTCCAGCCGGTTCGTGGAAGATCTCAAGGCAGATTCGCTCGACATTGTCGAACTCATCATGGATATCGAAGAAGAGTTCGAAATCAGTATTCCGGACGAAGACTACGAGAAAATTAAGACGGTGGGAGACGCCGTTACCTACATCGAAGAGCGGAAGTAATCGATGACAAGGCGTGTGGTCGTCACAGGGATGTCGGTCGTCACCGCCCTGGCATTGGACCTGGACGAGTTCTGGGAGAAACTCTGCGCGGGCAAGAGCGGTGTCGGTCCGTTGCAACGGTTCGACACGACCGATTTCAAAGTCAAATTTGGCGGCGAGATCAAGGATTTTGACCCGACTGAGTTCATCCCGGAGCGCGAACTGCGGCGGTTGGACCGTTTCGTGCAGTTCGCACTGTACGCTGCCAACAAGGCGGTCAAGCAAAGCGGAATCGACTTCCACGCGGGCGATCAATGGCGGCAGGGAGTCCTGGTGGGCAGCGGAATCGGCGGGCTGAGTGAGATTGAGGAACAGCATTCACATCTCTTCGACCGCGGTCCGCACCGTGTCTCACCGTTCATGATTCCCAAGCTGATGGTCAATGCCGCGAGTGGCAATATCTCCGTCCGTTTCGGCTTGCGCGGTCCCAATAGTGCCGTCGCGACAGCATGTGCGTCGGGATCCAATGCCATTGGCGATGCTTATAAGCTGATCCAGCATGACATGGCGGACGTGATGGTGACGGGAGGCAGTGAGGCCGCGATTACTCCGATGGGACTATCGGGATTTGCCCGGATGTCGGCCCTGTCCACGCGCAACGACGATCCGCAAGCGGCCAGCCGGCCATTTGACCGTGATCGGGATGGCTTCGTATTGTCCGAAGGTGCAGGCATTGTCGTGCTGGAAGAATACGAGCATGCTCGCCGACGCGGGGCCAACATCCTCGCGGAAGTCCTGGGCTACGGAATGTCGGCCGACGGCAGCCACATTACGGCACCGGATCCCGGCGGCGCAGGGGCTGCCTATGCGATGGCGGGCGCCTTGCGAGACGCCAAGCTCAACAGCAGCCAGATCGACTATATCAATGCCCACGGCACCAGTACGCCGCTGGGTGACAAGGCCGAAACAGCGGCCATCAAGAAGGTGTTCAGCGAGACCGCCAAGAGCATCATGGTCTCCAGCACCAAGAGCCAGCTGGGACACCTGCTGGGTGCTTCAGGTGGAGTCGAGTTCATCATCTCGGTGATGGCGTTGTTGAATCAGGTCGCCCCCCCGACGATCAATCTCGACAATCCCGATGAAGACTGCGATCTGGACTACATTCCACATCAGGCGCGTTCTGTGCGTCTCGAACGAGTGTTATCTAACAGCTTCGGATTCGGCGGCCACAATGCGTGCCTGATCATCGGCAAGGTCTAGGTCTGCGGATCACATCAAGAATCTGCCCCCCCAAGCCGAATATACAGAAGTGGCGGAAATTCCGTGCAAGTTGGAGCAATCCCACTCCTTGCGGAGAACTGGTGCTGACACTTAGTGCTGTTCCAGTTTCGCCAAACTTCCTATATTGACCGGGAGCAATTCAGGATGAAGCCCTCTCTATCGATCGCGTTATTGCTCTGTTTGACTCTCAATGTTGGTTGTGCCAACAAGACGCGTACTGGTGCGCTCGTGGGAACGGGCGTCGGGACTGGGGTCGGAGCAGTCATCGGCCATCAGATTGGCAAAGGCAAGGAAGGGGCGATGATCGGTGCCGCTGTGGGTGCGGCCTCAGGTGCCCTGTTGGGACACAAGGAAGACGTGGCCGACGAACAGGCTGCCACCGCCCGCAATGTTGCCCACATGGAAGAGGAACGGCAGGCCAGTCAGCGGGCGATGTCCAATTTCGACATCATCGAAATGGTCCATTCGCAGCTATCGGACGCGATTATCATCAACACCATCCAGGATCGGGGCGGTGCGTTTGACACCTCGCCGAACGGAATAATCGGACTGAAAAAAGACGGCGTCAGTGATACCGTGATCATGGCCATGCAGCGTCACAATAAGACGCGATAAATGTCATCAGAAGTGAGTCTTCAGAATGGTGTCGAACACCGAGCAAAGAGACCCGTCCCCAAGCAGTTCGGCTTGGGGATTATTTTTTAGCAGTGATTACGATTACAATCCGCTTTAAAGCTTCCAGACATCAGGCTATACGGATTCTGGCAGGGAGGCTATCCTTCCCTGCGGAAATCTAGCCAGTCGAACGACAGCCCAAAGACCTTTCGGGGACGCCAGGTCGGCGGGCACTGTAGATAGAAGAGTGAAGAGTATGTTGGGCACGTCAAAACGCCAGGTCGTCATTACAGGGATCGGTGTGATCAGTCCGCTGGGGATTGGCATCGATGAGTTCTGGGAAAATCTGTCGGCAGGTCGCAGTGGAATTACCAAGGTCGATCTGATTCAGGATTCCGCACTGCCAGATCATATCGGCGGTCAGGCCCGGGGCTTCAACGACAAGAAGGCCAGAGAACTGGTCCGTCCGCGGAAAAGCATCAAGGCCATGTGCCGCGAAATCCAGATGGGTGTCGCGAGTGCGATGGTGGCCCTGGATGTCGCCGGATTGGGCGAGGGGCAAACTGCGGTGACTCCCGAACGCCTGGGAATTGATTTCGGCGCCAATCTGATGCTCAGCCCGCCCGAAGTGCTGGCGCGCGGGGCGTTGTCGTGTTGTGACGAGGGTGCATTCGAGTTTCACCACGAGAAATGGGGCAAGATTGGTTTGAGCAACATGGAGCCGCTGTGGCTGCTGCTCTTCCTGCCCAACATGCCCGCCTGTCACATTGGGATCTCAGCCGATGCTCGTGGACCGAGTAATTCGCTGACGATGGCTGAGGCGTCAGGTGGTCTGGCCATCAGTGAGGCGATCCGCATTTTGGAGCGTAACAGTGCCGACGTGATGATCTGCGGGACAACTGGGACCACTCTGCATGCGGTGCAAAGCATGCACGCCGTGATGTGGAACGATCTGGCGCCCGCAATCGGTGGCGACCCGGCGAAGGCTGTCCGTCCGTTTGATCTGAATCGCACCGGGCAGGTCGTTTCAGAAGGTGCGGCGACATTAATTCTCGAGGATGAAGCCCATGCGACAGCGCGTGGCGCCAAGATTTTCGGGCATATCCTCGGGGCTGGTTCCGCCTGCGTGGCCAAGAGCCAGGGAGTCGGGAATCTTCGCGCGGCATTGAAGCTCGCCATGCAGTCCGCCTTGAATGATGCCGGTCTGAAACCCACGGATATTGGCCACGTCAATGCCCATGCGGAAGGGGATCCCGAGAACGACATCCAGGAAGCCCTGGCGATTCACGACGTCTTCGGCGACCAGGGTTCGACGATTCCCGTCACGGCACTCAAGAGCTTCTGGGGCAACCCCGGAGCGAGTTGCGGGACATTGGAAATCGTCGGCTCGCTGGTGGCCCTGCAGCATGGGGTCGTCCCACAGACGTTGAACTACGAGACCCCCGACCCTCAATGCCAGCTCAACGTCGTGCATGGTGCGCCGCTGAAGATCTCAAACAAGGTCTTCATCAAGACGAGCGTCACCAAGGCCGGACAGGCGACGGCGATCGTGGTCTCGGGAGCGTGACGAGCAGTTCTGATCGCTGCACGATCAGCGACTGTCTGGCCACCAGACTTCAAAGGTCGCCCCACGTCCGGTCGATTCCACCAGGCGGATTTCACCGCCGTGCATCTGGGCGATTTTCCAGCATTTGGATAATCCGAAGCCCAGGCCGCGTCCGGCCGGTCGACCCGAATAGAATGGGTCGAACAGGTGCTCGCGAATCGCTTCGGGAATTCCCGGCCCGTCGTCGGAAACGGCGACGACCGTCCACCTTACAGTGTCACGTTCCTCCTGGCGGACGTCCACGGTGACCGTAATTCCGGGGCGATCACTGGATTCCAGGCTGTTGCGAACGAGGCCGCTGAATAAGACGAGCAACTGGGTGCGGTCGCCGCGTAACATCCACTCAGGTGGAATCTCGATCGTGATTTGTGCGGCGTGCTTGTTGCGTAACTCGGCCTGCGATTCTACCGCCTGACCAACGAGGGGGAGTAATTCCACGGTCTCCAGTCGCGGCTGGGGTGGACGCGCGAAGAGCATGACATCGCCGATCATGTCGCGGATACGCAATGCCTGACCGCCGATGATCTCCAGGGCATGGCGACGTTCGACATCCGCTTCGCCACCCAGCAGGAGTTGAGCGCGCCCGGCAATGGTCGCCACGGGATTATTGATTTCGTGGCCGGCACCCGCGGCAAACTCACCCAGCGATTCGAGCTTGGTCGTTTCCAGCACGCGTTCGAGTTCCGCCAGAAATTCAGCACGCTGTGCGGGTGAAATCGATCCCGCAGGCAGCCAGCGGTCGACGATCGCGGCCAATTGCGTGCGTAGCGGTTCAGGTCGTCCAACGGTCATCGAATTCAGCGTACTTTCAAGAGTCTGGCGGCTACATGCTCGAAGCGCAAGCGATGCGGATCGGCTTCATGGGAGGGTGAGGCTCCTGCCGAACCGCAAGCGTCATTCGACCCTCGCCAGACCATGCGGTTCGGCGGGAGCCTCACCCTCCCATCGACTCGAATCACGAATCGGATCGAATGATTATGCTATTTCCCATCATCCTGGGGATAGACCAATACGCGGTCGTGAGACAACAGCACGAGATCATCCAGCCCGTCTCCGGTGACGTCCACGATGAGGGACTCGCGCGGTTCGGTTTGAGATTGCTCGCGTTCCGAGACCCCCTTCGACTCGAACAGCTTGAAGGCCAACGCGTGACGCAAACCCAGCTCCTTGGAGTAATCGAGAATTTCCACATGATGGGACTCGGTTTCCATCAATGCCAGGTCGGCTCGACCGTCGTGATTCAGGTCCCCGGCGACCACGTCCGACAGGAAGGAATCTTCAATGTTGGTCTCGAAGGTGGCGAGTTCGCTCAGCTTCGGATCGGTCTGATTCGCATACAGCACACCGAATTTCCCACCACCAAACAGCAACAAGTCCAGCAAACCATCCTCATTGAGATCGGCCACGTAACTGCCACGATAGGGGAACGGCCCGATGTCCACTTCACGCCACGGGCGATAGGTGTTCTCTTCCTTTCGCAGGACTCGCAGGCGCTTGACCCCCTGGTCGATCAGGACGATTTCGTTGCCCGGCTGACCATCTAGATTCAACGTTGCCGCACCGACGATCTTCGCGGCCGATTCCAGGGCGCTGAACTGATCCACGACTCGCCACTGGTTTTGCTCGTTCAGCCGCACATGACGGACAAAGTTGTTATGTGCCACGAGCAACGCAGGTTCGTCCAGCGCTGCCAATCCGGCCAAGTTTCCGAAAAAGAGATTCGATGCCGAGACGTTGCCCAACCCGAAGCCACCTTCTCCGGTGATTTCGGTCAGCCCCCCCTTGCCGTCGGACTTCAGCAGGATCGCAGGGCGTTCCGATCCCTGGAAGATCAGGAAGTCCAGCTTTCCGTCACGGTTGGCGTCATAGGGAACGATCTGCTCGGGATCACCCTTCAAGCTGAGCGGCATCCCCGCGGCAGGCATCGGGCCCGCACCGAAGGGTTGCCATTCCATCTGGCCATCCCGTTCAACAGCTTGCAGACGCTTCAGCACATACGTTGTCTTCGTGGAGACACGATCGCGAGCGATATACAACAACTCCGGAGATTGGTCGCCGTTCTGGTCAGCCAAGGCAAAGACCACGGGTTCCTTTTCGATGGGAATTGCCTGCGGGAAGGTCAGCCGGCCGGCTTCCATCCGACTGATGCCCATCGATTTTTCCTTGGGACTCAGGAAGACAACATCAGCGACCTTGTCGTTCAGGAAATCGCCAATGCGCACCTGTGTCGCACCGGTCAGGCAGGGGTAGGAGGTTCCCTGGTCGAGTCCCAAACCCTTGGCCTGTTGAAAGACGAGGACCTGTGACGCTTCGGGATCGGTCACGACGATATCCGAGAGCTTGTCGCCGTTGATGTCACCGATGGCCAGATCACGTTCGCGGCTGCCAGCTTGTTGACCGAAGCCGAATTGCACAAGCTGGCCCGCGAGTTCACCCGCTTTCGCCTCGGGACGCCGAATTTGTGACACGCGAACACGACCGGTCTGCCCATGTATGGACAGGATCTCCAGTCCGGGCTGTCCATCGATATCTTTCAGCGTGGTCGAACGCGGCTTGTCCAGATCGAACCGCAACTCGGGGCCCAGCTTCGCAGATGACGTTTGAAAACGTGCACACAGGGACCGGCCGCTGTCATCATTGGCCAGGTAACAGAGATCGCCGCGTCCGTCCCCGTCCAGATCGCCGATATGTACCAAGCCCAGCTTGTCCGATGTATTCATCAAGCGTTCTGGCCGCTGCAGTTCACCGTCCTTCTGGTACAGAATGAAGGTATCGTTCTTGCCGAGAATCGCGAGGTCGAACTTGCTATCATGATTGAGGTCTCCCGAGGCCATCATCCATTGTGCCAGTTGCAGATCGGGCAGGCGGAACGTGGGGCCGGTCTTCCATTCGCCCGATTCGGGTTGCAGGCGGATCACCAGTCGGTCGGGCAGGCCGATGTAGGCCATGTCGGTCCGTCCGTCGCCGTTGAAGTCACCCAGCGATAGCGCGGCCAGGGCCTTATCCACCGAGAATTTTTTGTGCTCGAAACGCCAGTCGTTTTTGAAGCTGTTGACATCCGTGGTCGTGGATTTGTCCTTCTGGTCGGGCACCGTCTTCCGCTGCAGCAGCAGATCAATCCGGCTGTTGCTGTTGTCGATGACGGCCAGATCATTGAGACCGTCGTGATTCAGGTCACCGGTCAGCATGTTGCCCGACCGAGCTTGCAGTTTGAAGATCTCCAGCGGCTTGAAACCGAAGTATTCCGCCAGCTCGGTACTCGGTTCAGCGGCGAGTGAGGATTGATTCACAATCCCCATCCATCCAGCCACGGCGACGGCCAGTGAGGTGCAAATGAGGGCGGTCAGCATCAGCCGCTGCGGTGCGGGTTCAGACTTTCGCTGCATGCTTTCGTTCCAGTCGTCCATGTTGTTTGCAGTTTCGGGTTAGCATCTTGGCGGCGCAATAAACTACGCCAACGGCAAAGTTTAGCAGATCCGGGCGGTTGACGTCATCACTCCCGGGGTGGGGCAAGTAATCCGGGCTATTGCCCGAATTCATGGGAGTCACGGGAGTAATGGGACTGGAGATGGACGAATTTCTTTCGGACGGCGCTGGTTGCCGTTGCGACCGGGCCTACCTAGAATCCAAGATCTGAAGCTCTTCCGTTCTGCCCGAGGTCATTATGTTTCGTGTGACGCAGGAAATCGATTTCTGTTATGGGCATCGATTGCTCAATTACGCTGGGAAATGCCGCCATTTGCACGGTCACAATGGTCGCGTACTGATCACGCTCGAAGCCGCGGAACTGGACTCGCGGGGCATGCTGGTCGATTTCAGCGATATCAAACAGTCGATCCGGACCTGGGTGGACAACGAACTCGATCATCGCATGATTCTCAATGCCGCTGATCCGATGGTGTCGGTCCTGCGCGAGCATCTGGAGCCACTGTTCTTGATTCCGCACAATCCCACCGCGGAAAATATTGCCCGCTTGATCTTTGAAGAGACCAAATCACGGGGATTTCCAGTGGTCGAGGTCAGCTTGTGGGAGACGCCCAAGTCGTTTGCCACCTATCGAGAATGAAGGTAATCGAACCGTGCCGATTGGGCAGCAAAAGGGCCTCCGCGTGCATTCAGAACCAGTCCGTCCGCCAGACACGACGACGCCCACGACTCCTCAACGTCCGCCCTTCGGAGTCAACCTCTTCTTCCGAATTGCGGCCGGCCTGGTGCTGTTGTTCGTCGTGACGATCTTCTCGCTGATTGCAGTCCTGTTTGGCGATCCCGCGGCGCCAATTGCCAAGCTGCTGGATCAATTCGGCATGCAATTGATCGTCGGCGAGATGTGCGCAATCCTGGTTGTCGGGGCGCTGGCCATGACCGTGGACCGCTGGCAGGCTCGATCATAGCCGCATTCGCTCCCCGCGTTCTGGCGAACGCGGCTACGTTTTGTGGCTTTTCGTAAACTGCGTTGCACCAATATGTTGCGGATCGCACTCACCTGCGGCATTTGACTCGGGCGTTTTCTAAGCTATGAATCAGTGATGCAACATGAAGTGTGAAATCCGGCGACAGTCCTGATTTCACCACACGTTTGGAAACGGATCTTACTACTTTGGCTGCTGATCAACAGATTGAGGAACTCGAGCAACTCGTTCACGAAAAGAACGAATTGCTGGAGGTGCTGACTGAACGGCTGGAATTGGCAGCCGAGCAGCTCGATCGTGTACGGCGTCAGGGTGGATCGCTGGAACCCGCGCTGAGCCCGACTCAAGGCACTCCGTTTGAGGATCCCGCCCTCACGGATGATCTAAAGCAGATGCTCGCCGACTGGCAGGACTTGCGCGGCCGTGGCTGGTTTGGGTCCCTGGAAGAACGCCTCGACGGCATTCAGGGGATGGTCTCGCAATTGCGATTCGAGCCAGCGCGCAGCCGAACCGAAGAGGACCGGCCGAAATCGGTTTCCGAAATTCTGGCCAAGCATGGATACGATGCGAACAGCGCTGCGGACGACAAACAGTCCCCGCAGATTTCCGATGAGTTGGCCGAATCGGCCGCAGCCGAACATCTCCAACTGCCGGAATCTCCGCCCGAGGTCGACATCGAAAACGGTTCGACACAGGAACTGCGGGAGGGCCTGCGGCAGCGGGAGGACTACATCGTCCGGCTCAAGGATTACTTGATCGCAATGGATGCAGCGAACCAATTGCCCTCTTCGCCGCCCGACTTGGGTGTACTGACGACCGAGCAACAACAGGCCATGGAGAGCTGGGAAGCGTCCCTGCGTAAAGAAATTCGACAGACGCAGATTCAGATGTGGATCGAACGCGCACAGCTTTCGCGAGAACAGATGCGGATCAGCCAGATGGAACATCATCTGGAAACCGAGACGCGCCGGCTGGGGATGACCAAGCAACGCGGAGACGGAGCACCTGAGACGCCAGCCGACCCGCAAAAAGGCAAAAACTGGCTCGGCCTGTTCGGCAACAAGTAGGCTGCGCCGAATGGTCTGTCACGAAGTGACCGCGAATACAAACTCGCCCCAGGCTTCAACCGCCGCTCACGGGCGGAAAACACGCCACTTCGGACTCGGAAGTCAACGGCTGATCTTCGCTGGCATAGTCCGTGCCGACAGCGATCAACAGGCTGGAGGCGAGTGGTGCCAAGGCCGGATAGGTCCGCGTCAACGCGGCACGAACGCCCCCCACTGTGGCGGGTTCCGGCAACTCAATCGTCACTTGACCCGCCCCGGCGAGATCTTTCGCCCGCGCAAACAGTTTCACGGCCAGCTTCATGGTGCAGTGTTCATTGGAGAGTGGATGAGTTTCGGTGTTTGCGTATTTGCTCATGAATTGCACGGTGTGAGAGTATGAGTGTGTGAGAGTATGAGGGTCAAGATTGGGCCTAATCTAGGTTCAGTCCATTTTCTACTCCGTTACTCTGATACCCCGTTACCCTCATACAAGAAACCCGCATCACGAAACCAGCAACGCCCGCTTGTTCTGCTGGAGCCGGATATTCAATTCTGGCATCAGGCCGTAGGCCAGTGCCAGAAGTTGCAACGGATGAATGGTCGGGATGGTTGTGCCTTGTTCCATCTGCAGCTTGCAACTGCTGCATTCGGTGACTCCGACCTGCGCTTTGGATTGTCGCAGATGTGAGATCAAGCCCCAGCCGATCTTCAGCGAATTCCGGAAATTCTCCGCCGCCAGCCCATAGCTTCCGGCCATCCCCGAGCAACCCTTATCGATTGTATGGACCTTCAATTCGGGAATCAAACGGAGCAATTCGAGCAACGGCGTCCCCTGATTGAGGGCTCGGAGGTGACACGGAGTATGATAGGCCACCTCCAGATTCAGCGGCCGAAAGTCGGTGCGTAGTTTGCCGGCGAGGTGCAGTTTCAGTAAGTAGGCACCGATTTCGATCGTATTGGCGGCGATGACGTCCACATCGGGATGGTCTACCAGGGCGGGGTATTCCTGCCGCAAACACAGTGCCGCGGTCGGCTCGGTGCAGATGATGGGAATGCCTTCTCTCGCAAATTCGGCCAGCGTCTTAATGTTCTTAGCGGCGAGTTTGCGTGCCGAATCCAAGTCTCCGGCAGAGATCATGGCCATCCCCGACGCCACCTGCCCCGGCGGCACATAGACCGAGATCCCGTGATGTCGCAGTACGGCGACCAGCGCCTGCCCCAATTGGGGATCGTGCCAGTTTGCATAATGGTCGACGAAGTAAACGACGGCCTCTTGTTCATTCCATCGCACGGGGCGGGTCAACAACTGCCGGCGAGCGTACTTCAGGAACGAACGGGGCGCAATCCGGGGCAGCTTGCGTAGCCGCGCAATCCCACCGAGTTTTTCGAGCGCCCAGCGTGCCAGCGAATTTCCCAGCAGCCAGTTGGACAGGCGCGGTGCCAGTCCGGCGATGTCTCCAAACGAATGCACGCGTGACAGCAGCCACTCGGCCCGGCTGAGCCCGTGGGCCGCGACATAGGCAGCCTTGGCCTCGATCATCATCTGTGGGATGTTGACGCTCGAAGGGCATTCCAATTCGCATTGCTTGCAGTTGAAACACAGATTCGTGATGCGCTTCATATCAGGCGAGGTCAGGTCGTCCTCGCGCACGTTGCCCAGTGCGTAGTTCCGCATCAGGTTGGCTTTCGCGCGCGGGGCCGCCTCTTCGACGGGATCGAGCCGAAAGATCGGGCACATCCGCAATTCCGCATCCTGCGTGCGGCAGGATCCACAGCCGTTGCAGCGGGCAGCGGCGAGGGCCAATTCATTCGGCTGCCATTTCAATTGCAGGTCGACGATACTCGGGATAGCGATGTTTTCCGGACGCAGATTTTTGCCGGTTAGATGCGGATCATCGGTGATGATCTTGCCAGGATTCATCAAGTTGTGCGGATCAAAAATGTCCTTGATCTCGCGAAACACGCGGTACAAGGGGCCATATTGATCGGCAATGAACCCACTGCGCGAAAGTCCCGCCGCGTGCTCGCCGGAAATCGTGCCTCCCACCGCGTAGACCGCTTGATACAGATCGCGGGCGATGTCTTCCAGACGCCCGGCATCCGCGGCGCTGGGCGGAGGCAGGAAGGGTCGCAGGTGAATTTGCCCAGCGGCAGCGTGCGAATAGAGTGACGCCGTCACGTGATGTCGCTTCAAGACGTTCTGGGCGGCGACCAGGAATTCCTGCAGCGCCGCCGGCGGAACCGCAATGTCTTCCACAAACGGCAATGGGCGGGTCGCACCTTGCAGACTGCTCAGCAGCGGCACCACGCGGTGTGGTAGCGACCACAAGAACTCCACCTCGTCGTAGGTGTATGCCACGTGTGCGACCACCGGAGCCGGAGTCAAATGCTTGATCGCCAGCAACACCTGGCGAATGCGATCCCGGCTCTGTTCTTCCGTAAAGCCGACCTGTTCGACCATCAAGGCGGCTTCCGCCACCGGAGAAATGATATGTGCAAAGCGGGGATCGGATTCGCGGCCTAGGCTCAACACACGCCGGTCGAGCAGATCACAGGCGCTGGGCTCGCAATGATTGATTTCCTGAACTGCTTTCGCGGCCGTTTCCATCTGTGAAAACAACAGCAACACCAGCGCGCGATGGGCCGGCAAGGGAGCCGTGTGCAATGTCGCCGAGGTGAACAGCCCCAGTGTTCCTTCCGATCCGACCAGCATCCGTGGCAGATGGAGGCTCGATTTTCCCAGCAGATTCCGCAAGTAATATCCGCAGCGGTTGCGGATCAAGGGTGGCTGATATTTCTTGATCAATTCAGAATTCTCGCGTAGCACGTGTGCGACGCGGCCCATCAGCGACCGCCGCAATGCCATGTTGCGGTTCATCGCGATCCGGCTGTCGGATTCCAATCCCCGTGGGGGAAGCGTTTCGATCAATTGAGACAGCGGCTCATCGCCAAATTCAACGCACTGCCCATCAGCCAGCACCATTTCCAGGCGTAACACATGGTCGCGCGTCGATCCGACTCGCACCGAATGCGAACCAGCCCCGTCGACGGCCAGCATGCTGCCAACCGTAGTGACGTCGTACCGCGAGGGATCCGGTGGGAAATAGCGTCCGAACGGGCGGAGCACGGCGTTCAGTTTTTGCAGTACCATCCCGGGCTGCACGCGAATGGTTTCATCCCCGATGCTCAGCGTGCGCCGCATATATCGGCTGAAGTCGACGACCAGTCCGCGGCCAAGTGATTCCCCCGCGACCCCCGAACCCGACCCGCGCCCGATCACCGGAATGTGCATCTCGGCACAATACTTGACGACGATTTCCACGTCCTCGCGGTTTCGGGGATAGACGACCCCCAATGGCGCAATCTGGTACAGGCTGCCGTCGCTGGCGTACATCGAGACGGTTAGTGCGTCGCAGCGCAATTCACCGGCCAGCAAACCCGCCAAATCATCGACGATCCGCGTCTGTTCGTCGTTCATGGCAAATTGAGTCTTGAAGGAGTCCGAAATTCAAATCAGCGTGTAGTGACGAGATCCGGCGGAAGTGAGTTCCCGATGATAGCTGGTGCCGAGCAGTTCGAGAAGATGAAGGGGAGGTGATTGGTCCTTTGTCCTTGGTCATTTGTCATTTGTTGAGTGGTTGCTGTTCTGGCAGGGCTATCGCCAAGTAGGGGTTGACTGCGTTGGATAGAATAGAGTGAGTTTGTGGAGGACAAGTTGGCTTTCAAGGAGGGTTATTCATGTTACCGGCTCGCGCCGGGAGCCTGTTGGCTTATTTGGCCGAGGTTCCCGATCCCCGC
>CAMAVF010000144.1 GCA_945861445.1 Planctomicrobium piriforme | reverse complement strand
TGGAATCCGGCGGTCCTCGAGCAACGCATTGGCCGCGTCCATCGTCTCGGGCAGACGCAACCGGTCAGCGTCGTCAATTACATCTCCCAGGGTACGATTGAAGAGGGCATGCTGGGGGTCATCGAGTTCAAAAAGAACTTGTTCGCGGGGGTGCTGGACGGGGGCGAGAAGAACGTCTTCCTCGGCGGCAGCAAACTCAAGAAATTCATGGAGACGGTCGACAAGATCACCGGCACCATGCCCGCCCCGGTCGCCGAAGAGGCCGCAGAATCGCGGCAAACGGGCATCGATTCGCAACCTTCCGTCCCTGAATCGGCCGAACCCGCAGCCCCCACCACACCGCACCAGAACGGCATTTCCGAGCATCCGCAACCCGCCGATGCCCCGACCACCTTCGCATTGTTGTTGCAGCAAGGGATCCGTCTGTTCGAACAACTGGCAGCCGGATCCTCAGCACCGAGTTCAAACGGATCGACAGCCCCTCGACAACCGCGAATCGTGAAGGACGACAAGACGGGCAACGCCTACGTGCAGCTACCGATCCCCGAACCAGAAGTCCTGAACGGTGCCCTAACGGCCATCGGCAAACTGTTGGAGAGTTTAAGACGGTAGACGCAAACACGGCGCAGGGTCGGGGGTGCGAGTTTTCGAAATTGGCCGCAGTCAGACTCTCGCAGCCAATCAACGTCCCGTAGGCCAATTTCGAAAAATCGTACCCCCGACCCTTTGCCTCATCCCAGATCCTGGGGCACGTTGATCCAGCTCTTCTTCTCGAAAGATTCCAATACGGCATCTGCCACCGCCTGGGCTGATGCGCCGTGGTCGAACCCCGGGATGCAGTCGCGGCCTTCCACGATCGCACTGACGAATTCCCATACCAGGTCATAGCGGAAGACCGTGCTGGGCACCCCTTCCTTCGGATCACGCGGGCTGCCGGCCGGAGCCAGGAACTCGGCGGGGACCTCGATTTTTTGCAGTGACTGACCCTGCTTGCCCACGAGGATCGTGTTCGGTTCTTTCAATTGATAGACTGCGGTCCCCTCGCTGCCGTTGACTTCGGCCCAGTCGTGGCCGAAACCTTCGTAATGATAGCCCTTCATCAGCGTGCTGCCCTCCAGCACCCCAACTCCGCCGCGATTGAACTGGCAGATCAAGGCTGACCAGTCATCGACTTCGGACGGGGCACACGGGGTCCCATCCGGGTTCTTATCGCGCGGTGCATACGTGGCGACGGCTCCGCAAATCGCCAGCATCTGGCCCATCAAGTCCTGGGCATAATCGATGCGATGAATCGTCATATCGAACAAGTCACCCGCCCCGGCTAGCTTCTTGTATTGCCGCCAGCCCCAGCTCGTTTCAGGCCAATCGAGAAATCGCTGGCTGCGGAAGTGACGTGGAGTCCCCAGCCCGCCGCTGTAAACCAGGTGACGCAGATAGCGCATCGACGGAGCAAACCGGTAGGTGAAGGCCGTCATGTGACGCAGGTTGCGATCGCGCGCCGATCGGAACATCTGGGCCGATTCATCAAAGTTCAACCCCAGCGGTTTTTCGCACATCACATGCTTGCGCCCGGCGGTACACGCCAGGGTGATCGGCAGGTGAGTGAAGTTCGGCGTGCAGATAATGACGGCGTCGATTTCGGGATCTGCTGCGATCTCTTCGTACTTGGTCGTCGACTTGACCGGACCCCACTTCTGCAGGCGTTCGGCCAGCAATTTTTCGTTGGGATCGCAGATCGCCACCAGTTCGGCTCGCGGATCAAGCTTGATCCCCGGCACATGGTGATAATCGGCCACCGCGCCCGCCCCAATGATCGCAATACGTACCTTGCCAGCCATGCTGATTCCTTAGGTGAAGTAATTCATTTTGAGGAGAATGTAGAAGGAAATCCCCCCCAGGGGAAGCGTCAAGCCGCCGCATCAACTGCGCGAATAGACGATATTGATTGTCGTGGAAAAATCGCTGGGCTTGCGGTTGATGTTCGGCAGGCCGTTGTGCTCGAAACGAAACCCGAATTTCAGATTCCAGCGTTTCAACGAATCGAGCGGAATCAGGAAGCTGGTCGTGTTAAGAATACGAATCAGCTTCCAGTCGTTGATGCTCGGATGCACGGTCGCCTTTTCCTCAAAGATGATTCGCTGGCCGATCGGCCATTTACTTTCCAATTCAGTGAACAAATCCGGCGTGGTTCGCAGGACGCGGGGCGAGTGAAAGACTTCTTGAGTCACACCCGGGCCCGCACGGACGACTAACAAACGCGGGTCGGTATCGATGAAGCGGTAACCGACACCGATCGATCCCGTGCCGCGGTAATCGAGATTCGCAAATTCATCGAACTCGTGCAGCGTGCGGACGAACGTGATCCATTTGTCTTTGCGTTTGAAGTCGGTGGTCGTATCCGCAAACCAGCGATTGGCAGTCAGCACCGATTTCGACTTGGCGAACTGCCCGCCCATGTTGATCTGCGTCTTGATCCAATCAGTCTCATGGGTGAACTTGGCGGCCGTATTGAACGCTTCCTGGTTGGTATTCCCTTCGAGAAACGAGCCTCCCAGCTCGAGACGCTCGGTCCACGTATCGAAGCCGTGCTGAAACCAATCGAAGTACTCAAACCACAACGTCTGCAGCAGCGTCTGCGGAATTGGAGCCGGTTCCGCCGGCGGGACGTTCAACGGGATATGATCCGGCGGTGGGGCAAATACCTGCCCCGGAGTCAGCAACATCAAATGCGGAACGTCGTCCGCGGGATCATCGGCATCAGGCTCGTAGTCGATCCGCTCGATATCACTCAACGGCACCTCAATCGTCCCCGCCCCGCGCCAGTTCCACTGCAGAGTCTCATCCCCGAATCCGACTTGTTGACCCGACAGCTTGTCCCCGTTCTTGAGATACAAAGTCTCCCCGGCGCGCGCAGTCGGACACAATGTGCCGAATGCCAGCAGCCCGAAAAGAAGACCAAGAACAAAACGCATCGCCACTCGCTGATATCAATCACAGGTGATGTGCAAGAAGGGGCCGGGATTCTAGTCAGAATCGACCGGACCGACAACCTGTATCCGGGTGCCCATTCCACGTAAATCGCCCACAATCCAAGCTGGACCGGGAGTCCGTAGGACGGGCACTCCTGCCCGTCTCCGTTCACCTTGAAATGCAGAGACGGGCAAAAGTGCCCGTCCTACGCGCCCGCGTGGGCGGCTATGACTTCTTGGGCCGATACATGTGCGTGGCCTGGCCGATCAAGCTTTCGGCGGCTTCCATCAGCGTTTCCGACAACGTCGGATGCGCATGGATGCTGTCGGCGAGATCGCGCGCGACCATTGCGGTTTCCACGGCAACGACCCCTTCCGCGATCAGCTCGCCTGCACCGGCCCCGACGATGCCCACTCCCAGCACGCGTTCGGTCTTGGGATCGAACAGGATCTTCGTGATCCCTTCCGTCCGGGCCAGCGATTGAGCTCGTCCCGACGCCGCCCACGGGAACCGAGTCACGACAACCTCGCGGTTCTCGGCTTGAGCCTGCATTTCGGTCAGGCCACACCACGCCACTTCCGGATCGGTGAAGACCACTGCGGGAATGGCAATGTTATCGAACTCAGCCGGCAGTCCGAGTAACGCTTCAATGGCGATCTTCGCTTCCCGGGTCGCCTTGTGAGCCAGCCCCGGTTCTCCAGCCACGTCGCCAATCGCGGAGATCGTGGGATCATTGGTCCGCTGCTGCTTGTCGATCTTTACAAAACCCTTGGCATCAAGTTCGACCTTGGTGTTTTCCAAACCCAGGTCGCGGCTGTTCGGACGACGGCCGACCGACACGAGCACGCGATCGAATGTTTGCTCGGGAGTCACCCCTTCACCCGCCAGCTTGGCCACAATCCCTTGCGGAGTCGCCTTCAGACTCTCCACCTTCGTATTGAGGAATATGCCCCCCTTAAACAGCCCCTGCAACCGCTTCTGCAGCGGTCGCACGAGGTCACGGTCGGCGCCCATCAATAGTCCCGACAGAAGTTCCACGACAGTCACTTCGGAACCCAGCGCCGCGTACACCGAGCCCATCTCAAGGCCAATATAACCGCCGCCGATAACGAGCAATTTCTTGGGAATATCCGCCAGTTCCAAGGCACCGGTCGAATCCATGATCCGCGAATCGCCAAGTTGAAACGGCGGCGGCACGATGGGCGAGGAACCTGTGGCGATGATCGCGTGATCGAACGCCAGCGTGTCCGACGGCGGTGCAGGCAATCCCGGTACTTGATGCAGCTTCAACGTCGTCGAATTCAAGAACGACGCGCGAGCGGTAATAAGCTCACTCTTGCGAGCTTTGTTGAGCTGCGTGACGCCGTCAGCCAGCTTGTCGATGACGCTGTTCTTAAATTGACGAACGGCAGCCAGATCGATCTGCGGAGCCCCGAACTTCACCCCGGCGTGTTCGGCCTCTTTGGTCTCAGTAATCAGCTTGGCCAGATGCAACAACGCCTTGGAAGGAATGCACCCGCGATGCAGGCAGACGCCACCGAGCTTCGCCTCGGCATTCACAATGGTGACGCGATACCCATGATCGGCCGCATGGAACGCCGCCGGATACCCCCCCGGCCCGCCACCAATCACCACCACATGCTTCCCAGCCCCCGATGCCTCGTCCATCACTCAACCTCTATCGTTCTATGGGATCGCCCGGAAGAATTGGGACTAGATCGTCACATTCTTAGACGATTTAAGAAGAGGATTTTTTGCCACGGATTGACACGGATGAAACACGGATTGGATCATCCTGGGCGAGAGTCGAGGGATAAAACAAGCCGGACAGCTCGCAGCAACACTGCCTTAATCCGTGTTCAATCTGTGTCAATCCGTGGCTAAAAACTCTTCTTCGTTTTCAATTAATAAACAAACCGTTTGAACGCTACTTTCGACTTTCCAAAGTTGATCAACAACCCAACTTTGATCCCGGTCGCCTTCAACTCATTCAGGAGTTGCGGTTCATCGAGCCGCTGATATTCTTGGGCAATCTTGAGTTCCACGATCACGCAGTTCTCAACAAACAGATCTGCCTCAAACTACCAACCGCATTTCCTTTATAAGCCACCGCGATTGGTTCTTCATCAACCGCCGCAATGCCACACAGCGCCAACTCGACCAACATCGCCTTGCGATAAACGCTCTCTAAAAACCCGTATCCCAAATGCTTGTAAACTTCGTAAGCGGCCCCAATGATCTGTTCTGTAATCTCCTCATGAGCCAGTCCAGCCATGGAAACATCTCATTGGTACCAAATCGATTTTTGTGACACGACAACAACAGTCGAGAACAATTACCAAACCAAGTCCGTCCTGCCAAAAGACTCCCACAAACGATGATCTATTCCGTGTATCATCCGTGTTAATCTGTGGCTAAAAACTCTTCGTCATTAGCTTTCAATCAACAGTTGGCTCGGATCTGCCAGCAACCCCGAGACCTTCGTGATAAACCGGGCCGCGTCTGCGCCGTTGACGACTCGGTGGTCGTAGGAGAGCGACAGGGGCAGCATCAGGCGAACTTTGGGTTCGCCGTCCATGATCACCATTTGCTGCTTGGCTCGGGACATGCCCAGGATCGCCACTTCCGGCCAGTTCACGATCGGCGAAAACGTCGTTCCACCAATGCCGCCCAGGTTGGTGATCGTGAATGTGCCCCCCTGGAAATCGCTGGGACCGAGCTTCCGCTCGCGGGCTTTGCTGGCGAGAACGTCCAGTTCGGCGGCGATGTCGAGGATGCTTTTGTGGTTGGCGTCGCGAATCACCGGCACCACCAGGCCGTACTCCGTGTCGACCGCCACGCCGATGTGGTAATACTGCTTGAGGATGATTTCCTCAGTGTTCGAATCGAGACTCGCGTTGAAGTTCGGATACTGTTTCAAGGCCGCGACGACCGCCTTGATCGCCAGCACGGTCATCGTGATCTTGGCGCCCGACTTCTGATTCTGCGTATGCCGTTTGCGACCCGCTTCCAGTTCGGTCACATCGGCCAGGTCATTCTGCGTCACGTGCGGAATCGTCTGCCAGGCATAACTGAGGTTCGCGGCCGAGGTCTTCGCAATGCGATTCATGGCCTTGCGTTCCACCGGCCCGAACTGCGAGAAGTCGGGCAAGGGAGGTGCCACGGCCTTCCCGAGCGCCAGGCCGGGGACGGTCTTACTCCCCTGCAAGATCTCGCGAACGTGGCTTTGAACGTCGTCCATGGTGATGCGCCCGCCGGGTCCATTTCCCGTCACGTGATGCAAATTGACTCCCAACTGGCGTGCCATGCGACGCGTCGCCGGCCCGGCCGGGGCCGGCGCGACTTTATCGCCGACGGAAGCGGCCACCGTCGCGGCGGTGGGACTGGGTGCCGGCGTGGAACTGGGCGAGACAGGCGCCACCGCGAGCGGAGCGGCGGACTTGGCCGCGGCGGCCGGGGGTGCCGCACCATTCTTGGGAGCTGCCGGTGCGGCGGCTGGAGCGGGCGCCGGAGCGGCCGAACCGCTGGTGGCCAATGTCAACAAAGGCGAACCCGGCTTGATCGTCGCGCCCGGTTGCACATGGACTTCGGTCACTTCTCCGGCAATCGAACAGGGCAATTCGACAACCGCTTTGTCGGTCTCGACTTCCATGACGTTTTGACCGGCAGTGATCGTGTCGCCAACTTTCACGGACAGACTAGACACATCCGCGCTCTTGATCCCTTCACCGAGATTCGGGCAGTTAAAGGTCTGCTTCCCGCCCGCGGCAGCAGCAGCCGCAGCCTTGGGTGCGGCCGGTGGCGCGGCGGGGGCCGGAGCAGCCTGAGCAGCAGCCGGCTTGGTCGCGGCAGGAGCAGCAGCGGCCGGCTTGGCGGGCGCGGCTTTCTCTGCTGCCGCACCTTCCAGTGTGAACAACACCGCACCCGGTTCGACCGTCTGGCCCTGCTTGACATGGATCTTGAGGACCTTGCCGCCAGACGGACAGGGCAGCTCGACCACGGCCTTGTCGGTCTCGAGTTCCAGGACGTTCTGGTTGGGCTCGATCGTATCGCCTTCCTTCACGGAGATTCCGGCGACATCGGCACTCTTGATACCTTCACCCAGGTTGGGGAGCTTGAATTCGGTAGGCATTATCGGCAATTCCGTAATTTTCACGCAGGCAACAGTGCGTTAATTCAGCAGTTTGGGCATTGAACAAGACGACGACTTGAATCGACCCCTAACAGCGAATCCAATCTCCCCTCGCCCTGGTACGCCGGGGAGAGGGGCCGGGGGTGAGGGGCATTCCGAGCGTCGTTCGACTTGCATTTCAAACGGGGACTTTGATTTCGAAAAACAAAACTCCACATCACTGGTTGATCCCTGCCCCTCACCCCCAACCCCTCTCCCCCGATTACGGGGGCGAGGGGAGATAGAAACTCGGAGGTCGGTGGTTATGGGTTATGCATTAAAGGGATTCAGCTTTTCCGGGTCGATCTTCAAATCCTGAGTCGCCTGCTTGACGGTCGCGGCGTCAATCTTGCCATCGCGGAGCAACCCGACCAGCGTCGCATAGACGACGTGCTCGGTATCAATCTCGAAGTGCCGCCGCAAGGCTTCGCGACTGTCACTGCGACCGAAGCCGTCTGTGCCCAACACGATGTAGCGGCCGGGAATCCACTGAGCAATCTGCTCGGGAACCAGTCGCATATAGTCGCTGGAAGCAATGAACGGACCGGCTTGCTTGGCCAGTTCAGTCTGCACGAAACAGGTCTTTTCGGGCTGATCCGGATGCATCAAATTCCAGCGTTCGGATTCCAGTCCCTCGCGGCGCAGTTCCTTGTAGCTGGTGATGCTCCAGACATCAGTCGAGACACCATACTTCTCAGCCAGGACTTCCTGAGCCTTCACAACATGCCGCAAAATCGGCCCGCTACCAAACAACTGCGGCCGAGCACCAACCTTAGAGCCTTCGACATCACGGCTGGAGAACTTGTACATTCCCTTGCGAATGCCGTCGGCAACACCCTCGCGTTCGGGCATCTGGGCCATGTCGTAGTCATCGTTGTAGGTCGTGATGTAATAGAAGACTGCTTCGTCTTCCTGATACATCCGGCGAATACCGTCCTGCATGATCACGGCCAGCTCGTAGCCAAAAGCCGGATCATAGGCCACGATATTGGGTACTGTCGCGGCAGCCAGATGACTGTGACCGTCTTCGTGCTGGAGACCTTCACCATTGAGTGTGGTGCGACCAGCGGTGCCTCCAATCAAGAAGCCCTTGCAGCGAGAATCAGCAGCGAGCCAGATCTGATCGCCAACACGTTGGAAGCCGAACATCGAGTAGTAGACATAAATCGGAATCATCGGCACGCCATGATTGGCGTGTGCCGTACCGGCGGCGACGAATGAGGCCATCGAGCCAGCTTCGTTGATGCCTTCTTCCAACACCTGACCATCGCGCGCTTCGCGATAATACATCAGGGTCCCTTCACTGCTCTTATCGACCGGTTCGTACTGCTGCCCAAATTGAGCGTAGATTCCATAGGAGCTGAAGAGACCTTCAAACCCAAATGTCCGAGCCTCATCGGGAATAATTGGCACGACGAATTTGCCAATTTGTTTGTCTTTCAGCAACGTGTTCATGCAGTACAACAACGCTTTCGTCGTTGATCCGTGCGTGACTTTTTTTGCAGCATCGATCAAGGTTTCCACAGCAGGAGCCGGCAGTCTGGGATAGGTCGTCCGCCGCGAAGGCAAATAGCCGCCCAACTTTTTCCGACGCTCGTGGAGATACGTATGCTCCGGACTGCCTTCGGGGAATTTGTAGAATGGCGCCTCGGCGACGTCCTCGTCGGAAATCGGAATGCCGAATCGCGAGCGGAACTCCCGGAATTCTACGTCGCTGCGCTTCTTTTCATTGTGGGCGTTATTGCGACCCTCACCACTTTCACCGAGGCCGTAGCCCTTAATCGTCTTGGCGAGAATGACTGTCGGTGCGCCCTTGAACTCCACAGCCGCCTTGTAAGCGGCATACACTTTTTCCGGATCGTGACCGCCGCGTCGCAACTTCTTGAGCTGATCATCCGAGATATGCTCCACCAACTGTTGCAACTCGGGATCCACGCCGAAGAAGTTCTCACGAATATAAGCGCCATCCGTGGTGACGTACTTTTGATACGTCCCATCGTTGACTTCCCCCATCCGTCGCACCAATGCTCCGTTCGGATCTTTCGCCAGTAGCGGATCCCAGTCACTGCCCCAAACAACCTTGATGACATTCCAGCCCGCACCGCGGAACGCCGCTTCCAGCTCTTGAATAATCTTGCCGTTCCCGCGCACGGGACCGTCCAGACGCTGCAGGTTGCAGTTGATCACAAAGATCAAGTTGTCGAGTTTTTCGCGTGAACCGAGGGTAATCGCGCCGAGTGATTCGGGCTCATCGCACTCGCCGTCACCGAGGAACGCCCAGACCTTGGATTTCGACGTATCTTTGATCCCACGATTGTGCATGTAGCGCAGGAAGCGGGCGTGATAGATCGCACCGATCGGGCCGAGTCCCATCGAGACCGTCGGAAACTGCCAGAAGTCGGGCATCAACCACGGATGCGGATAGGAACTCAGACCACCACCGGGAGCCAGCTCCTGGCGGAAGTTGTTGAGCTTGGTTTCACTCAGACGGCCTTCCAGGAATGCGCGAGAATACATGCCGGGGGACGCGTGACCCTGGAAGTAAATGAAGTCGCCCGAATGGGTGTCGGTCGGTGCGTTAAAGAAGTGATTGAAGCCTACTTCGTACAAGGTTGCGGAAGAGGCGAATGTCGAAATATGTCCGCCCACGGCCCCATATGTCATCTTGTTGTTGATGCGGGCGACCATCGCCATGGCATTCCAGCGGACCGCACTTCGGATGCGCCATTCGAGTTCATGATCGCCGGGATAATGCGGCTGCTGGTCGACGGGGATCGTGTTGATGTACGGGGTATTGGCCGAGAAGGGCATGGTCACCCCTTCGCGGTACGCCTTCTCTTGCAAGGCTGTGATTAATTGGTTGACTCGGGCCGGGCCGAGACGGCGTAACACGTCCTCCAGCGAATCGAGCCACTCTTGTGTTTCGCCCGGATCGACATCCACCGCGGGGGTCACGGTATGTTCGCGTTGCATGTGTCGGTTACTCTCCAGCTTAATATCAGTTGTCACCGCTCCGGCTCTTCACGACTGACGCAGTCGTGGCACTGCCCAGAGGGACGGTGTCGCCCACTTCACCTGATGGTCGCAGGGAAATCTTGGTCTGCTCGATTCATCTCACCACACGAAAGTTGCTCGCGCATTGGCAGACACGAACGCCGACAGCCGGACCAGGCGAGACAGCAACCAGTCCAACCACCACTCATCATCAATGATAGCGCCCGCACCCAGTTCGCGGACTAGGGCCGTGGACTGGGACAGGCTCGATCCCCACTCAAGACTTCTCAAGTGAGATTTCGTAGAGCCCGAAACAGCCCCCGGTGCGCACCTCAATCTGCGCCCAGCACGTTTCGCGTGGATGCTGAAAGTGTATTCGCTCAACCAGATTGTGGAAAGGGAGAGTGCTCCGGCCTGCGCAATCGCAACAGTTTTTCTAGATTGCGCAATTATCCGGGTTATACGCTAATCGTCCAGCGGCGGTCCGGGACGTTTCTTCGGCTGCGGTGGGGGTTGCGGCTTGACTGTGGGGCGAGTCCCCGCGGTTGGCGGTGGGACGGGCTTCGGACCCGGCTTGGGGATCGGTTTCGCCGCCGGTTTCCGGACTTCATAGGCGGGCGATTCTGACTCGTTGAACAGATCGATGATGTCGTCATCGTCCATCGGTTTGGGAGCCCCCGGTCTGTTGCCCGCTGGCGAAGCGGGTCTGGCAGGTGCCGCAGCCGGTCGAGTCGGCTGGCCTGCTACGGGTTTGACGCCCGGCCTGGCAGCATTGGGAGCCGGTTGCGAAGCTGGCCGCCTGTCTGCGGGGCTGGTCCCGCAAGCGGGACACACTCCACGAGCATTCAGCGCCTCGCCGCACTTATTGCACAGCGCAACGGGAATATCCAGGCTGTCGAGATCCAGCGTCCGCGAGGCGGGCTTCACGCCAGGCGTGGGTTTCGGAACAGGTCTGGGAGATGATTCCACGGGCTTGATCGAGGGCTTGGAATTGACCAGGGGCCGCGATTTCTGAATCAGCGTCTGCTCGGCCGCGTTATGGACCGGCTCATTGCCCAGTTCAATTCGCAGGTCATCATCGTCGTCATCCTTGGGAAGTTCTTGTGGCCGCAGATTCTCGGTGCGGACCAATTCGGTCGTCGCTTCCTTGCCGCTGGTCACGTCCTTCGCGGAGACATGCACCCGGGCACTTTCGTCGTACCGAATCGTCACGGCGATTTCCGAATCCCGCTTTAAATTCCTGGGCAGATCCTCAATGACGCAATTCCCCAATTGCACATACGGCAACTCGGGCCGCGCTCCACTCTCGACAATGTGCAGATGGACGCGTTTCTGGTTTTCGATGACGGTGCCAAACGTCTGAGTCACCGACGCGGGGAGCGGCGAATTGGCTTGAATCAAGTAGTGCGGGACCCGCGTATTCGTTTTGACGTCGCGAATCAAGATCCCCAGCGCACGCGCCGTGACGCTTTTTTGCTGGACCTTCTTCAATCGATTGGTGACTTCGACCGACAAGATCGATTTGACGAATTCGCTCTTGCTGAGCAGCATGCCGGCGTAATACGTCGCCCCGTGGGCAATCGACTGATCCGGCGAAAGCGACGTGTTGATCGTCCTACCGCTGAGCCGCTTCAGCATGTCGCGAATCATCGGCATCCGGGATGAACCGCCGGTCATCAACACCACATCCACGCGCGCCCAGCCAAGCTTGTGGTCTTTCAGCAGTTGCTTGGTGATGTTTTCCGTCCGCTGCACCAGCGGCGCGGTCATGTCATTGAACTTCGCCTGCTCGACCTGGTAGGACTTGCGGTGCCCGGCATGCTGCACGTTGATGGTGGCTCGCGGGCGGACCGTCAAACTGCGCTTGGTCTGTTCGACCTCCCACGACAGATATTGCAGGCTTTCCGGATTGTCTCGCGGATCCGAAGCGAAATCCTTGGTGAACCGTTCGGCCGTGTCATCGAGCAACGTCTGATTGAAGTCGATGCCACCCAGGTGCAGATCACCGGTACTGGCAACGACGCGGACTTCATCCTGCTTGTATTTCACCAGCGACAGATCGAACGTGCCACCACCCAGGTCATAGACCAGAATCGTCTGCTCGTTGGCGAGTTCGGTGAACCAGATGCCTTCGGTCCCCAGCACGTAACACAGCGACGCCGCAACCGGTTCGTTGATGATGTCTATCTGCTTGAGGCCCGCCTTGCGTCCGGCTTCGGCCGTGGCCGCACGCTGGGCGTCACTGAACTGAGCGGGAACGGTGATCACCGCCTGGGTGATCTTGCCAAACTGCTTCTCCGCATTGGAAATCAACTGCCGCAGGATGATGGCCGAGATATCGGTCGGCGAGTAGCTTTTGTTGCCGATGGTCCATTTCTTCTTCGGATCGCCCATGTAGCGTTTGGCGTTCTGCACGACGCGTTCCGGCTTGGCGACCGCGTTGCGTAGTGCTTCGACCCCGACGACTTCCTCGCCATGATCGAAGAATACGACCGACGGCGTCGACAACTCACCTTCGGGATTGGGAACGGAGATCGGTTCCCCGTGCTCGTTCAGAGCCGCGATGCAGGAGTAGGTGGTCCCCAGATCGATGCCCACGGCTTGTGTCGCCTGCATGGTGAACGCAGTCCTTGATCTGAACGAAGTGCTGTCGAAGTTCGACGAAATTGCGGGACGATACAACGAGCGATCCGCCCTCAGCCCACGCAATTTCCGAACTTCCAGTGTCGCACGCTGAAAGGAGTCGCGTCAAGCCCGTGGGATCGGCGGCCAGACCGTCGGGTGTGCGGCGTGAAAGCAGCGGGGGAAGAATGACTAATGTCTAATGACGAATGTCTAAAAGGAAAGAGGATCAGGGAGAAGGAATCGCAAAACGTACTTGAACCGAGACCCAGCAATTCGCGACGTATCGTTCGGCCATTCCGGCGATAGTATTCACATTCCATCGGGTCTATGATGGAAGCGCAAGCCTTCACTCCGGAGGAGTGAAAATCAATCATCCTAATCCGTGTTCAATCTGTGTCCATCCGTGGCGAAAAACTCTTCGTTCTCCTTGGCTTGCGGGCAATATCTCACTCTGTGCCTCAGTGTTTCATAATCTTCGTGTTCTTTATCATGCGCTGGATTCTCATTCTATTGCTGGGGAGTTCACTCGGTGCCGCTGAGGTCGACGAATCTGCGTCCGTGGCCTGGTTGAGTGGTCCCAAGTACGAATGGACCCTGGATCAGCCTGTGGTCGCCACCTGGAAGAACGCGGAACTGCGGTTTGCCGCGAAGTCACTGTCGCAACAGCGCCGCATTCCGCTGGTCTTCGACCGTCGGCTCGATCCGAATCTGGTGTTCACCCTGGAAACCAGCGACTCTGCGTTGCGTGACACATTCGGCCGGTTGGCAGCCGCGGCCCAGGGCAGCGTCAGCGTGACCAGCCAGACGGTCTATCTCGGCCCCCTCGCCGCAGCCGGTCGGTTGCGGACGCTGGTGGCCCTGCGGCACGCGGACGTCCAACAGTTGGCCGCCAAATTGTCCGTCAACCGGCGGAAGTCGCTGACCGAACGCCGGCCGCTCACCTGGCAGAATCTCGACTCACCGCTGGAGATCGTCCAACGAATTGCAGCCGACAGGAATCTGCGGATTCAGCACAGCGAGCGGCTGCCTCACGACTTATGGGCGGCGAACGATCTGCCCCCCATCAATCTGGCCGAAGGGCTGACGCTGATTCTGATCCAGTATGACCTCACGTTCCGCCTGGACTCCGCGGGAACTACTCTGGAACTGATTCCCATCCCCGAAAAGATCGCCTTGGAAAAGAAATGGCCCCTGCCCCGAGCCAAGGTCGAAGCCATTTCTCGCGCCATACAAGAAGAGCTACCGCAGGTGGTCACGGCAGCCTCGGCGGAAGAACTGGTCGCCCAGGGGACGCAGGAACAACTGGAGGCCCTGGAACAACTCATTCGCACGATGACCAGCGGAACGTCGTCGAAGAAGAAACCGAACACGCCCACCCCGCTCGCCAAACGTCGCCTGACATTTCAAGCCAAGGACGCCCCGTTGTCAGCAGTACTGGAGAAAATCGCAGGGACGGGAATTCAGTTTGTATACGACTGGGAGGAACTCAAGCAGCAGGGGATCGACATTGATCAACTGGTCGCCATCGACGTGAAGGACGTGCCACCGGAAGAGTTGTTTGAAAAGCTGTTTAGTCCGTTGAAGATTGACTTCCAGATCGATGGCTTAAAGGTTGTGCTGTCGGCCGGCAACGGTGGAAAATAAACGCCAGAAATCCTGGAAAATCAATGGAACCCATTGTCTTTCATAAGTCCCATGTGTCCCATCCGTCCCATAAGTCCCATTGAATTTGATGGGACTTATGGGACACATGGGACTTATAGGACCTATGGGACTAAGACAATGCAAAAGGTATCCGTGGTATGTGGCGTTTTTGCAACACGCAGTTACGACCCACACAGACTGGTCTGACCGGCGGGGTAAACCCTGTTGCATTTGACCGATTCCCGCATCATGCTGAAATAATTGTTGACGAACTGCATCCTGTGACGTAGGTTTTCGTACCCTCTTCGAAACAATCTCCCAGCCGGGAATGATCACGTTTTCATGGATGAAGCGTCTCATTAACGGGTGTCCTTGGCGCACTCCCTCTGCGCACACCGCACCTCGCGACTTTCTGGTATTCCACCACGGTACTCGTGCGCGGTGTCGTTTGCCGCAACAGCATGAGAGAAGTCTCGAGAGAACGCCAAGATGATAAACGGTTCGCTGCTACTGGTTGATGATGACAAGTACGTCCTGGATGCCATGGCAGATTTTCTGCGCGGCCTGGGTTATCGCACCGAAACCGCTTCCAATTCCCGCGATGCCACGCAGCGGATGAAGGAGTATCCGTTCGATGTCGTCGTCAGCGACGTCAATCTGCCCGATCAGGACGGATTCCAATTGCTGGAATGGGCGAAGCAACACACGCCGGAAACGGCCGTCATCCTGCTCACCGGGTTTGGCACGATCGAAAACGCCGTCGAAGCCATCCGGCTGGGCGCGTTCGACTACATGACGAAACCCATCATCTGTGACGAACTGAATTTCTCGATCGAACGAGCCCTGGGCCAGCGCCAGATCGTCCAAGAAAACAAAACCTTACGAGCACAGCTCAATGAACGCTTCGGCCTGGGCAACATCATCGGCCGCGATTATCGCATGCAGAAGATGTTCGACTTGATGGAAAGCGTGTCAGATACGCGGGCCACCGTCCTAATCCTGGGTGAAAGCGGCACCGGTAAAACGATGACTGCCCGCGCCATCCATCAACTCAGCTCACGCCGTGGCAAGCCCTTCGTGGAAGTCGCCTGTGGATCACTCCCTGACTCTCTATTGGAGAGTGAACTGTTCGGTCACATGGCCGGTTCATTCACCGGGGCCATTCACGACAAGATGGGAAAATTCCTGCAAGCCGACGGCGGCACAATCTTCCTGGACGAAATGGCGACGGCCTCACCCAGCCTGCAAGTCAAGCTGCTGCGAGTCCTCCAAGATCGCGAATTCGAACCGGTCGGCGGCAACAAGACCCATAAGGTCGATGTGCGAGTCATCCTCGCCACCAACGCCAACCTGGAAGACATGGTCGAAAGCGGCGAGTTCCGCCAGGATCTGTATTACCGCATCAACGTGATCACGCTGACGCAGCCACCCCTGCGAGAACGCATCGGCGACATCCCGTTGCTGCTCGAACACTTCCTCGGCGAATTCAATTCTCAGAACGGCAAGCACATCGCCGGCTTCAGCGAATCGGCCGTGCAGTTGCTGCAACGCTACAACTGGCCGGGCAATGTCCGCGAACTCGTGAACATCGTCGAACGCTCGGTGGTCCTGGCCAAGGGAAC
>CAMAVF010000143.1 GCA_945861445.1 Planctomicrobium piriforme | reverse complement strand
GCCACGCGGTAACATCAACGCCAGCCAGCCACCGGCATTCTGAAACGAGACCTCTTTGGGGACCGGACGATCGATGACTTGCGGTGCCGCAACGGGCCACGCATCCAACTGATAGACGCAGGTCTTGTTCCCGACTTGTCCCGCAAACCAGTGCCCATCGCGACTCCAGGCGTGGGCCGCGATTTCGAATCGCTCATCGGGCAACAGACGCCGGCAGCTCGGAATCTCCAGGATCTGCACCTGCTGATCCGATCGAACCAGCAATCGCCGGCTGTCCGTACTGAATTCGGCATGAAACTGACGTGCGGCAATCGACAGGAAATCGGGAACGGCCAGGTGACCTGTCGACAGATCCCACAACCCGGCCAGGATCTCGTCCTCCGGAGTGCGGAAACTGACCACCATCCACTGGCAATCGGGCGATTCCCACGCCCCACGCAATTCCAGATTGCGAATCGACGGCGGGTCCTCCAGGGTCCGCGGGAGATCACCCCCCCCTGGATTCAACTTTGAATATTGCAGCGTCCGATTCGCGCCATAGGTGACCCGCAGACTGCCGGTGCTGGTCAATACGGATGAACCGGCCGGACCACCCGCGACAAACTGCTCCTGCTGACCTGTCACCAGATTCCATCGCAGCAAACGCGTCCGTTCCGGATTGGCCACGCACAAAGCTTGACCACCTCCATCGCGAGCGTTGCCAGCATCGGCCGCGAACCAGATGCCCTCGCGGTCGACTCGAAAATCCGACGCACCTGCGACAGCCGGCTCGGCATCATCCGCCTCTGCCACCAGTTTTGGTAACCATTCGCGAAGCACAATGCGAGGCGAACCCTGCATGATCGATCCGACCCGCAACCGCAACGCGGGCTCGAGTGCCAGATAGTCGTCAGGATCGGCGGTGGCCTCCGCCGCGTCCGTGTCATCCGTCGAGTTCGCCAATCGCTGTTCTGTGCGTAGCGTTTCTGCCGTCCAGACGAGTGCCGCGAAGTCATCACCCTGCTGCAGATACGCCGCCGCTTCGGCACGTTGGGCCTGAATCAGCCGGTTCTGGGCTTCGCGGGTCGAGACCTCGGCCGCCCTGCGGCTGAGTTCCGCCGAGGTCTTGGCCTGCTGGGCAAATCTCAGGGTTTGATTTGCCAGATCGCGATCATGCCGAGCCTGCTTGGCGGCCGTCAGGGCATTCGAATACACCGCTCCGAAGCTGAAGACGCTGGTCGTCGTAATCGAGATTGTGCCCAACGCGAGAAAGGCCATCAGCGGCTTGCGTTCCACCCAGCGTCGAAATTTGGTGAACGTGCTCTGCGGACGCGCCCGGATCGGCTCGTGGTTCAAAAATCGTTCCAGATCGGCCGCCAGTTCCTTGGCCGACTGATACCGCTGATCCAGATCCCGGGCGATCGCTTTCAGCACGATCGTCTCCAGATCGCGCGGGACATCGGGCACCAGCCAGCGCGGTGCGGGAATCTGCGGATCCTTCACCTGCTCCAGCAACTGCGCCCGATCCGATCCGTCCAAAGCCGGTCGCAACGTGATCAGCTCATACAGTGTCAGCCCCAGGCTGTAGATGTCGCTGCGGTGGTCAATCTTGCCGGTCAACGCTTCCGGCGGCATGTACTTCAGCGTTCCCACCAGATCGTCACTCTCGGTGATATCCACCGCATCAAGATCCAGCTTGGCGAGCCCGAAATCGGACAACCAGACGACTTCGTGACGGTCGATCAACAGATTGGACGGCTTGACGTCGCGATGTTGAATGCCACGTTCGTGGGCGTACTGCAAGGCTTCGGCAACTTGAAATCCAATCCGGGCCACAGCTCGATAGCGCGAACTGGCGGTCGTCGAATCGATGCTGTCCGGCGGCGACGACAGGGCCCGCGACAACAGCAGCGAGGACCCGCTGTGAATGGACGAAAAACTCCGCGCCCCCGGCCGATGCGGTTCATTCAGGACCGAAACCTCGCCATCATCTTCGGACAGGCCAAGACTGTCTCGCAATTCCGAGATGACCTGATCGAGTCCCCGGCCAGTCACATACCGCATGGCGAAATAATGGACGCCATCCTGTTCGCCGACGCCATAGATTTCGACGATGTGACTATGGTGCAGACGGGCGACCGCCTGGGCCTCGCGCCGAAAGCGTTGCAGTTCGCGTTCGCTGCGAAAGCGTCTGGCCGGCAGGACCTTCAGTGCCACCTGACGCCCGAGTGACTCCTGGCGGGCTTCATAGACGATCCCCATGCCACCGCGGCCGACTTCGCGGATGATTTTGTAGTCACCCAGATGTTCGCCGGGTTGCGGAGTGGAATTGGTGCCGCGAGATTCCGAACGGGCATATTCCGCAGCGAGGACGCCACAAATCGCGACCACCAGGTCTTCATCCTGCGGAAACCGACCGACATACTCGGCCGTTTCAGGATCATCACCGCGACGAACACGCAGCTCCCATTCCGAAGCGATCAGCTCTTCCAACAGGTGCGGTCGCTCGACGAGTTCCACCTGGGTCAGACAGTGTTCAATGGTCAGGGGACGGTTCTGCCGCCAGGCTTGCTCGAACTGGCGACACACCCGATCCAGGCGGAATTCCGCCTCTTTCAACTGACTGATGACACCGGAACCATTCACGGTTGGGACGTTTTCTAGTGATGAGTAATCATTGCGTCAAAAAGGCGAGCGTCCGGCGTAAGCCGGATGGTTGATGACAAGTCACAAATAACAACCGAGCAGAACCAAACTGCACGACCTCAATTCGGATACTTCCCCGCTGGCAAACGTCGTCATGTAGCAGAATTCTTGAGAATTCTGATGTTTGCACCGGCAAAGACGAGTTTCTAAAGACATTGAAAGTCGGTCTGCATGCGGCGGAATTCTTACGAAGTTCCGCTACATGGAGGGGCCAATTTCACCCTAATTGGCACTTCCAGCGCTGTGTATCCCAGCCTTAACGCAATCAGAGTTCGCGGAAATCTTGGCGTTCCGGTTGTAACGCTGGCACCGGCGCGCATGCCGAACGCGACCCATCACTTCGTCGTCGAAATCGTCGGGAAAAGTGGCCGCCGTCGGAGCGGCAAATTGCTTGAGAATTCCCGATGATTTGCAGCTCGTGAACATTGAGCAAACGGGGCGTTTTTGCTATACTCGGCACACAACTTTAACGGATGTATTTCCAATGAGTTGCGACGATTTTTAGACCGCCAGAAATGGCTTCTTCCGTAGCCGCGAAGTGTGATCGCAAGTTCACATACCGTTGGTGTGAGTCGAAGCGGGGACAGTTATCGTCCGAGCAAGACGACCTATCTCCATGCCCCGTAAGGGGTTCTAACCGTCGGCGATCGCCCCTTCTGAGAGAGTGAGGAATTCCGTTGTCGAACGGCATGTCGGGTAATAGCGAAAACGGTGGTGGCGTCGAAAACATTCTGATGCATGACATCCAGGATGAGATTCGAACGAGTTATCTCACGTATGCAATGAGCGTCATCATCAGCCGTGCGTTGCCGGACGTCCGGGACGGGCTGAAGCCGTCTCAACGCCGCATCCTGGTGGCGATGAATGACCTCAACCTGGGTCCAAACACGTCGCGTATCAAGTGCGCGAAAATCGCCGGTGACACCAGCGGTAACTATCACCCGCACGGCGAAGGCTCGGTCTATCCGACGCTCGTCCGCATGGCCCAGAACTGGGTGATGCGCGAAGTGCTGGTCGACAAGCAGGGAAACTTCGGTTCTCTTGCCGGTCTGCCTCCCGCGGCCATGCGTTATACCGAAGCCCGCCTGTCGGCTGTGGCTTCGGAACTGCTCGATGACATCAACCGGGACACGGTCGATTACGTTCCGACGTACGACCAGCGACTGATGGAGCCGGTGGTCCTGCCGTCACGTGTGCCGAACTTGCTGGTGAATGGGTCGACCGGTATCGCGGTCGGTATGGCGACCAGCGTCCCGCCGCATAATCTGGCCGAAGTCTGCAACGCGGCGATCGTGCTGATCGACAATCCGGACGCCGGTCTAGATGACTTGCTGGAAGTGCTGGAAGGCCCCGATTTTCCCACTGGCGGCATCATCTGTGGGCGAATGGGACTGCGTCAGGGATACCTCACGGGGCGCTCCACCGTCACCATGCGGGCCCGGACGCACTTCGAGGAAGAAAAGAACCACGACGTCATCGTCGTCACCGAAATTCCCTATCTCGAAACGCGCGACCGGCTGCGCGAAAAACTCGAAGAACTGGTCCGCGACGAACGGATCAAGGGCATCGCCCGCATCATCGACCTGACCGACCGCACGCTTCCCGCGTGGCAGGTCCGGCTGCACATCGTCATCAAACGCGATGCGGACAAGGATGTCGTACTCAATCAACTGTTCCAGTATTCGCCTCTGCAGAGCACCTTCAGCTTCATCATGCTGGCGCTCGTCGGCAGCCGGCCGCAGTTGCTGACCTTGAAGGAAACTTTGCAAGAATTCCTGCGACATCGCGTCGACGTCATCCGCCGCCGCACTGAGTTTATGCTGGCGGAAGCTCGCAAGCGTAAGCACACGGTGGAAGGCTTGTTGATCGCTCAGTTGAACATTGATGAAGTCATCAGCACGATTCGCCGGTCCGCCAGCCGGGCCCTGGCGCGTGAGGAATTGCAGAAGATCACGGTGCCGGGCGAAATGATCGCCCGGGCACTGGGTGAAAAGGGCTACGCAGCGTTTCAAGGCGAACGCGGGCTGGCTGAGGCGTACTCGCTATCCCAGACGCAGGCCGAGGCCATCGTCGCGATGCAACTCGGTTCGCTCGCCGGACTGGAACGCGACAAGCTGGGTGAAGAGTTTTCTAAGCTGCTCGACGAAATCGCCGAATACGTCCGGATCCTGTCGGATGAAGCGAACATTCTCGCCATCATTCGCGGCGAAATGGAAATGCTGGCGGCCAAGTACAATGACAAGCGTCGCACGACGATCACCGACGAGGAGCTGACCTACGTCGACCGAGCGGACTTGATCACCGAAGAACCGATGGTCGTGACGCTCAGCCACCGCGGCTACATCAAGCGGATGGCTCTCGATACGTATCAGGCCCAACACCGCGGCGGCCGCGGCATCACCGGGGCCAAGGTCGAAGAAGACGATCCGATCGAGCATCTGTTCGTCGCCAGCACGCACGATTTTCTGCTGTTCTTCACCGATCGCGGCAAGGTGTTCTGGCAAAAGGTGTACGACCTGCCGCTCCTCAGCCGCACCAGCAAGGGCCGCGCATTGGTCAATCTGCTGCAGTTGCAGGAAGGCGAAAAGATCTTCAGTTGCCTCGCCGTGCGACACTTCGACGCGGTCCGGCAGTTGTTGATGGCGACGCGGAAGGGAATCGTCAAGAAGTCGCCTCTGGCAGCTTACAGTCGCCCCAAGAAGGGCGGCATTATCGCCATCAAACTGGAAGAGGGTGACGAACTGATCGACGTCGTGATCGTCGGTCCGACGAACGACGTCCTGCTGGCGACTGCCAACGGGCATTCGATCCGGTTCGCTCAATCCGATGCCCGCAGCATGGGCCGCAACAGCCGTGGCGTGAAGGGAATCAAGCTGAGCAAGGGAGACCATGTCGTCGGCATGGTGGTCGCCGATCCCGAGATGGATCTGCTGTCGATCTGTGAACACGGATACGGCAAGCGGACACCGTTCGGTTATGAAGAACCGATCGTGATGGTCGAAACGCCCGTGGTCACGGACGAAGGGGCTGAAGATGATGTCCCCGTTGAAGAACCACCAGTCGTCGAAGAACCGGACGAAGTCGAAGCTGACGGTGATGAAGCCCAGAAGAGCAGCATGCGTTACCGCCGCCAGCGGCGTGGCGGGAAGGGCCTGGTGAATATCAAGACGACGGCTCGCAACGGCAAGGTCGTGGACATCATCGGCGTGTCCGAACAGGACGAAGTCTTGATGGTCACCAGCCAGGGCAAGATCCAGCGGATCCGCGTTCGCGACATCAACCAGATCGGCCGCGGCACGCAAGGCGTAACGATCATTCGCATGGAAGAAGGGGATACGGTCGCCTCAATCGCCCGCGTTCCGAGCGAAGACATCACGGTGGTGACTCCCGCCGAAGTGTTGACCGCACCGACAACACCCGTTGCAGAAATCCCCCAACCGGAGATTGAAGCTCCCGACGTCGAAACCCAAGAGGAAGAGACCGACGAAAACTAACGGCGGCGTTCATCCCAGAAAGCAGGCGAGCCGGGTGGCGTAAGCCAAATGGCACTCGCTTTGTGAGCGGAATGGCGCTAGCCACCGGTTCTTCGTAAAAATGATGCTGAAGAACCGGCGGCTAGCGCCTTGCCGCTCACTAGTCCGACCAGAAAGCAGGTGAACCGGGTGGCGTAAGCCCCCCCGGATTCGTCTGCGGGATGACCTCGCTTCAGCCAGCGGGGTCTGAAACGTCGAAAGCCAAAGCAAAATCGGAACTCCAGTGGAGATCAACGATGAACACTGGCGAGAACAACATGAGCGGCTCCGAGGAGCGTATCGAGTTCCTTGAACTGCGTTTTTTGTTCGGAAACATGTTCATCTTCGGGATCATCATGTTGCTCGGTAGTTTGAATTGGTTCGTTGTCGATCATCACCAACCACTGCGGACGTTGCTTCCCAAACTGATCGAGAATTTTGGGTTTATGGTGATGCCTCTGCTGGCTGGAGTCATGTTTTTCGTGTGTCTCTGCACGATGCGATTCATGCCGATTCTGTTCGCGGTAATGAATACGGCATTGGCCCTTTTGTTGAGCTTCTTAATTTTTGCATCTACGTTTTGGCGAGATTTCAGACCTGGTTGAAATCGCTAATCGAGGTACCTGACCAGTTTTGAAATTTGAACGTCCAACCCCAGACTCGACGGCGCTGACTTCACATCCGAGGATCAAATACCTATGAATCCAATCCGACGCATGCTCGTCACTGGCGGTTGCGGGTTCATTGGGTCGATGTTCATCAAACTGGAACTTGAGGCTCATCCCGATCGACACGTCGTTAACCTCGACAAGCTGACCTACGCGGGGAATCTGGAGAACCTCGCCTCGGTGGCTTCCGATCCTCGTTATCAATTCGTCCGCGGCGATATCGCCGATCGGGATCTCGTCGGCAAGCTGATCGGCGAGGGCGGATTTGATGCCGTCGTCAACTTCGCGGCCGAAAGTCATGTGGATCGCAGCTTGCTCGACAGCGGTCCATTTATCCAGACGAATGTCATCGGCACTCAAGTCCTGTTGGATGCGTCGCGGCAGGCGAAAGTCAGCCGGTATCTGCAAGTTTCCACCGATGAAGTTTATGGCAGCCTGGGGCCGACCGGCTTCTTTACGGAGGAGACACCGCTGGCTCCGAACAGCCCGTATTCGGCGTCCAAGGCCGCCGCCGATCTGCTGGTGCGAGCCTACTGTCACTCGTTCGACTTCCCCGGCATCATTACGCGCTGTTCCAACAACTACGGACCCTATCAGTTCCCCGAAAAGCTAATTCCGCTGTTCATTTCCAATGCCCTGGCCGACCAGCCATTACCCGTTTATGGCACGGGTCTGAATGTTCGTGACTGGATTCATGTGACTGACCACTGCCGGGGCATCAGCGCGGCCTTGCGCAACGGACGGGGCGGCGAAGTCTACAACTTCGGGGGGCGCCAGGAGAAAACCAATCTGGAAATCACCCACCTCTTGCTGCAGCACCTGCGAAAGCCTGCCAGTTTGATCAAGCACGTGACTGATCGTCCGGGCCACGATCAACGGTATGCGATCGACTGTACCAAGGCAGAGACGCAACTCGCTTGGAAGCCTGAAGTTCCGTTCGAACAAGGGCTGCGGGATACGATTGATTGGTATCGCCAGCACGCGCCATGGGTGCAGCACATTAAATCGGGTGACTATTTGAAATATTACTCGGAACAATACGGATCGCGGCTGAGTTCATAAACAATATAAATAACGAGGTTTCTGAACGAAGACTTGGCAATTCGCGTCGGTTTGTTGGCCAGTCGGGCCGGATCAGTCGAATTTCCACGCTTTTTTCGTTAGGATAGGGCCACTCGGGTGGTAGGTCTCCCCTTTTGTGTTTAGCGGGAGGCGGGCGATAGAACGGGCTGGGTCAGTCTCAAGGCCATCGTCATCCCGATCCGAGCGTCGGGGGGATCATCTGTGATTTCGGGCTACGCAGATCAATGGGCTCTGGTGACCGGGGCTTCATCCGGAATAGGTGCGGAATTTGCGCGCCGTCTGGCCTCGCGCGGCATGCACCTGGTTCTCGTCGCCCGACGAAAAGAGTTACTCGAAAAACTCGCCGAAGAACTGCACACCGCGCACGGCACCAAGTGCGAAATCATCATTTGCGATCTGGCCGATTCTGTCCAACGGGCCGCGATGGTGGCTGAGATCGCCAAACGCAACATCACGATTGAGTTGTTGATCAATAACGCGGGCTTTGGTTATGTCTGCGAGATCGAGACGACCGACATCCAACGCATCCTGGAAATGGTGCAGTTGAACATCGCAGCGCTGACCGAGTTGGCTTATGTGTACTTGCAAGGCATGATGCAGCGCGGTCACGGGGCCGTGCTGAATGTCTCATCAGTCGCTGCATTTCAGCCGGTGGCCTACATGGGTGTGTATGCGGCCTCGAAAGCCTACGTGCTGCATTTCTCCGAAGCCATGTGGGCCGAAGCGCGAGAGAAGGGTGTGACCGTCACCGCCCTCTGTCCGGGCCCCACGCAAACCGAGTTCTTCGACACCGCCGGAGTTAGCGGCTGGCTCGCCAAGAAGCGGTCACAGACCCCGGAAGAAGTGGTCCGTTGCGGCATGCGGGCCCTCGAAAAGAAGCGGCAATACACGGTTTCCGGCTGGATCAATTACATCCTGGCCCTGGCCGTGCGCCTGGCCAATCGCCGCACCGTCGTCCGCGAATCGATGAAATACTTCCGGCCCGCCAAGCCGAAGTGACGTGTGTCAAGTGTCTGTTGCTGACTGTAGAACACGGCTGATGGGAGGGCGAAGCTCCTGTTGAGCCGCTTGGTCTTTCGGTCGCGACAAGACTACGCGGTTCGGCAGGAGCCTCACCCTCCCATCAGCCCGAACGATCCAGTTCACCCAGTGATTTCTGTAATCAACTCGTCAATTTCGAGTTCGATATGTTGCGCCCGAACCACAATCTCGGGGCTACCAGCCTGCCGCTCCAACTCTTGGCGCTCGTGTGACAAACGAAGAAGACTCTCCAAGCCGGCCTGTTCGAATTCCGGAATGGGGAAGTTTTTCAACGTGCCGCCGGTAATATCCAGGTTCACCCCGCGACGCTTGGCGTTTGACGAGAACCACTCGCTGGCAAATCGTGAATTGAGGATCGCCTCTAGTCCCGTCAGCCCCAAGGTAGCGCTCAAATTGCCTTCCGTCGTGTCGGTTTTCGACACGATCACGTTGATTGAGAACCCCACATAGGTCGGAGATTCCACATACGCGAACCGCGGCTCCTGGCACATTTGCACGGCGAGAATCCGCGGCTGTTCGAACAACCGCGATTCGCGGGGCCAATGCAGATGCCACCACGCCACTTTACCCAGTTGAGTTTCCCGACGCCGCTCAAGCAGGGGCCGAAAGCGACTCAGATGCCGGGCGATATTCGGCAACGCGGCCAGGTCGGGTGCCGTATCGCGATTCAGATAGAGCAACCACTGTGTCGCCGTCGACGGTGACCAGTAGCGGCTGATGTCGGCTGCGGTGTAGTACGGTCGCACGCACCGTTGTTCTGTCGCGGATAATTCCAACTGCTGCAACTCAACGGTCGTCAACACGAAGACCCCATCGCCCGAGCGATACTCGGATTGTTCCAAGGCCTGCTTCCGAGTCACCCGGGGCGGGTTCTCGGCGATTCCCTGACGCACTTCGAAGAGATCACCCAGCTTGCGCTCCGCCTGTAACAACCCACGGGGCCTCTGGGCCGACGATACCGTACCTGGTTCCAAACAGAGCCGACCTGCTTGAAAGAGACCGTCACGCGCGACCCGGTGGTGCTGAAATGGTTGTGCCGCAACTGCGTTATGAGCGGTCCTGTGGTGATCGAGCAGCTCGGTCCACAGGTCACTTGTCCCGACCGCAGGATAACAGGGCTCCTGCAAACGGAAGATATCACACGATTCGGTGGTCACCCCTTTGCGAAGCTGCATGATCAGATGCCGGCCACTCACACCAACAAACACCGGGGCCGTCTGCAGAACCACAAGCTCCAACGGTGTCGCTTCCGCGGCCAGTCGCTCAATCAACGGCCGACCCGCAGCGGACGTCGTCCAGTAGCTGTTGACGATAAACGTCAACAGTCCGCCAGGTCGCACCAGATCCAGGGAACGATGAAAAAAGTAATGCCATAGATCCATCCTCCCTGGCCGCCAGCGGCTGTCCAGCGGTGCTTGTTCGAGTGCCGCCAGATCCAGCTTGGCCCCACGTTCCCGGCGATACGGAGGATTCGCCAGCACGATATCGAATCCACCCGCCGCACAGACCTCGGGAAATGCCTGACTCCAATGGAAGAATCCGTTTTCTGGCTCAGGAATCTCCCAGCCATGCCCCGCAATCGCATTGCCGCAGCGAAAGTTGCTGTTCAGAACCCGCTCCAATTCGGTCGCGCAGACTTGATCGACCAAGTCCATCCGAAACCGTTGTCGAAGCGCCTCAATCGCCTGCGAATCAAGTTCGACTCCGAACAATTGCCGGCGGATCAAATCCAACCGCGCGGGTCCGTCCGCAGCAGCCTGTTGCCGGCACAGCAATTGATAAGCGGGCCAGAGCAGGGCCGCTTCGCCGCAAGCGGGATCGACCAGGCGTAAGGTCGCCAGCGATCGGCGGTCAGATTGCCAGCGATTGAACGTCGCCGCCACCATATAATTGGCGACGGGTTCTGGGGTATAAAACACTCCCTGCCGTTTACGACTGTCCCGGGAATGCGGGGTGAGGTTGCCAGCCGGTGTCAAGACGGCAGCTCCAGGTCGTCGAAGGGATCTGCGTCCTCATCGTCAAGTAGTTCACAATCGAGCGACTTCGACATTTCTTCAAACAACGGATTCGAGGCTTCGAGTTCGGTATCGTCCGCCTGGCACAGTACCAGAACGGTAAACTTCTGAGCGACGAAGGCTCGAATCCGCGCCGTGTTGACGAGTTCCAGGCAGAAGAACTCGATGTCATAGCCCAAGGTGGGCTGACTGAGCAGTTCGTCGTCGGCAGCATAGGAGTCGAGATCGGGGTATTCATCTTTGAATGCGGCCAGCGCGGTTTCCAGAACGAGCTCGGGCGAAGGCCGGTCTCGAAACAATCCCACCGACCAGAACGAAGTCCCCGGCCCGGAAACCGTGATCAAACATTCGTCGTCCTGCTCCTGCTCCGAAACTTCCCAATCGGCAGGGTATTGAAACGTAATCCCGTGACGGTCATAGACTTCCCGCATAGCTTTCTGCATCCGTATGATCTCTTGAGGGTAAACACCCCATGTTGATGGCGATTGCATGCTGACGATAGCCGCCTCTCGATGTCAAGGTGCGGCCACACAGGCGGCAACCGAGCGACAGATTTCGACCCTTCAAATCTCGCTGTAACGGTAGGGGGTCTTGTGACGGACCTGTTTTTGCGGTATCCTAATAACATGCGTTGGTAATGGAAGCGGAAGTGACCACGACCATCGATAATCTTTGAATATGCATCAATTCCCGCGCTCACTGGAACAGATCATTCAGCGACCGCGACTTTGGCCTCTGGGAGCTGATCGCCCCGAGGTAATTTTATATTGGAGGGACAAGTATGGCGTCTTCACGGGCAGACGAGGTTGCGGAACTGCTGTGGGAACTCAAGCGAGCGGACAAGATTTCAACATTCACCCTGATTGCTCGTCGGGCTGGCTTCGCTGCCGGTAACAAAGGCCGAGCGATGATGACGACGCTGAAAACGGTTCGCCGTGACTGGCCTCATCTGCACTGGTGGCGGGCGATCGCCGACGATGGCGTCCTGGAAGCCGAATGCGAACAACTCAACATGCTGAAAGAAGCTGGCTTTGAGTTCGCCAACGTGAAAGATGACGGTAAACAAGTCATCATCAAGGAACTCGAAGTCCACGTGATGAGCTGGGATGATACTCCCGAGCCCGTCGCCGCCGTGGAGACCGAAGAAGAAGTCGCCGTCGCGGATTAATGCGACGCTCGATCTGCCGATTGGAATTTCACAGCCCGCTTGCCGGCATGGCAAGCGGGCTGTTGTTGTTATTGCCGTTCTTTAAAGTCCCGGGGGTTCCTGCCGTCCTTTGTATTTCCGAAGGGACGTCCAGGACTGCAGGGACCTAAGAGAAAACGGAAGAGCAATTCCTAATCACCGACGTCCGTCTGGTGCGTCGTCAACTGTTGCGCATCCTTGCCGCTCAACTGGAAGAACAGTCCAGGATGGACGATGTATTCGCAGGCCGTGGAGGTAATCAACCCTCCCAGAATCACCGTGGCTACGGGATACAGAATCTCCTTGCCCGGCTGCTGACCACCCAGGACCAGCGGCACCAGGCCAATGCCCGCCGTCAGCGCCGTCATCAACACGGGGGCCAGTCGCTCGAGACTGCCGCGCAACACCATCGCGTGTGAAAAATGCTCTCCCTCTTCACGCATCAGGTGCAAATAATGGGATACCAGCAGGATCCCGTTGCGAGCCGCAATGCCACCCAACGAGATAAATCCCACCAGGCTGGCCACTGTCAATGTTTGACCCGTGACCCACAGTGCAAGAATCCCGCCGACATAAGCAATCGGCAGGGCGAACATGACCTGCAAGACAATCCGCGCCGACGGGAACAACGTGTAGAGCACCAGGAATACGCCGAAGAACGACACGATACTCAGCATGCCAATCAGCCGCGTGGCTTCTTGTTGCGCTTCAAACTGGCCGCCATACTCGACGAAATATCCTTCAGGCAGTTTGACCTTCGCACGGACGGCTTGCTTGATGTCGGCAACCACGCTGCCGAGGTCGCGGTCGGTGGTATTGGCACGAATCGCAATGCGGCGTTTGACCCGTTCGTGACTGATTGTGTTGGGCCCGCCGGCTTCATAGACCTTGGCGACAGCAGACAGGGGAATACGCCCGCCATGCGGCAATTCCAACGACAACCGGTGCAACTTGCTGAAGTCGGTGCGGAAGTCGTTGTCAAACCGGAGCACGATGTCGAACATCCGCTGCCCTTCCAACAGGGTGGACGTCACCTTGCCATTGAGCGCCGTTTCGATGAATTCATTCACATAGCCCGGCGTCAGCCCGTAGGCCGCCAGTTGCTCGCGATTGAGTTCTATCCGCAGTTGAGGAATCAACTGCTGCGGTTCCACCACCGGTGGGGCCAGGCCGGGAATCTCGGAAATCGCCTGTTTGATCTCCTGGGCCTTCTTGCGCAAGACGTCCAGATCGTCTCCAAACAGCTTGATCGCAATCTGAGCGTTCACACCGGACAGCATGTGACTCATCATGTGTGCCAGTGGTTGTTCCACTTCGTATTCAATACCGGGAATCTCTTCCAAGTCTTTCCGCAGTTCTGCCAGAACGGCCTGTCGGGGCAAGCCACTTTCTGGGTTGAGGCCCAGGATGTACTCGGTGTGATTCACCCCTTCGGCATGTTCGTCCAATTCCGCTCGTCCCGTACGACGAACGTAGCTGCGGACAATCCCGTGGGGCTGGGCGTCGGTCTGCAAGTGCTTGCGAAGTGCCGCGTCGACCATCGCACACGCACGATTGGAAGCTTCGAGCGATGCCCCCGGCGGCAGCACGACATTGACCTGTGCCGCGCCTTCATCGAAGGGAGGCAGAAAGTCACTCCCCAGGTTCACCGCCAGAACTCCGCTGCCAATCATCGACGCGAACACGCACGACAGAATCACGGTTAAACCCCAACCGTGCATACTGGTCTTAATGACCGGAGTGACGACCCACTTCATGAACCGGAGCAGGGGGCTGTCTTTTTCGCTGTGCGCCGCTTTCGAACCCGATAGCAGCAAGCTGGCGAGAACGGGGGTCACCGTCAATGAAACCAGCAGCGAGGCCAGGATCGAGGTGATATACGCCAGCCCCAACGGGGCAAACAACCGGCCTTCAATTCCCGACAAGGCAAACAGCGGAACGAAGACCAGAATCACCAGCATCGTGCCGTAGACGATCGAGCTACGCACTTCCAGACTCGCCTTATAAACCACTTTCAACATCGGCTCAGGCACTGCCGCGTGCGCGTTTTGAGCCAGTCGTCGGAAGACGTTTTCAATATCTACAATGGCATCGTCGACAAGTTCACCCATCGCGACCGCCAGACCGCCGAGAGTCATGACGTTAATCGACACGCCGAACAGCCAGAATACCAGGCCGGTGATGACAATCGACAGCGGGATCGCGGTCAGTGTGATGAACGTCGTACGGAAGTTCAGCAGGAACAGAAACAGAATAATGAGCACCAGGATGGCCCCATCGCGCAACGCTTCAATCACGTTGTGAATGCCACGGTCGATGAACTCACGCTGCTGGTATAGCTCTGTATTAATGCGAATATCTGCGGGCAGCGACCCCTTCAGGTCATCCAGGGCACGCGTGATTTCCTCCGTCAGCCAGCGCGTATCCGCCGTGGGCTGCTTGCCGATGGTAATCACCACGGACTGCTGACCATTGACGGAACTGTCGCCGCGCTTCGATTGGATCCCCGTCGTGATCCGCGCGACATCGCGCAGCAATACCGCACGCGACGGGGTCGCCTTCACCACCGTCAGTCCAATGTCGTCAATCGAGTTCGCGCGACCAATTCCACGCACCAGGAACTCCATCGCGCCCTGCTGCATGTAACCGCCAGTCGAATTGAGATTGCTCTGCTTCAGGGCAACTTCGACTTCTTCCAGCGTGACCTCATAAGCGAGCAGCGATTCTGGATTGACGAGGACCTGGAACTGCTTGCGGCCGCCCCCCATGATGATCACTTGCGAGACACCCGGAACGGTCAACAGTCGCGGCCTGACGACCCAATCGGCGATCGTCCGGACATCCATCGGTTTCGTCTGATTGCCCTCGCTGGTCAGGCCAATCAGCATGATCTGCCCCATCAATGAACTGATGGGGGCGAGTTCCGGCTTCACATCTGGTGGCAGACGACTGGCCACAGTCCCCATGCGCTCGTTCACAATCTGCCGCGCCACATAGACGTCGGTATTCCAGCCAAATTCGACGTTGATCACCGACAGCCCGATCCCAGACGAACTGCGGACGGCTTCAACACCAGCGGCCCCGTTGAATGCCGTTTCCAGTGGCAAAGTCACCAGCGTTTCGACTTCTTCCGGAGCCAGACCGTGGCATTCCACCATCACGGTCACGCGCGGACGCGTCAGATTGGGAAAGATGTCGATCGGCAACTGCGCCATGGTGACCGAACCCATGACCAGCGTGACCAGCGCCAGGCACACAATCAGCAAGCGGTGATGCAGAGAAAACCGAATCAGAGCGTTCAAACTGGGGGCTCCGTGGAAGGATTTGTTGTTCAGCCAATCCCATAAGTCCTATAAGTCCCATCGCTGTTATGGGACACATGGGACGGATAGGACTGATGGGGAATTATGACAGCGACACGGAATTCCGATGATTCAATGATCGTGATCGTGCCCCGCATGGGGGTCGGCCCCGCCCCCTTCGGCCTTCTTCAAGGCCAGGTGCAGTTGATAGGCCTGGTTGCGGGCAACTTCGTCCCCTTCGAACAGGCTGCCGTCGTTCTTCAACACCACTTCTCGCGGATCAAGATGCTCGACGGTCACCGGGACCTCTTCCATCAGACTGCCGTTCTGTCGAAAGACATAGGCGTCAGGGCCTTCCTTCACCAAGGCATCCGCCGGCAACACGATTCGTTCCGTCAGATGTTCGACTGGCAGTAGCAAACGCACCTTCTGGCCGGGCTTAAACCGCCAGGTGCGATACATCAACCCATTCGCGCCCGGATTGTCGCGAACGACTTCATTGGCCAATGGAACGTAGAATTTCAAGGTACGATGGACTTCGTCAATCGAGTTATCCACGTACAGAATCTTCAGGTCATCCCGCTTCAAGGTCTGCGTTTCGCCCGTTTCGAAGATGACGGAAATCGGCCAGGACTGCTCCAGGGCCCGGGTCACCAGCGCACTCTCGCGT
>CAMAVF010000142.1 GCA_945861445.1 Planctomicrobium piriforme | reverse complement strand
CAGCAGCTTGATCTGCCGGAGCAACAGCACGTCCTGGTAACGATCGTGGCATTGGATGTGGTCGCGTGCGATTCCGAATCGTCTTGTTATCAAATGGCGATCGATTTGGGCGTGATCGGGTCGGCGGATGAGACTCCCGGCGATTTGAGCACGAACCCGGTTCATCTCAGTGGATTCGGGAGTTGATGAGTTCCATTCTCGTTGATACTGGGCCGTTGGTTGCGATTCTCGCCAAACGAGATCAGTTCCACCTGCCGTGCCTTGAGGTCCTCAAGTCGCTGCGTCCGCCGCTGTTGACGTGCTGGCCGGTGATTACTGAAGCGGCGTACCTTCTGCGGCAATCGCCGACCGCATTGCAGAGCTTATTTCGAATGCTTGAAGGCGGTTTTCTCGTACTTGCACCGTTAGACAATACTGCGGCCCCTTGGATGGCAACATTCTTCGAGCAGTACGAAGATCAGGAGCCACAAATCGCGGATGCCGCGCTGGTGTATCTCGCTGAGCGCGAGCGGATCGAGACGATCTTCACTCTGGACCATCGGCACTTTTCCGTCTTTCGTTTGCCCGGAAATCGACGATTGAACTTGCTGCCTGAAACGCTCTGACCGGGATTGACTTGCAACGATCGCGTTTACAACGAACTCAAACAGGTCTGACAGCGGTTCAACCCAACATGTGCCATGATCGCATTTGGTGTATCATCATCAATGATCCGTAGGATATCGCCCTTGTCCATCAGGCATTTGGGAGATCACTCCGGATGAGTGACAGCGATTAGCCTGGGGTTGTAGCGCAGCGAAAACTCCAGGTAGGCTTTGGTGCTTGGTGCGGGCCAATTTCCGTTTTTTGGGATCATCAGTATGCGAGCGTTCATTCAACGGCATCTGGATCCGGCGACGCGGGTTGGCGAGTGCCTGTTTGGGCTGATCATGGCCCTGGGAATCACCGGTGCTGTCCGGTTGGGGACAAACGAAACCAGCAGTCACCAATTGTTCGTGGCGGTACTCGGTTGTAACGTGGCCTGGGGCGTGGTGGATGGTGTCATGTATGTCATGCTGGCCCTGTTTGAACGGAGCCGGAAATCGCGGATTGTGAACTGTGTGGTCACTGCTCCAGATGATGCGGCGGCGATCGAATTCATTCGCGCGGAACTGGGGACCAGACTGGAACCACTGACCACGCCGGAAGAACGCCAGCAGCTTTATCAATGGGTGCTGGAACTCGCCCGACGCGCAAATCGCGAGCCGCCTCGCATTCGCCGGGAGGACATTCTGGGGGGCATCGCGGTGGGGATCATGGTCCTGTTCGCCACTCTGCCGATCCTGGTGCCGTTCATCCTGCTGTCAAATGCCGATGTTGCGGTGCGGTGTTCGAATTTGATCGCACTGGGAATGCTGTTCTGGCTGGGGTTCTGGTGGGCTCGCGCCGTGGGTGCCAACCCGTATCGCATCAGCGCGGGAGTGGCTGCAGTTGGCATAATCCTGGTGTTGATTACGATCTTGCTGGGCGGCTGATTCCTCACACGGCAGGCGTTGCGAATTCCACGAGAACGTGGAGCACAGTGCAGGTCTGTTTGCCAGACTCACGCGATGGCTGTCACTAACAATCGTCTGCCGTGAGTCATCCTGCTGGCGCACTCCGCGGCCGAGGCGATTATCTAGACGGAATGTCTATTTCGATTGTAGCCAACTGTTTTTTTGTAGTTCTCAAGTGACAAGTGACAAGTGACAATTGGCACATAACCTGCCATGATGGTGCCCGTGTAATTGATTCGCGTTATCGGACGCGAAACCGGACACCACCTCCCAGGAACGACCTCATGGCTGATCTCAACAGTCTGCTGAACCGAATCGATGCCGAATTCTCGGCCGCGGACAAGAAAATCAAGGATTTTCAAGCACAGGAGGTGCGTGAATATCACGGCCGGCTGGAGCGTTTGGAGACGTTTCAGAAGGTGTGCGACCAGTTGCGTGACGCGTGGCGTCCGCGGTTGGAAGCGCTCTCGAACAAACTGGGCGACAAGGCCGAAGTCATTCCCGTGGTGACTCCCACGCAACGCGAGGCCACCTTCAAATTCAACTCCAAACTCGCGGAAATTATCCTCCGATTGACGGTGACGACCGACTTCGAAGTTCGTAACCTGGTACTGGATTATGACCTGCATATTCTGCCGATTTTGATGAAATACGAGCCTCATGCCCGTCTGGAAATGCCGTTGGACGCCATCGACGCCACGGTGATCGGGAATTGGATCGACGACCGCCTGATCGACTTCATCAAGACCTATCTGGCTCTGCACCACAACGAATTCTACCTCAAGGATCACATGGTCGTGGACCCAATCTGTTCCACGCGATTTCCCAAGTTTGCCGCAGCGGCGACGCTCGATTGGGAAGGCAAGACGTTCTACTTTGTGAGCGCCGAGACCCGCGGTGAGTTTGCCAAGAAACACGGGTTGTCGGTGTAGACCGAACGTGTGCGGTTACGCACGCCCGAAGGCCCCAATTGTATTCGAACCGCACATTCTCTGGTGATTGTTCTGATCGCCGGAGACAGTGCTGATTCGCCGATTCGCAAATCATTTCGTTCGATGACGCCGCTGCTCATTGGCGTCCATGGCAAAAACTCACTCAGAAAGCACACCATGAAGTCCAAGGACCTGCTCGAGCGGGCGCATCGGCTCGCCGACCGCTATCGCATTACGAACGGGAAGAACTTCCGTCTCAAGGACATCGACCCGGGCGATATTGCCGGGCTGAAGGATGAGCAGAAGCCGCAGGCGAAAGAGATCTTGCAGGAGGGGATCGCAGCGCTTGCTGGATTGCAGGAAATGCTATACGCCCAGGACCGCTGGTCGGTGCTGCTGATTTTTCAGGCGATGGACGCGGCAGGCAAAGATGGGGCGATCAAGCACGTGATGTCGGGCGTTAATCCGCAAGGGTGCCAGGTATTCTCTTTTAAGGCACCCACCAGCGAGGATCTGGATCACGATTATTTGTGGCGCTGTCTGAAGTGTTTGCCCGAACGGGGCCGGATTGGCATCTTCAATCGCTCGTATTACGAAGAAACGCTGGCCGTGCGCGTGCATCCCGAATTACTGGCCAAACAAAAGCTGCCCAAAAAACTGGTCAACAAACATGTCTGGGAACAACGCTTCAGCGACATCCAGAATGTGGAATCCTACCTGGCGCACAACGGAGTGATCGTCTGCAAATTCTTTTTACATCTCTCGAAGGATGAGCAACTCAAGCGTTTCCTGAGTCGGCTGGATGAACCTGAAAAGAACTGGAAGTTTTCCAGCACGGATGCCCATGAGCGCGAGTATTGGGATGACTACATGAAGGCTTATGAGGACACGATCCGCAACACCGCGTCCAAGGACGCGCCGTGGTATGTCGTCCCCGCCGACAACAAATGGTTCACGCGAATCGCGGTGGCTGCGGCGGTGATCGATACGCTCAATTCGCTCGACTTACACTTTCCCAAGGTCGACGACGCGAAACGCGAAGAGTTGGCTGGAGTTCGTAGCATCTTGCTGGATACGAAATGATTTCCTGACGCGTGTCGAGTCAATGAATAGGTCAATCGCTCATCAGAACACCTATATTTATTCACTAGAACTCCATCCTCGTTCAAAGGGTCCGAAATGAGCGCCAATTCCAAAGAGTCCAAACGTCGCAGTGTTCCATCAACTTCCGCCGCAGGACCGCTGACCCCGGACGAACTGCGAAAGTTGGACGCGTACTGGCGGGCCTCGAACTATCTTTCTGTCGGCCAGATCTACCTGTTTGATAACCCCCTGCTAAAACAGCCGCTGAAGCGCGAACATGTCAAGCCGCGACTCGTCGGGCACTGGGGAACGACACCTGGATTAAATTTCATGTATGTGCATCTCAATCGCGTCATCAAACGCGATGATCTCAACATGATCTACGTGATCGGTCCGGGACATGGCGGGCCGGCGTTGGTCGCGCATGCGTATCTCGAAGGGACGTACAGCGAAGTCTTTCCCAACATCGGCCAGGACGAAGAAGGGATGAAGCGGCTGTTTACGCAGTTCAGCTTCCCCGGCGGCATTCCCAGCCACGTCGCTCCGGAGACTCCCGGCTCAATTCACGAAGGGGGCGAGTTGGGTTACGCTTTGTCGCACGCGTTTGGAGCGGCATTCGACAACCCCGATTTGATCGTCGCCTGCGTCGTTGGAGATGGCGAGGCCGAGACCGGGCCGCTCGCGACCGGTTGGCATTCCAACAAGTTTCTCAACCCGGCGCGCGACGGAGCCGTGCTGCCGATCCTGCATCTCAACGGCTACAAGATTGCGAATCCGTGTTTTCTGGCCCGTATCCCGAAGGAGGAACTGACTAAGCTATTCGAGGGCTACGGCTACAAGCCGTACTACGTCGAAGGGCACGAGCCGGAAGCGATGCACCAGCAGATGGCTTCGGTGATGGACGAAGCGACCGCCGAGATCAAACGGATTTGGGCGGAGTCGCGCGGCAAGCAGGGATTTCAGGGTCGTCCCGCGTGGCCGATGATCGTGCTCCGCAGCCCGAAAGGCTGGACCTGCCCGGCCGAGATCGATGGCAAGAAGGCCGAGGACTATTGGCGTTCGCACCAGGTTCCGATGGGCAACATGGACGCGCCGGGTCACGTCAAGATTCTCGAAACCTGGATGAAGACCTACCGGCCCACCGAACTGTTCGACGCGAATGGCAAGATCAAGGCAGAGATCGCCGCGATTGCTCCGACGGGCCATCGCCGCATGAGCGACAATCCGCATGCGAACGGCGGCTTGCTGCTGCGTGATTTGAAGATGCCCGACTTCCGCAACTACGCGGTTAAGGTAACGAAGCCCGGTGCTGTCGATGCCGAGGCGACTCGTCACATGGGAACATTTCTACGCGATGTGATGAAGCTGAATCTCGACGCGAAGAATTTTCGCGTGTTCAGTCCCGACGAGAACAACTCGAACCGCTGGCAGGACGTGCTGGAGGTCACGAACCGCTGCTACGTGGCGGACATTCTGCCCGAAGACGATCACCTTTCGCCTGACGGCCGGGTGATGGAAGTGCTCAGCGAGCATCAATGCCAGGGCTGGCTGGAAGGCTATTTGCTCACCGGCCGACACGGGTTCTTCTCGTGCTATGAGGCATTCATTCACATCATCGATTCGATGTTCAACCAGCACGCGAAGTGGTTGAAGACGTGCAACCACATTTCGTGGCGGCGGCCAATCGGCTCACTGAATTACCTGCTCAGCTCGCACGTCTGGCGCCAGGACCACAACGGCCTTTCGCACCAGGACCCCGGTTTCCTCGACCACGTCGTCAACAAAAAGGCCGAGGTCGTCCGCGTGTATCTGCCACCCGACGCGAACACGCTGTTGAGCGTCAATGACCACTGTCTCCGTAGCCGCAATTACGTCAATGTGATTGTGGCGGGCAAGCAATTGGCTCCCCAGTGGCTGACGATGGATGAAGCCATCAAGCATTGCACCGCCGGTATTGGCATTTGGGAATTTGCTTCGAACGACAAAGGAAGCGAGCCGGATGTCGTCATGGCCTGCTGTGGTGACGTGCCCACGCTCGAAACGCTGGCCGCCGTCGAACTGCTGCGGAAGCACGTCCCCGACCTGAAAATCCGCGTTGTCAACATCGTCGATCTGATGAAGCTGCAACCTCCGAAGGAGCACCCACACGGCTTGCCCGACCACGAATACGACGCGATCTTCACGATTGACAAGCCGGTCATCTTCGCGTTCCACGGCTATCCCTGGCTGATTCACCGGCTGACGTATCGTCGCAACGGCCACAAGAATCTGCACGTCCGCGGCTTCAAAGAGGAAGGCTCGACAACCACGCCGTTCGACATGGTGGTGATGAACGAATTGGATCGTTTCTCGCTGGTCAACGACGTGATCGACCGCGTCCCGCAGCTGGCTTCGCGAGCAGCCTACGCCAAGCAAGCACTCCGCGACAAGCTGCTCGAGCACAAGCAGTACGTCACTAAGTACGGCGACGACTTGCCTGAGATCTCGGGCTGGAGATGGAGCCAGCAGGGTCCAGTCGCGAAACGGGGGACATCCACTGGAGGCGACAATGTGTAACTCGAATTCAATATGTCATTGGACGCATGGACCATGCCACACCGCACTGACACTCCGGAATCACGGGACTCCCTGGCCGCTGCACGGCAGTGGAAATTGCCATTTGCGCGTTGGGTTCCGGGCTACCAGCGCGCATGGCTGGCGAGTGATGGCGTGGCCGGGGTGACTCTCGCCGCGTTCGCAATTCCGGTGTCGCTGGCTTATGCGACATTGGCGGGATTGCCGCCGCACTACGGGATTTATTGTTACTTGCTGGGTGGTTTGGCCTACGCGTTGATCGGGACTTCGCGACAACTGGCGATTGGCCCGACGTCGGCGCTGGCCATGCTGGTGGGAACGACCGTGGCGGGGCTGGCCGAAGGTGATCCGGCCCGCTGGGCGGGAATTGCCGCCCTGACGGCATTGGTCGTGGCGGCCGTGTGCGCGTTGGCGTGGCTGCTGCGACTGAGTTCCCTGATGAGCTTCGTCAGTGAAACAATACTGCTCGGCTTCAAGGCTGGTGCGGCACTGACCATCGCCCTGACGCAACTTCCCAAGCTGTTCGGCGTCGCGGGCGGGGGCGAGTATTTCTTCGAGCGGTTGTGGATTCTGGGGGGGCAGATTCCCGGGACGAATCTGATCGTGCTGACTTTCGGATTGACGGCCCTGGCGCTGTTGCTGGCCGGTGACAAATTGTTGCCGGGCAAACCGGTGGCCCTGGGGGTCGTCGTGTTGTCAATCGTCGTCATGTCCCTGACCTCGCTGAGTGAATACGGTCTGAAGATCGTGGGGGAATTGCCACAAGGGTTGCCGGCGCTGAACTGGCCGTCACTGCGCTTGCGCGACGTTGACGGCGTGATTCCACTGGCCTTCGCCTGCTTCTTGTTGTCCTACATTGAAAGTGTTTCGGCCGCGCGCACACTGGCCGCGAAGAACGGTTACGAAGTCGATCCCCGGCAAGAGTTGCTGGGACTGAGCGCAGCGAACTTCGCAGTGGCCTTTGGCCAGGGCTTTCCCGTGGCGGGAGGCTTGTCGCAATCGGCCGTGAACGACAAAGCGGGCGCGAAGTCGCCGCTCGCACTGGTGATCGCCTCGGTGACTCTGGCGGTGTGCCTGCAGTTTTTGACGGGGTTGCTGAAAAACTTGCCCACTGTCGTGCTGGCCTCTGTCGTGCTGGTCGCCGTGCGAGGACTGATTGACATCCAGGCCATGCGTCGACTGCGTCAGGTCAGCCGTCGTGAATTTCGCATTTCGATGGTGGCCCTGATGGGGGTCCTGCTGCTGGGGATCCTCAAGGGGGTGCTGCTGGCGGCAATTGTTTCACTGCTGATCCTGATCAGTGCCGCGGCGCGGCCGCATGTCGCATTCCTCGGCCGCATCCCCGGGTCACGCAGGTTCTCGGACATCGAGCGTCATCCCGACAACGAAACGGTTCCGGGAGTCCTGATTTTTCGTGTCGAAGCGTCACTGCTCTATTTCAATGTCGACCACGTCCGCAGTGTTGTGTGGGAGCGAATTCGGGCCGCGCCACCGTTGCAGTTTGTGATCTGCGACCTGTCTAATTCACCAATCGTCGATGTGGCCGGCGCCCGGATGTTGTCGAGTCTATCGACGGAGCTTGCCCAGCAAGGCATGCACTTGCGACTGGTGGAAGCCCACTCTCAGAATCGTGACCTGTTGCGGGCCGAAGGTCTGGAAGAACAGGTCGGCCATTTGGGTCGGCACCTGTCCGTGGAACAAGCCATCACTGAATGTGCCCAACAATGTCCCCTGCCATCCTGATCCTGAATGCCGGTTCGTCGAGCCTGAAGTTCTCGGTGTTTCGCGACTGCGATCCGCCCGAGCTGCTGCTCCGCGGGCAATTGGAATCGCTGGTGACCGAACCGCGGTTTCAGGCCCGCGATGCCACCGGGCGGATTGTGGATGAACAGTCCTGGCCTGCCGGCACAAACCTGGGGCACCAGCGGGCCATCGAGTTTCTGTTCGACTGGGGCCGGCGTGGGAAGCTCGGTGAGCTCAAATTGGTGGCAGCCGGGCACCGGATCGTACATGGCGGGATGAAGTTTACTCAGCCGGTGCGACTGGACGCAGCGGTTATCGCGGAATTGGAACTGCTCGTGCCGCTGGCTCCGTTGCATCAGCCGCACCACCTGGCAGCGATCAGGGCCGTCGCGAACCATGCACCGACAATGCCGCAGTTTGCCTGCTTCGACACGTCGTTTCACCGGGGGCAGCCGTTTGTCGCTCAGCGGTACGCCATCCCGCGCAAGCTGACCGAATCGGGAATCCAGCGCTACGGCTTCCACGGCATGTCCTACGAATACATTGCTTCGCGACTGCAGGCAGTCGATCCTCGCGCCGCAGCGGGCCGGACGGTCGTCGCGCACCTGGGCAACGGTGCCAGCATGTGCGCTCTGCAAGCTGGTTGCAGCGTGGCTACGACAATGGGCTTCACGCCCCTCGACGGGTTGGCGATGGGGACGCGGTGCGGTGCGATTGATCCTGGCGTCCTGCTGTATTTAATGAGTCACCACCACATGGATGTTGAGGGGTTGGAACGGCTGCTGACGCACGAGTCGGGACTGCTGGGTGTGTCTGGCATTTCGAGCGACATGCGGACCCTGCTGGAACGGGAAGCGACCGATGCACCGGCGGCGGAGGCCATCGATTTGTTTGTCTACCGCATCACGCGTGAACTTGGTTCGCTGGTGGCCGCCCTCGGCGGACTCGATGCAATCGTCTTTACCGGTGGCATCGGGGAACACGCACCGTTGATTCGGGCCCGCGTCTGTCTATCGGCGAGCTGGCTGGGAGTGGAATTTGATGCACCGAGCAATCAGCAAAACGGTCCGCGAATTTCCCGCTCAGACAGTCCCGTGACAGCCTGGGTGATCCCCACGAATGAAGAGCTGATGATCGCCCTGCACACGCAGCAACTCTTGAAGTCGAAGTCGCCCTAAACCCACTAATCGAACGCCCCCCCGGAAATGGTACTACGAAAGTATAACTCATGAAGAAAACCAACTCGGTGAAAAAACAATCAGCGGGCGTCAGTCTTGCCGACGAGGGCCAAGTCAGGGAGATCCTGGCCAAGGCCGTGCTGGGGTTGTGGGACGTGGTCAACAACCTTACCCGTCTGCAGCCGTCGCGTCGCGAGCGATATCGCGTGACGATTTTCGGATCGGCGCGAGTAGCGCCGGGTAGTTTTACCTACGAAGAGACAAAACGCTGCGCGACCGAGCTGGCCAAGCTGGGGTGCGACATTATCACTGGCGGTGGACCGGGGTTGATGCAGGCTGCGAATGAGGGAGCGGCCAGTTCGCCAGAACGCTCGCAGTCCATTGGCATCCGCGTGGATCTGCCCTTCGAGCAGGAAGTCAATTCGTTCGTCGGCCAGGCATTTGAGCATCGCACGTTCTTTACGCGACTGCACCAGTTTGTCCTGACCTCGGACGCGTTCGTGGTCGCTCCGGGGGGGGTTGGAACTGTCCTGGAAACATTAATGATCTGGCAGTTACTGCAGGTTCACCACCTCAACAACACGCCCTTGATCCTGGTAGGCAAGATGTGGCCCGGTCTCGTGGAATGGGCGAAAACATCCATGCTGTCTGCCGACATGCCGCTGGCCAGCGCAGCGGATCTGGCAATTCCTCATTGTGTGGGGGATGCCGATGGAGCGATCGCGATTATCAAGAAGAATCACGCCCACTGGCGACGCCAAAATGGCAAGCCAGTCGACACACAGGTCCGCGCCGGTCGAAAGTCAAAAGGGAACTAATGAAGACGATTGCCGACCTGATCGTGCTGGTCTTCGTCGTGTCCAGCATCTCGAGCGTGGGCTTGAGCTTGAGCTGGCAGCAGATTGTGGTGCCGTTGCGGCAGATTCGACTGGTGGTACTCTCGCTGCTGGTCAACTTTGTCGTCGTGCCCATCTTCGCCGTGGCCATCGCCAGGGGATTGGCCTTGAACGAACCGCAAGCCGTGGGGCTGATCCTGCTCGGTGCGGCCGCGGGGGCCCCGTTCCTGCCGAAGCTCATCGAGACAGCCCGGGGTGATGTTGCGTTATCCGTGGCGCTGATGGTGGTGTTGATGGTGGGTTCGCTGATCTGCCTGCCGTTGTCACTGCCGTATATGCTCCCTGGAGTATCGGTCAATTCGCTGAAGATCGCCCGCTCGCTGCTGGTCACCATGATCCTGCCCCTGGGTCTCGGACTGGTGCTGAAGCGATGTTACCCGGCATGGGCCGATCGTCTGCGCGTTCCCCTCAATGCGATCAGCCAACTGGCATTGGTGGTCGCGCTGCTACTCATTTGCGTGGACCAATTCAGTGGTCTGCAACAACTGATCGCTTCGTGGGCAATTCCCGCATGTGTAGCATTGCTGGTGTTGTCGTTCGGCTTGGGTTATGTGGTCGGTGGGAGGGCGAAAGGTTCCAGACAGGTTATCGGCTTCGGAACCGCTGCACGAAATATTCCGGCAGCCCTGTTGATCGGCGGCCAGAATTTCGAACATCCGCAGGTCGTGTTGATGATCGTGCTGTCGGCCTTGATTTCGGTCGCGGTCTTTGTGCCGGCGACCCTGTTCATTGCCCGCCGCTCACAATCGGCCGTGACCTGACGACAGAATTCCCATGTCTCTGCGGGGATGCTCAAGATCCGGCCAGCTTCCCGCGAGACATTCTAATGGCTGGCCTCGACGTCACTGGTCGACTCCCCATGTGCTGCTGGAGCGTTCGAGGGGGATTGAGCTGCGGATCGATCGAAGAACCGCACCACGACGTAATTGAAAACGGGGGTAAAGAGGACGCCGAAGAACGTGACGCCCAACATACCGCTGAAGACGGCCAGGCCCAGGGCAAATCGCATCTCATACCCGGCACCCAGCCCCGTCACCAGTGGCACGACTCCCAGGATAAAGGCGAACGACGTCATCAAGATTGGGCGCAGGCGGGCCTTGCAGGCTTCCACGGTGGCCTCCTTCAAATTCATCCCTTCCGCCTGGAGTTGCTTGGCGAATTCCACGATCAGAATGGCGTTCTTCGCGGCCAGCGCAATCAGTACCACCAGCCCGATCTGCGTGAAGATATTGTTGTCCATGCCGGTGAACCACAATCCAGCCAGGGCCGCCAGCAGACACATTGGAACGATCAACAGAATCGCCAATGGCATCGACCAGCTTTCGAACTGAGCGGCCAGGACGAGGAACACAAACACCACCGCCAGGGGAAAGACCAGCTTGGTCAGAACGTCCTTGCTGGCTTCGATCTGCTCGAAGGCCAATTCAGTCCATTCTGTCCCCATACTGGGAGGCAATTCACGTTTGGCAATCTCTTCCATCAGCGTGATGGCCGTACCGGAACTGCTGCCCGGGCCCGGACTGGCCACCAGATCGGCCGAAGGATACATGTTAAAGCGGTAGACAATACCGGGACCGCTGACATCGCTAATGGAAATCAACGTGGCCAGCGGCACCATATCCCCGGCCGCAGTGCGCACCTTCAGTTTGCCGATGTCCTCCGTCCGCATCCGATATTCGGCATCGGCCTGCAGGTTGACTTGCCAGTTGCGACCAAATCGAGTGAAGTCATTCGCATACGACGACCCGAGATTGATCTGCAGGGTCTCGAAGACGTCGCTGAGTGGAATCCCCAACGACTTGGCTTTCTCGCGATCCACATCCACAAACAACTGCGGCTGATTGGCCTGGAAGCTGGAGAACGCCCCGGTCAGCGCCCCCTGTGCATTGGACGCGCTGACCAGATTCGAGACCATTCCCTGTAATCCCTCTGGTCCCAGCTCGCCGCGGTCCTGCACCTGCATCTTCAAACCCGCGGTTGAACCCAACCCATCAATCGGCGGCGCGCCGAAGACTGCGATCGAGGCTTCTTCGATCTTCGACAGCTTCGCCCGCAGTTGGGCGACCATTCCGTTGGCCCGCAATTCCGGGTGTTCCACGCGCTCTTCAAACGGAGACAGAATGACGAACATACCCGCCGAGTTCGAGGAGTTGACGCTGGTCACGATCGAGTACCCCGGCACCGTGATGGTATGGGCCACGCCGTGCGTTTCCCGAACCAGCTTCGTGACAGCCGCCGCCACCTGTTGCGATCGCTCGAGACTCGCACCATCCGGAAGCTGCATGTTAATGACCAGGTATCCCTTGTCCTGGGCCGGGATAAATCCCATCGGCACGACCTGAAATCCACGGACTGTCAGGCCGATCAACGCACCATAGATCAGCAGCATGAACAATGAGAAACGCAACAGTTGGGCGACCACTCGTCCGTAATAGTTGGTGAAGACATTCATCACCTTGTTGAAGGCATCGAACAGCTTCAGTAACAAGAAGTTCACTACGCCATTCGCAAACCAGCCAACCACCGCCCCTGTGAAAAAGAAGGCGGCCCAGATCCCCCACAATTGCAGATTGGAAGCCGCGTGGGCCGCTTCGACCGGAGCCCCATGTCCGCCAGAGTGAATCCCGAAGAGAGGCAAGAGCAACGGCTTCAGAAACGAGTCGGCCAGCATGCCGAACAACAGTGCCACGCCGAGTTGGGGAAGCGCTTCGCGCTTGTGACCGGCACCATGCGGCTTGATCAGGGTGACGGCTCGCGCGGGTGCCATCGTCATGGCGTTGATGGCCGAAATGACCGTGGCCGCGGCGATCGTCAGCGCGAACTGCCGAAAGAACTGACCGGGGATACCCGCGATGAAGGCCGTCGGAATAAACACCGAGCACAAGACCAGGGTGATCGCGATGACCGGCCCCGTGATTTCATCCATCGCCTTGATCACCGCCTCACGTGGCGCGAGCCCCTTCGACATCCACCGTTCGATGTTTTCGACAACCACGATGGCATCGTCGACCACAATGCCGATCGCCACCACCAGCCCCAGCATCGACAGATTGTTCAACGAGAATCCCAGTGCCTGCATCACTGCCAGCGTTCCAATCAGCGAGACCGGGACATCGATCATGGGCATCAGCGTCGCACGCCAATCCTGCAGGAACAGCAGCACGACGATGAAGACCAGCACGAAGGCTTCGAATAGCGTCTTATAAACTTCGTGTACCGATTCTTCGACGAACACTGTGGTGTCGTAGACGATGCGATAATCCAGACCTTTCGGAAACCGCTCCTTTAACCGTTCCATCGTGGACCGCACGGCTTCCGCAGTGGCGAGGGCGTTCGAACCGGGCAATTGAAAGACGGCCATTGTCACGCAGGGTTCGCCATCCAGGAGGCTGTCGACGTCGTAGTTCTTGGCTCCCAGCTCGGTGCGTCCAATGTCACGCAACCGGACGATTTCGCCGTTCTCGCCCCGCTTGACGACGATGGCATCGAATTGTTCGGCCGACAACAGCCGCCCCAGCGTGTTGATGGTGAGCTGAAAGTCCAGTCCGGCAGGGGCCGGGGGTTGACCGACGCGGCCCGCGGCGACCTGCACGTTCTGCTCGCGCAACGCGTCCAGCACATCGATCGCGGTCATGTTGCGGGCTGCCAGTTGTTCAGGTTTCAGCCACACGCGCATGGCGTAGTCACGGGCTCCCAGGAACGTGACGTCACCCACCCCCGGCAATCGAGCCAGGGAATCCTTGATTTGAATTGTGGCGTAGTTCGACAGATACAGTTGATCGAAGCCGCCCGGCGTGGAAATCAGATTTACGCACATCAGAATACTGGGCGACTTCTTCTTGGTCGTGACACCCTGGCGTTTGACTTCTTCCGGCAATTTGGCTTCGGCAATGGCAACGCGGTTCTGGACCAGGACCTGCGCTTCGTCGATATCAGTACCCAGTCGAAAGGTCACATCGATCGACAGGCTGCCGTCATTGGAGCTGCGCGAAGACATGTAGAGCATGTTCTCGACGCCGTTGACTTCCTGCTCAATCGGGGCCGCGACGGTATCCGCGACGACCTTCGCATTGGCACCGGGATAACTCGTCGAGATCTGAATCGTCGGCGGTACCACTTCCGGGTACTGGGCGATGGGCAATCCAATCAGCGCCACCAAACCGATGAGGATAATGACCACGGACAGTACGGTAGCGAAGACCGGACGATCCACGAAGAAGCGAGCAAGCATTGTGCGGTCTCGGCTATTGAAAAGAACAAGTTCGAAGTGGTTTACTTGGGAGCGGTCTTCTTCTGCGGCTTAACCTTGGCCCCTGGTCGCGCCCGTTGGATGCCATTCACAATGACCCAATCGGTCGGCTTCAAGCCAGTTGTGATGACTCGCTCACCGTCGAAAACCGAGCCCAGTTGGACGTCGCGCCGCTCGACTTCATCTTTTTCGTTTACGATCAGCACATATCTCAGATTCTGATCCGTGGCGATCGCGCGATCAAGAACCAGCAGTTCCTTGTGCGGTCCACCGATGGGCAGCCGGACGCGTGTGAACAGCCCTGGCACGAACGTGCGGTCCTGATTCGGCAGCGCCGCCCGAGCGCGGATGGTTCCCGTCGAGGAATTCACCTGATTGTCCAGGAAGTCCAATTGTCCCAGATGAGGAAACCCCGATTCACCCGCCAGGGCGACTTTCACGGGCAATTTCAGTTCCTTGACATGCGACAACTTTAAGATGGCGCCGCTTTTACGCAGCACGTCCTTGTAATGCAGCAGCGACTTCTCATCGACATTGAAGTACACATACATGGGATCGAGACTGACGATCGTGGTCAGCACGCCGCTGGAATCCAGGCTGGGAGAGATCTGGTTACCCTCGGCCACGTTCGCGCGGCTGACACGACCAGCAATGGGAGCCGTAATCTTGGCGAATTCGACGTCCAGTTCGGCCTTCAGGATTTGCTGCTGTGCCCCCGCTTTCGAGGCCATGGCGACACCCTTGTCGGCGACCGAAATCTCCAGATCCTGCTGGCTGACCGCGTTCGACTTGCGCAATTCCTGATACCGCGCGACTTGCGCCGTAGTCTGCTCCAGCACGGCCTCGGCACGGGCGAGCGCCGCCTTGGCCTGTCCCAGGGAGGCGTCGAATGGCCGCGGATCAATTTCAAACAGCGGTTCGTCTTTCTTGATTTCCTGCCCGTCTTGGAAGTTGATCTTCTGGAGCTGCCCCGAGACGCGTGCCCGAACCTCAACGAACTGCGGGGATTCCGTGCGCCCGGTGAACTCCAGAAAATCGGTCACCTCGCGCTGGCTGGGCTGGCTGACCGTGACTTCTGGCGGAGGGGTCGGGGCGGCTGCGGGAGCTTCACTCTTGCACCCTGCCATCAACCCCAAACAGATCGCGATGACTGCCAGACCGACAGCACGCGATTGAGTAACACTCATCATATATCTCCACTTGAAGCATTGAACGATATCCAGACCGCTGGCGTCTAGGATGCAGCAGACGGTGTCCACCCGCAAGGGCAACGCCGTAAACGATTTTCGGGAGTCGTTGATCGGAAAATATGGGTCAATTTGTGTTTCAAGTTGATGGGAGGGCGAGGCTCCTGCCGAGCCGCAGGCGTCTATCGGGTGTCGAATGACCACGCGGTTCGGCAGGAGCCTCACCCTCCCATGATGCCGAAAATCCCTCACGGCGCTCCCGCCAAGGGAGCAAACTATGTTCCTGCAGGTAGGAAAGGCAGACGGGAAAACTTCCAGGACAATCGACTGTGAGATGCGGTTTCGGAAACGGCAATTCAAATTAATATGCCAGCCAGGATAAAGCAATTGCACGGTGAATTTGGCGAGGCCAATTCTGGCCTGCGGCCGACAGGCTCCGACACCGAAGGGACAACTCGACCTTTTTACGACAGTCTGTGCATTTTCGCTCCATGAACAGTGCAGAATCGCTCGTGAAATCGTCGCGGTGTCCTGCCGCATGATTGACAATCTCAGGCATCCACCGAAAAATGGAGTTCGTTGCCGAGACGGAACGCAAATTGCCGTCGAACCATGTCACTTGCTCAAGTCAAGTTCGCTCACTGTTTCTATACTTCACGCGGTGAGGAATGAGGCCGGGTTGAAGTGTTGGAAGTTGTGGGTCATGAGGGTGGCGAGTTGGGGGCGGTGTTTTGTGGGGATGTTGTCGAGGCAGCCATCGATGGCGTGGCGGAATTCGGTGAAGTTGTCGTAGT
>CAMAVF010000141.1 GCA_945861445.1 Planctomicrobium piriforme | reverse complement strand
TCAAACATTTCTGTGACTCGACAACTAAGCTCTCCATCGCCAGTTCCTTTCAATCCGTTGAAAGCAAACAAATGCGAGAAATGAAACAAATTTCGCGATTTCAGACAAGGGCAATTCGAACCAAAATCATCGACTTTTCATCAGACTAGCACAGATCGGTTATTTGCGAGGTTTGCCCCCGAGTTTCAGGATTTCGGGGATTAACAGATCGGCGACCAGCCGTTGTCCTTGATCGTTGGGATGCATGCCGTCGAGCAGCAGTTGATCCACCGACTGGCCCGGTTTCTTCCCATAGGCCTGAAAGGCACCATACACATCGACCAGCGGCACCTTGCGTTTCTTGGCCAGCTTGCGGACGGCCGCCGCGTAGGGACTAAGCGTCACGTTCAAGCCGTCTGGATTGTCTGGCGGATACGGGAGCTTGCCGTACAGCTTCACCAACGCGGGTGTCCAGCGCATGGGATTCGGAGTCATGAGGATGACGTGGCAGTGTTGCTTGTGCAGCGTTTCGATCATCTTGTCGAGATTGGCAAGGTATTGCTCCTGCGACACGGGCGCCTTGGTATCGGGGGGATCTTTCCAGACGTTGATCGTCGAGTCATTGATCCCAAACTGAATGATGACGATTTGCGGCTGCTTGGCCGTCACATCCTTTTCAAACCGCCCGATCGCATCCTGAGTCGAATGACCACCGATCCCTGCATTGATGATTTCGACCTGGAGGCCTCGCTGTGGTAGATCCTCCTTGAGGCATTCCGCATAGATTTTCAACTTGCCGCGGGTGGCGGTGGTGGAATCACCGAACGCGACCACGGTGACCAGTTTCGCGGGTCCATTGGGCTCTTCCGCATTCCCGCACGCGGGATCAAACACGCATAACAAAGCGGCCAGGGTCATCCAGATCAAGATGGTCATAGAACAAGGTCTCCAGTCATGGCGTGGTCTGCGGGATGTAAAGAAAATCAATTTTGTATCAATGATCTTTTCTCTGTGTACTCCGGGGAATGCACTCGCTTGCGATTCGAGCTTGTATTCGCGGTCACTTTGTGACCGGCTCACTACTTGTTAGTGAACATGGATCGGCAGACTCGCAGGATGTTTTCGCCGAGGATCTTGCGGATGTGGTCGTCACTGTAGCCACGCTGGACCAGGCCGACGGTAAAGAGTGGCCAGTTGGTCCAGCCCAGGCTGGCCGCGCGGGGCCAGTTGCCGCCGAGGGCGTCGGCGGGCCACAGAGCTTCGAACCGGTTCCGGCGTTTGCCCCGGCCGGGTGCTTTCGCCCCCGCCCCCGACGCATGCTGTGAGGAATGCGACACGTCCGTGCCAATGGCAACATGCTCGATTCCGAACCGTTTCACCACATAGTCCACATGGTCAAGTAACGCGGCGATATCCCCCGTGCCGCCGAGGAAATTGGGGATGCAGCAGATGCCGATCAGGCCGCCGGTATCACAGATGGCGCGAATCACTGCGTCGGGTTTCGCACGAATGTGATGGTTCAAGGCGTCGCATGTCGTATGACTGGCAACCATCGGTTTTTTCGAAATTTGAGCCGCCTCCAGACTGGTACGCCAGCCGCTGTGCGCCACGTCGACGATCACCCCGACGCGATTCATCTCACCAATCGCCGCCCGTCCGAAATCGCTCAGACCTCCGTTGGCCAATTCGGCACAGCCGTCACCCAGCATGTTCCGGCGGTTGTAGGTCACATGCATCATGCGGATGCCAAGTTGAAAGAACGTCCGCACGTACTGCAGTTCGTCTTCAACGGTATTCCATTGTTGAGCCAGCGGCACTCCGTTGCCCGTCAGGTAAAGGCAACTCTTGCCAGCCTTGCGGGCCGCTTCGATATCATCCGGGGTCGCGGCCCGGACAAGGACCTCGCGCAGCATGTCGCCGAGATAGGTGAACCGCGCCAGTCGTTTCAGCAATCGCTCCGGGCCTTGCCCTTCTTCACCCGCGTTTTGAAAAATGCACGTGACCCCCGCACAACTCAGGGCTTCCCGCAGTTCCGCCAATTCAGCAGGATCGGTCACGGCGCGGATCATGCCCATTTCTTCTCGCAGATCCTGCAACTCGGCATCCGACGCGCCGGCCGCATCTGCGGCGATGATGGCCGCACCATCGTTGGCCGCACGAGGAGCAAAGCCATAGGCGTCGAAGACCAGGCTCTGCCGGTGCAGTTCCAGACCATGTTCCAACTGCGCGCGGCTGGGCTTGAGGATTTCCAGGGCCGAATTGCGAGCCGGTACGATGACCGGATTCTCGGTAATCAACAGCGGGTCTTTTCCAGGCACCGCCGTGCGCGGAGGTTCATCCGCCCGGGATTGCTCGGCAGCATTGACCGCCAGGACTCCGGCCGCGAGATGCAGGAACTTGCGCCGATCAACGGCAGGATATCCGCGCGGCGTTCCGTGTGTTGTATTGCGTGTTTCCATCGAGACATCGATCCTGTCGATAGAGGTTCGTCTCTGAAAAAATGCGGTGCTCAAATCACGTAAATGCAAGTCTACCAAAGCAGCGACACAATTGACTTCGAATATCGATCTTCACGGTGGTATATTGTGCTAGTCAGTCCACATCTTTCATGAGGAGAACCAGATGCCGGCGTCGAGGGAGGATCTTCTGTCTGCGTATCAAGTTCCGGCACCGGAAGGCAAGCCGCCCTGGCCTGTCTACCAGGTGGGCTGCACATCGACACCATTGAACTTCGCATCACAGCAGATGCGGGCGTTCGCGTTAATGTGGGCCCTGGATACCCAGGATCCCAACGCGTCCAGTTCATCTGGCTCGTCCGGTAGTTCGAACACCGCGAATCCGTCCAGCCCGTCGGGCACATCGAGTTCCAATAGTGCGTCGAACCCCGCGAATGCCTCGAGCTCCTGCAGCGCAACGAGTGCGTCCAGCAACGCTGGCCCGCCGAGTGATCCGTGCCGGAACTGGCTCAAGGGAAAGCGGGTCGCCATTGTTGGAGGTGGATTTGCGGGCGTTACCGCGGGCATCGTGGCGATGCTGCGTGGGGCCGAAAAGGTAGCCCTTTATGAACGCACACACGAGCTGATTCCCTTGCAGCATGGTTCCACGCGAGATATCCGGCCATTCATCTACGGGTGGCCCAATGAAGCGATTGGGTTCCTGGATATCAAAGATACCGAGAACGTATTTCCCGTCTTGTACTGGAAGTCGGGTACGGCACATAGCGTTCGAGAATCCGTTTTGAGTCAAGCGGTTCAGATCTATGACTGGCTGGCAAGCAGACGTGAGCCCAGCGACCCTGAAGAACGAACAAAATGGAGGCAAGATCGCTCGCTTCACAAGTTCTATCAGCAGTTTTTCGGCACCGAGGTACTTTCGATTGTCTGCAATGATCCTCATAGTAAAGAGCTCCAGTTGCTGGCGGAGGGGCCGGAGACCAATTATGTCAATGAACGCAACGAGTGGCTGCCCGTCGGTCCAAAACACAACTACAACAAGAAGTATGATCTTGTGATAGTAGCCGCGGGGTTCGGCCTGGAGCGAATCGAGCCTGCCATCCCCTTCCGTTCCTATTGGCACACCGATTCGCTGGCTCAGCCGATCTATACGGTGCGAACTCCATGGCGTGTGGTCATCTCCGGAACGGGGGACGGAGGTCTCACGGACGCCATCCGCGCACGTCTGTTCGATGTCGATCTGACTCAGGCCATCGACCTGTTGTGTGGCAAAGCCCCGGAGAACTTTCAAGAGATTACGGACCGGTCGAAAGAACTGAAGAAAGCGAAATTCAACAAGCTTCAGTGGCCCGCGGTCTGCAAGAAACTACGAACAGCACTGACAGAACTGGAAGTCGAAGCGATGGGGGTGAAGTCCTGCGGCGAGGAGGCCTTCGCGACGTTCCTGGATTCTCGCTATCGGCAAATGACTCAAAAGTGGCATCCGCAACACACGGCGATACTCGCGTTGAGCATCTATTTCAAGTCCCGTCAACGGACCGATACTCTGGTGTATCTACGTGGATTTCAGTCGACGCCCTATACCTCGAATGCCTCGCCCTTGTTCCGGTTCATTGTCTTTCTACTGCGTGAATACTGCGGACTGGAATTCCTGAGCGGAACTCTTCGCCTGCCACCGAACGCGCCCGATCCACACAAACCGTTTGAAATTCAGATCGTGAAGAAGGATCAGGTACCGCAGAAATACGAAGTTGACGAGGTCTACATTCGCCACGGTGCTGACCCCGCACTCGCCAAACTGTTTGGCGAGACAACCTACAACAAGATCAGAAAGGACATGAATGCGCAGATCGTCGATGTCGAGAAGCAGCTTTGGATCGAAGAGCTTGGAACGAGCGGGGATTCCAACAGTTGGACGAACTGGAAGAACGAACTGATCGTCAATCCCGTCGACGCGCCGAAGCTAGAATCGACGTCGACGGCTCCAACCTAACGTGTTCGCACATCGTGGCCGATGCTACCAGCGTCGGCACCAACGCTGATGCCATCCAATGCACTGCGCATTAACTGAGCGTGAGATCAGTTAGCTGCTCCTTCATTGGACTCGGCTCCGCCGGAATTCCCAAGATCCAACTTCGACCATTTGCGTGACGTGAGTTTCTTCAAGCCTTCGGCGGTGACTCCGCCGTTCTCTTTGAAGGTCAATGACTGCAGACTCGACATTTTTAACAGCTTGTCGATGGCCGCGTCGGTGACTCCGGTCGTGCGGAGGGACAGTTCCTTGAGATTCGGAAGGGCCGCGATCACGTCCACCGTGGCATCAGTCAGCTGCGGCACCGTCCAGATATCCAGCAGTTCGAGCGACTTCAAATGGGACAAATGCTGCAGACCTGAGTCGCCGACGGTCGAGAGTTCGTGCAGGTATAGTCGCCGCAATTTCGGTAGCTCGTCGAAGACTTCCATGGCCCGGTCGTCGACATTCGGCAGGTCCCGCAGGGTCAAGCGGGTCAGTCCCACTCCCTTCAGGGCCAGTACCCCCTCCGTGCCGAATCCCTGGCAGCGGAAGACTTCCAGTTGAGAGAGCTTCGTCAGCTTGGCGAGGTGCGGACCGGACTGGTCGGTGACTCCAAAATCCTGCATCAGCAACGACTCCAGGGCCTGGTTGCGACCGAGGTATTCCATCCCCATATCGGTCACGGCCGTACTGCGGTGCTTGAAGGCCGACAGCTTCGGCAGGCCGCTGACGACTTCCAGTGCCATGTCCCCCGCTTCCATGTTGCCGCGCAGATCGAGTGACCGGAGTTCCTGCAATTTCGAAAACCGCTGGGCACCAATGTCATTCACGCGGTTTTGAAGCAACGTCAAACGCTGCAGCTTTCCCAGTTCACTAATGATCTTCACCACGCCATTGGTCATGTTCGTGTTGGACGACAAATCGAGGTCCGTGAGGTCGGGAAACGATTTGACGATCATCTCGGCGGTCACATCTTTGATCCCCGAATTCGTCAGTGCCAGGCTGGTGAGTCCCTGCAGACCGCTCAAGGTGGCCGCCGTCTCATCGCTCAGCGTCCGGCAGTTGAAGATCTGCAGTTTCTTGAGATCGCTCAACTTGCCGAACAGTGCGATGTCTTCCGCTTTCAGATTGGAACCATCTTGAATGACGACCTCAGTGAGCAGGTCCCCCTCTTTGGGCGCGCAGGTGGCCCGCGGCCCGAGTGCTGCAATGCGTACACGGGCGGTCTTGACGTCGTCGGCATTGGCTGTGGCGGAAGATTTCGCGGCGGGTTGAGACGGGGCCGCGGGTACTGGCATGCTGGCGGTTGGCGCCGCGCTACCAGCCGCGCCGCCGTCACCTTGAGGTTTGGTGCAACTTGCCAGCAAGCACACGCTGAGGACCAAGCTGGCGACAAGACCTCGCGACCAATGCGAATTCACCATGATTCTCGCCTCTTATATCGAAAAGATTGGGCGCACGCGAACTGCGTGCGCCCAACCGAACTTTGCGTCGTCGTTAGTCGAATGTCGTTATCGACAAGTTCTTGACCCCGGAGGGGTCGCAGAAATTAGCCGGTGGTTGAGCGCAGCGACACCACCGGAACACGTTAACCAAAAACCTCGACCCTGGAGGGGTCGCAGAGCGAATCAGTGCGACCCCTCCAGGGTCGGACGACACTTGACGTCACAAACCGGTGGTGTCGCTGCGCTCAACCACCGGCTAATCTCTGTAATCCCTCCGGGATACATCCCACGTCACCATTTCGGACTAATCCAACAGATGACCTTCGGCATAAACCGGCTTGATCAAGTCAGCCACCTTGGGGGTCTTCAGTTTGTCGAGGTTGGTGACCTTCAGATTCTTGGCGTCCCATTCGACCTTCTCGCCCCATTCGCCCAGCGCACCCTCGGCACCGCCCGTGGCGGCTGCCCAGACGGCCAGGTTGCCCAACAGAATGGTTTCGGTCAGCGGGCCGGCCCGGTCGATGAAGTTCGACTTGGCAATCTTCGGATCGTTCGCGCGCTTGGCACGGAACAACTCGTACATGTTGCTCAGGTCGTTGTTCCCCTTGTCCTCGGCCTTTTCGTAGTCGACCTTGACCTTGTCGACTCCCTTCAATTCGTACTTGCCGCAGTAGTCGTCAGTGCTGTAGAAGGCTCCCTTTTCACCGACCACCATCACGCCGCTGTCCGAGACATTCGTGATGCCGTGCTTCGCGAAGACTTCCATCGGCGGCTTGTTCCCCTTGCGGTCATACCACCAGAAGGGGATCGCGGGACGTTCCTTGGTCTCGGCGTATTCGAACTTGATGACGGAACTCGCCGGGAAGCTGTCGAAGTCGTGTCCGGTGGACTTGGCGACGACAGAGATCGGATCGCGCAATCCGCACGACGCGAACGGCACGGTCAACTGATGGCAGGCCATATCGCCCAACGCACCGGTGCCGAAGTCCCACCAGCCGCGATGCTGGAACGTGTGATAGAGGCCGGGCCAGTATTCTCGCGGCGGGGCGACGCCCAGCCAGCTCTTCCAGTCGATTCGCTCCAGCGCCTTCGCGATTTCCGCCTGTTTCGTTTCGATCAGCTTGCTGGCGTTTTCCGGATCGTCCTTCTTCGCCTGTTGGGTGAACTTCTCGATCGTCATGCGGCGGCCGGGGCCTTGCGCCCACACGGGGCGGTTCGACCAGGCGAAGACTTCCTTCAATGTCCCCAGGACACCTGACTGGATCTGGGCGATCGCTTCGCGCGACGAATCCAGAGCGGTTCCCTGGTTGCCCATCTGGGTGCAGACGCCGGTTTCCTTGGCGACCTTGGCCAGCAACCGGGCTTCATAGATCGTCCGCGTGAGGGGCTTCTGTGTGTAACAACTGGCTCCCAGACGCATGGCGGCCAGGGTGATCGGCCCATGCATGTGGTCGGGGGTGCTGATCGTGGCGATGTCGATCTTCTTACCGAACTTGGCCAGCAGTTCGCGGTAGTCGGTGAATTTCTCGGCGTTCTCGAAGCCTTTGGACTTCGACTTGCTATCCAGCGTGTTGCGATCGACATCGCAAATGGCAATGACCTTGCCGAACGTGGCGGCATTCGCCGAATCGCTGGCACCCTTGCCCCCGACGCCGAAGCAGACGACGTTCAGTTGCTCGTTGGCCGAGCGTTCCTGACCGCGCAGGTCGACCGACCCGCCGACGAACAGCGCAGCTCCGATGGCCGATGTGTTTTGAAGGAACTCGCGACGCGACGTTTGTGAGCTCATACGTCTCTCCTGGCGGTATAACAGTGATGCGGCAAATCTGGGTGAAATCGATGCTCGGCAGCCGGATGCCCAACAACCAGAAATCGTAATCGACTCGCGGGAAACTTAACAGCGAACGCACCTGCGGGAGATGTCGCTCTATACAAATGGTATAGACAGTGGCCGGATGGTGGACAGCGGGCAGCGGGATGAATCACTCAAGCGGACTAAGACTAAGTAGGAGCTCAAACGAACCTGAGTAGCCGCGTTCGCCAGAACGCGAGCAGTTCTGTTGATCGCCCGCACTCTGGCGAGTGCGGCTACTACCTAACTATTTCTGCGCACCGACTTCCCGATTCGAACGGTTCCATATGAATCGAGGTGTCGAACACTGCCGGGACGGCTTCGCGGATGCTCGATTTGACCCGGCCGCTCAGGATGTGGGCTTCCCGCAGCGGCATCTGTGGATCGGCCTGGACGTGAACATCCACGAAATAGCCGGTGCCGAATGTTCGCACGCGCAGTTTCTCGATCGCCATGACGCCTGAGACCGACCGGGCTGCCGTGGCGATGCGATCGACGACGGCCTGGTCGGGCATTTTATCCATCAATTCACTGACGGCGGGGCGCAGCAGGCGGCTGCCATTGAAGGCAATGATCGCTGCGGCCACCAACGCGGCCCAATCGTCGGCCGGCTCCCAACCGGGCCCGCCCCACAACGCGACAGTGATCCCCGTGAACGCTGCCGCCGAGGTAATCGCATCACTCCGGTGGTGCCAGGCGTCCGCCTGCACGACCCGGCTGCCGGTGTTCGTCCCCACGGAGAATACTCGGCGAAACAGCACTTCCTTGACGATGACGACACCCAGCAAGACGGCCAGCGTAAACGGGGCGGGAGCGTGGTGCGGGGTTACGATTTCCTGAACGGCGGCGATGGCAATCCCGATCGCCGCGCCCAACAGCATCAGCGACACGATCGCGGCGGACAGGGCTTCGGCCTTGCCATATCCGTAGGGATGAGTCTGATCAGCGGGCCGCGCGGTCACTCGCAAGCCGCGCCAGACAATCAAGGACGAAAAGATATCCAGGCCCGATTCCACCGCGTCGGCGATCAGGGCATAGGAGTTTCCGACGATCCCCGCGACCAGTTTGACACCCGTCAGGAAGGCGTTGACCAGCAGGCCCTGCAGTGCGGCCCGGATACCTTGCGAGATCGCGTCCATACTATTCCGCCAGGTCCTTCACGACGTGGCCAATTCGTGCGGCACTGTGGCCAGCAGGTCTGGCTCGACAGGGACGGTGGGCCAGCCGAGCAAAAAAATCGTCGGCAACAGGACGATGCCGCCGGGGCCCGGGGCATCAAACCGTCCGACTTCCCATGCATAATCTTCGACACCGATGCTGTCGGTCAGCTCGCGCAACTCTTGTGGAGTGTACGTTCTGAGGACCGAGACGACGCCGTCCCAGAAGAAGATGGCCGGGGCGAGCGGGAACACGTAGGTCAAGAAGAAGCGCTGCAATGTCAGCCGGCCGACGAACGGAGTCATGATAAATGACTGCCAGAGGGAGAACAGGCCGGTCAGCACGAACATCCGGGGCGTTCGCTCCAGCAGTTCGAAAACCGCAATCGGCTGGCGCTTGTGTGCGGCGTCGGCGAGCAACTGCCGGGCTCCCTCGGGCTGGAAATGGTGCAATGCCGTGAACAGGGTTCGCAGCCCCTGCAGACCGAATGGAACATCGAACGCACTGATCGGTTCGTAGCGGGCGTTGATCGCGCCGCCCCCTTCGCGAACATGCTTCTGGAAGGCCTCGACATTGGGGTAGAGATCAGTCAGCAAAACCTCGACCGGTTCGCACGCGTCCTCGGCGAGGATCCGGTGGACAGCCAACAGGGGACCGCCCGCCCCGGCACATAAATCAATGATTTGATTGCTGTCAGTTCGTATCAGCAGCGACTTCAGACGCTGGGCGATCGCTCGATTCACCGGTTCCCGCACCTTCCGGGTCAGGAAGTATCGCAGGTGATCGGTGATAAAATTGCGAAAGACCACTGGCAGCCAGGCCTGATCTTCCCATTCAAACAGGTGACACCGTGGCATTGACGTGCCCCCCTTTGTTGACGCCCAACTTCGTCGCAACGAGTTCGGCCACGATCCTTGAAGACTGCACCAGTGCGGACGAATTCGCCCGCGCCACTTCCGGCCCGCCAGACTAAAGCGATTGAACCTGACGATTGCGATAAACGTGCAAAAACGAGTTCTATCTCCCCTCGCCCCGGTACGCCGGGGAGAGGGGCTGGGGGTGAGGGGCGTTGCGAGCGTCATTGAGATCGCCTCACCCAAAAGGCCATTGCCTTGCAAATCTAGGACTTCGAGTCACTGGTTGATCGTTCCCCTCACCCCCGGCCCCTCTCCCCAGATTACTGGGGCGAGGGGAGATAACTCATCGGCGGAGGCGGAGCATAGACTGCTAGACCGCACCCCTTGTTAAACCGCTCTCGCCCAACCATGACAATACGGCCTGATAGCCCACCTGAAAACGCCACAAGACAACTATAACAGAATTGTCACGATGCTGACGCTTCTCACAAAAAAAGCGTTCGCAGCGAAGGATTTTGATGTAGCAGAATTCGTGAGAATTCTGGCCTGTGTCCCAGCGGCTGCGATGCTCAGGGACTTACAAAGTCGGTCGGCAATCGGCGGAACTCTTACGAGATTCCGCTACAAATTACGGCATCTCCGTCTTCCTGAAACTGAACCCGATCCCGGGTAGTATGATATGCTGTGAACTGTGTATTCCCACGTCTCAAACCCGAGCGGCACGTGGTTCCACCGACGACACCCAGTGAGTCTATGATGCTCGATTGGCGATTCCTTCTGCTCCTGATCGTACTGACGACTTCCAGCGAACCATGTATCGCCTGGGCCGACGACGCTGCACGCCCCCCCATCGGCACGGAAATTAAGTCGCTCCGCTTCAAGGACATTCGCTATTTGCCTCGCACGCTGGCGGATTTGGGCGAGCATCGAGCGACGGTCATCGTGTTCGTCAACACGACCTGCCCGCTGGTTCAAAAGTATTGGCCGAAACTGAAACGGCTCAATGACGAGTTTGCTTCCCAGCAGGTCCAGTTGCTCTGTATCAATGCCAGTGCGGGTGATGAAATCTCCGAGATCGCACAACAGGCGATCGACTTTGGCGTCGAGTTTCCCGTGGTCCAGGATATCGATGGCGGGTGTGCGCGAGCGCTGGGAGTCGAACGGACTCCGGAAGCAGTCATTCTCGACCAGCGGCAACGCCTGCGCTACCGCGGACGCATCGACGATCAACACCGCCTCGGTGGTTCACGCACGGACGTGACCGCGGACGACCTGGTGCAAGCTCTGCGCGAGGTCCTGAACGGGACGGACATCACGCGGCCGGAGACCGCTGTCGATGGCTGCCGAATCACGTTGCCCGTGCCGCCGAAGCTGGAATCCCCCGTCACCTACTACGCACACATCGCACCTCTCATGCAGCGGCACTGCGTCGAGTGTCACCGGCCCAATGGCGGAGGCCCGTTTGCATTGCTGACATTGGAAGACGTGACTTCGCATTCCGAGATGATTGCCGAAGTCGTTGCGGACCGGCGCATGCCCCCCTGGTACGGCAGCCGCCGACAACATTTTTTTAATGAACGGGGGTTAACTGCCACGGAACGGGATCAGATTGTTGCGTGGACCACAACCGGCCGCACGGCCGGCGACGCGGCTCAGGCCCCGCCGCCGAGGGAATTCGCAGACGGAAAGTGGGAAATCGGCGAGCCCGATCTCGTCACGACCGCCGTCTTCCCGCACAAGCTGCCGGCTGACGGGTTTGTGGACTATCGGTATCTCCTGCTGCCGTATGTTTTCACGCAGGACACATGGATCTCGGCCGCGGAAATCTTCCCGTCGAACCCGGCGACCGTCCATCACTGCAACATGGCTTTCATGACGTTGGGCGAGCCATTCAACGAACAGAACTTCATCACCGGTCGAGTCCCCGGGGGCTCTGCGATGATCCTCGACGAGGGGGTGGCCTTAAAGATTCCGAAGAATTCGGTGGTCGGACTGCAGATCCACTACACGACCACGGGCAAGCCTGAAAAGAACCTGATGTCGGTCGGGTTTCGCTTCCCGCGCGGCGTTGTGCGGCAGGAGTTGCACCACGCCCAAATTTCGAAGTCGCGGTTCGAGATCCCACCCGGCGCGGCCGCCTTTCCGGTGGTCGCCGCCAGGACCTTGCCGGCCAATGCCACGGGCATCGGCATGTTTGCCCACATGCACCTGCGCGGCAAAGACATGACCTTCCGGGCCCTCTACCCAGATGGCAAACAGGAAACGCTGCTGTCGATTCCCAACTATCACTACGACTGGCAGCACGCCTATCGCTGGAAACCGGGGGCGAAGCAATTTCCCGAAGGGACCAAAATCGAAGTCACCGCACACTTCGATAACTCGCGGTTCAACCCCTTCAATCCGGATTCCACGGCAGTCGTAAAAACGGGCCCGCAAACGGTCCAGGAAATGATGTTCGGATTCCTCTTCTACACCCACGAGGGAGAAGATTTGAATCTGAACATCGATCCACAGACCGGGCACCGTATGGGCCGCGCAAAGTAGTCGTTAACGAGTGGAAATCCGCCCCCGGGATATTCTCGTGCGTGTCCGTCACGTCCACGCAGCGAGCATTTCTCGGGCTTGAATCGGCTTCAATCCTTGAGCTCGAAGTTCGCCGTGGTCGATTCACGCTTGACCGCCAGCTTGAGATCGGTTGTCTTGACGTCAGTGTATTTCTTGGGGACGGCCAAGTTGCTGTCACCCAGCTTCACGAGTTCCGGCGGCGGAATTTCGGCGATCGGACGCTTGTACGACTGAATGATCACAGTGTAGTCCCCCTCCGCCAGTCCTCGCTCCACCTGGTAGGATCCGTCCTTACCGATGACGGCCGATTCAGACGTTCCTTTGACAGCGTCCTTCGCACCGAACGAGATATTCCCCGAAACCACCGGCTTGCCATTCCAGGCGATGGTTCCCCGGACGGGATACCGCTTCGGACCATCGCTTGTCCCACCGTCCCCACAACCTGCCGTCACGACGCACAGGCACAAGCCGCACACCACCGCGCCGATCGAAAACTTGCTCATCCCTAATCATCTCCCGTAAATGGCGATAGCCATGATCCATAACGACATAACAAAAAGGCACCCTGGCGCGAATGACGCCAGGATGCCGGTGCCAGTTTGCTTTGCCCGCATCAATTAGTATTCGCCGAAGACCTCACCGGCACCCTTCGTGCCGACGGCGCAGAACGTAATGATGTTTACGTTGTCGCTAATGAAACGAACGGCTCCATCAACCATCAAGAAGTGCGCACCACCGGTATGGGCGCTGCCGAACCCCTGACCGTAGTAGCCCTGAGTGGGATCGGTGCGGTTGACGCCGCGAGCCGTCGACGTGACAGCATACGGGTCCATCCAGTGACGGATGCCCCACATGGCGCCCGCCGTATTCAGGATTTTTTCTTCCCCGGCAAACAACGTGTTCGAAGTGCCGTCGGTGACGTCGCGCGTCGAGAACCTGGTCGCTCGCAGGGCAAACATTCCTGGAGTGGCCGCGCCGCCGCAGCCATTATAATCAGTCCCGCCATACACGGTGCAACCCGAGGTGCTGCCGCACAACGTCGTTTGAGTATACAAGGATGATGGTCCAGCACTGCCGAAATAGCTCGCCGGTGTTCCGAGATACGCAACAGTAGTTCCACCCCAGGGACCGCCGACTGCGTCAGAGCGACCGGCTCCGGGATCGCTCGGACACTGATAGACTGGGATGGTTAGTTTCACGGCCGCCAAGGCGGCAGCAGCGGTCTGATAGCCCCCATTCGTGGTTCCTGTTTGAAACACGGAATTAACACCCATTCCAGCAATCATTGCATTATACAGCGGTGCCTGATCCATATACGGCAGGATGTGACCACGCCAGTTGAAGATTCCGTGCCCGGTACTGCCCCCTGCACCCCAAGCGTAGTTTGTTGAATCTCCGCTCCCGCCGTACGGGAATGTATTGAGTGCATCCAGATAATTGTGCAATCCCAAACCAATCTGCTTCAGATTATTCTTGCATTGGGATCGCCGAGCCGCTTCGCGTGCCTGTTGCACTGCGGGCAACAACAGGGCAATCAACACGGCAATGATGGCGATGACCACCAGCAGTTCAATTAACGTAAATCCTTGCGTCCGAAGACGTTGCCTTGACGATTGCTGCATGTCGAATTTCCTCTCGAAAACTTCCGTAAGAAAGACAAAACCGATTATGACGATAACGTGGGGATAGCTTCGCCAGAGTACGCATAAGCGACAGATTATAAATGACTGCTAGTCTATTTGACTCGTTAATCCAGCGAACCGCAATCCAAAGACACCGTTTCTTGGCGAGTTCTTGCAAAATAACGAATCGAGTCAAATTCCAAACTTCGCCCCTGTGTCTTTATTCCAACACCGGCGTCAGTCGCCCTGCTGAAAGTCACTGAATCGGTCGTCAGATTTTAAGGATTTGCAGTGTCGCAAAGTGAATCGTCTGCTGACGATTGACACTCACTTGTTTTCCCGTTGAAATCTGTACCTGTTCACATCTGAAAAACTGCTATCGGTTCTGGTCTAGGAACCGGTTTGGACGGAATGGATCGTCATCATCGTTCTGGGGCCAGAAGAAATATGTCGATCACGGTACGTTGCACGTGCGGTAAGAAATATCAGCTCAAGGATGACGCGGCGGGCAAGAAATTCAAATGTAAGGAATGCTCCGAGGTCGTCAAAGTCCCCGAGGAACAGCTCGATGAGTTGGATGATGTCGACGACGAGGAAGATGAATGGGACGACGGGGAGCTGAAGCTGCCCGTTCGTAAGAAGAAAAAGAAGAACTCCAAGGCGGTAGCGATGGCCAAGGGCATCGCCTGGGAGGCCGCGAAAGATGCGCCAGCAGTCGTCGTGCGGATTGCCGGGATCTTCGTCGGTATCCTCGGTGTCCTTCTCATGCTGTGGTCAATGGCGTTCGCAGGAGCCGGCTTAGTCGCGGAGTTCGGCGGCGGCGCCGGCGGCGGCGGCTTCATGATCTTCATGTGGGGCGGTTTTTTGGTCATGACCTGCTTCCTCGGCGTGAAGGCATGCTTCGGGTTTGGTCTCAAAGTTTCTCGCGAGTACGTCTGGACTGGAACGGGCAGCATCACCGTGGGAATGATGGTTGTCGGATTTGCGATGGTGTGCATCGCGCTGACAGTTTTCGTTAGTGCGGCGGCTGTACGACGGGCCAGACCGGGAATTCAAGTGCCGAATAGGGCGCCGCCCGACCACATTCGTCAATTCAGGCAGCCAGGGCAGCCAGCGGGATTCTGACAATCGACCGGCAAGGCAGCCTATTTTGATTTTGGCTTTTTGGGTTGATTCGCCTGATAGATTCCGATCGCGACGAGAAGTATTATTCCGTAAAGGCCAATTTGACCGGACCATTTGTTGACATCGTCATTACTCATCTCACCCCGAACTGGCTCGGCGTTGGAGGGCTCTGCGGGTTGATGAATCACTAGCGAATCCATAAATCTGGTGATCTCGCTGTTGTCAGGACTGGCGTCAGTTCCGAAGGCCATCAACTTATAGGCGGTTCCTCGACCGCGGATGATCGCCTGCCTGACTTCACCCACTGCAGATTTGGCAGTCATGCTCCAGACCTCGTACCCGGCAACCGTTCTAGTCGGCAAACGGGAGACCGGGACACCGAGTTCCCTGGAGAGACCGGCTTCGGTCTCCGACTGAATCAATTTCGCGCTGGAGCTGGCGTTGTGGAGAATGGGAATCGACAGCACCGCCAACCGGAGCGTTTCGTCTTGCGAGATCCACCCCATGAGAATTGGCGGGAGCGGGGATGGCAACGCCTGAAAATGTTTCGAGTCTGGTACCTCAACAGAGAGAAATCCATCGGGAGTCGTCCAGGTTTCGGCAACCGCCGTTGACCGGATGCCGACGAATAGAAACAGGGCCACCACAATTGCTAAGTGATTTCTCATGAATCCAATCGATTCGCTCAATTTACGAGTCATCATCGCAACTTCGATTTGACGCCAGTATACGATGTTACCTTGGCCTGGATCAAAATGCAGGCGGCAAATTATGTCGGTCACTTTGCGCGATCAACGACATTCGGGGACTATAGGGGTCGGGCGTGGCGTGATGAATAAGGGACCATACCGAATGAAAGTGTTCGTCCGGCTTCCGTTACGCATAGCAATCGAGGTCATTGATCAAATTCCCCGAAGGGGATACGCCTCATAGCCCAGGGTAGCCCGCTTCAGCGGGCTACCCTGGGTCTCCATCAATATTGGAATCTACCCTGAAAGGGTTGCGTATTATGACGGAACCCTTTCAGGGTACACAACCTCTTGGGATACCTACCCAGGGTAGCCCGCGGGTGCGGGCAACCCTGGGCTATGTGACGTAACCCCGTTGGGGGAATGGCACTAGGTTAAGGATTCGCGTCACGATTAAGCCGCCGATGGTAGGTATCGCGCGGCTCGGTCATCATATCACGCCAGCCATCGCGACGCTTCTTCTTTCGTGGTTCCTGCCGTCCCGGTCGGTTTCCAACGCGGTGAGC
>CAMAVF010000140.1 GCA_945861445.1 Planctomicrobium piriforme | reverse complement strand
ATATGACTCGGACTGCTCAATACAACTACGGCGGCCGGACGAGCGGGCTGAGGTGGATGTTCTGGCTGACGCCGTTGTGGCTGGCAGCGATGATTCCGGTGCTCGACAACGCGTTGACCCGGCCCTGGTTTCGCCGGATCTGCCTGGGGTTCCTTGCGGTCTCGGTTTTCTCCGCGAGTTTCCCGTGGAACAACCCCTGGACGCATCCCTGGTTGTTCCAGATTCTGGAACAGGCCGGTTGGATCAACTACAGGTAGATTGTTCGACTCAAATTCCCTACTCCGTGAAGGAGTTTCGACATTACGGGATGTTGAGGCTCCTGCCGAACCGCGTGGTCTGGCGACGCCCAATGGACAACCGCGGCTCGGCGGGGTACCCTCTGGGTCCCTCGCCCTCCCATCGACTCGAACCACAAATCAACCTGCATTTTCTGATAACGTACTTCCCCAATTCGCTCACGGCCTAACGCAAATCCCCTGTGTCATTGCGGCTTGCTGCGCAGTGCTTATAGTAAGCATCACGTCCCTTCGGAACCGCGCGCGTTCTGCATCCACAGACTGAGATATTCAACTGGAGCAAGCCATGACTCAGACAGTAACCCGACGGCAGTTTCTCACACAGACCACAGACGCCGCCGCCTTCCTGGCACTGGCCTCAGTGTTCGGCAGTCTGCCTGCTGGTGCAGAGGAAAAGGCCGCGGGCTGGAAGGCGGGAATCGCTAAGGCCGTAATTACTCCCGAGAAATCGGTCTGGCTCGCCGGCTACGGTTCCAAGCGTGCCCCCGACGGCAAATTGCACGACCTGTGGATGAAGGCCCTGGCCCTGGAGGACAACGCCGGACATCGTGCGGTGTTGATCACCAGCGATTTTCAAGGCGTTCCGAAACTGATGAGCGACCCGGTGTTCGCGCAACTGAAGACCAAGTTCGGTCTCGAACGTCAGCACGTCATGTTTACCTTCTCGCACAACCACTGCGGTCCGCGGCTGGGTGACGATCTGATCGACTATTATCCGGTCGAGGAAGATCAGGAAAAGCTGGTCGAAGAATACACGGCTCAGATGGTCGTGAAGACGGTCGAAATGGTCGGAGAGGCCCTGAAGAAGCTGGCCCCGGCGAACTTGCAGATGGGAGAAGGTCGGGCGACGTTTGCCGTCAACCGCCGCAATAATCGCGAGGCCGATGTGGCGGCCTTGCTTGAGAAGGGGACGCCGCTCGTTGGACCAGTCGACCATACTGTGCCCGTCTTGACGGTCACGCGACCCGACGGAGCGCTGGAAGCCATCCTGTTCGGCTATGCCTGTCATCCGACCACGCTGAGTTTTCTCACCTGGTGCGGCGACTATCCAGGCTTTGCCCAGTTGGAGCTGGAAAAAAATCATCCCGGTGCGACGGCCATGTTCGTCAACACCTGCGGCGGTGACCAGAATCCCTTGCCGCGTCGCAAGGTGGAACTGTGCGAGAAGTACGGTCACATGCTGGCCGTCGGCGTGGAAGAAGCCCTCAAGCGGCCGTTGAAACCGATTTCGGGTGGCTTAAAGACGGCGTTTGAAATCGTCGATCTGGCGTATTTGACGGTCGTCCCGCGCGAAGAATTGGAAGAACTCAAGAAGAACGGCAACGGGATCAAGCAACGGTGGGCCACACGCTTGTTGAAGAAGCTGGACGCCGGCGGCAAGTTCGAATCGGCTTATCCGTATCCCATCCACGCCTGGCGACTGGGCAAAGAAATGCTGGTCATCGGCATGGGTGCCGAGACTGTCGTGGACTATGCCCTGCGATTCAAGAATGAGTTCGGTCCCGGGACCTGGGTCTGCGGCTATGCGGACGACATGATCTCGTACATCCCCTCGCGCCGAGTCTGGAACGAGGGGGGGTACGAAGGGGGCTCAAACCTGTACGAATACGGCCGTCCGGCTTATCGCTGGGCCGGAGATATCGAAGACCGGATTGCAGCCAGCGTGCAGAAATTGGTGAAGCAAGTGAAAGAGTGAGTTGGCCCTCACCAACCTTCTGGCAGCATCGGCACCGTAGCTCTGACGATTCCCAGGATTGATTTCCCGGTCTGACCGGTTCTTGTCAATTGGTTCTTGATTCGCTTCCAGACCTCCCCACGAGGCTCGGCAGGCAGTGCGGTGAAGGCGGGTGTTGTCACCAGATAACTGAGCCGGTACTTGAATAGCCGGGTCTGCAGATCGAAGTCGCGTAACGACCGACCTTCAGGATCACGGCGGCCCTGTTGCTCGAACCAGCGGCGATAGTCGGCATTGCCAGCAACCGCCGCCGGCAGGGGGACCTCGTCGAAAAACAGCAGATATCGCACCAGCGGTTCGAGCGCTGTCAGCGGCTTTTGCAGGCGAGCTTCGTAGTTCAACCGCGTGATCAAGTTGTGTCCATGAACTTGATGGTCCAGGATCAGATGCGGCAACACGTCGCTCTCGGCCGACAAGTAGCCACTCAAGTCACAACGCTGTTTGATGTCGAACGGCGATCCGGTTGGAGGCGGGGTCCGGATCGCAGGGGAAGCTTCACCGAAGACGTTCCCCAGATGTCCCAGTGCATCGGCCCGGCCGGTCACGTACCACCCGGCCCACCGCTTGTCGAAGGAAGTCTCATGATTGACCCGCGACCAGCCCGCTTGCATGTTTCCCAACGCGTCTGTGGAAAACGATCGCACCAGATGGCCGGGAACTCGCAAGGTATGACGGGTCAGATGGCACAACAGACACGATTCATCTCGCCGCAGTTGGATCTCCCCCTCGGCGGGCTGTTGCAGGCTGTAGAACGTACCCCCCAGATCAGGATCAGCGGCCGAGATTTCAATCAGCGAACTGCCCGGCACCCAGCCAACGTAGACATCATCATTGAAATAGACAGCTCGCGGCGTTGTCGGCTTGATGAGTTTGGCTTGCGCGGACGATTTGGAAAAGACCAGCAACTGCGAGGAGACCGGCACTTGCAGCTCACGCAGCAGTTCCTTCAAGACCCCGGAAGGACCGGACCTTTTCAGAGTGATTTCCTCACGTTCTAGTCGCAGGGCTAATCGGCTGACCGGATCGCGCGGCGTGGATTCCGAATAGCGGATCGGAAGCTGGTTGTAGGGCAGTTCGGTCTCCGCAGCCAACGGCGGTGCCGTTTCCGTTGTCTGCTGAGCTGCGACTGGGGTGACAACGAACCACACGAGACAGATCCAGGCAGATGGAGCTAATATGCCATCACGGTGAAGATGATGCTCGGAAAGCCCCTCACCCCCAGCCCCTCTCCCCGGCGTACCGGGGCGAGGGGAGATAGAATTTCGTATGGACTCATCTGACAGCATCGAAATATCTCGTACTTCCTACAACAATCCCAGTTCCTGTACCAACACCCTGAAGAACGGTTCCACATCGGTCACCAGTCCCACCGTTTGAAATGTGCCGCGGTCTCCAAGCTTAGTTACGGTGGCGGGATTGATATCGACGCACACGACCTTCACACGTGCCGGTAACAGGTTGCCGACGGCGATGGAATGTAAGGTCGTGGCCACCATCAGGCAAAACGTAATGCCCGGCACATGCTGCCGCATCACGCGCTGAGATTCCAGGGCGTCGGTGATCACGTCGGGCAGGGGGCCGTCGTCGCGGATGCTGCCGCAGAGCACGAACGGAACCTGCTGCTGCACGCATTCATACATGATCCCCGACTTTACGACGCCGGCCTCGACAGCCTGCTTAATCCCTCCCAAGCGGCGGATGCGATTAATGGTGCGGAGATGGTGTTCGTGGCCCCCTTCCGTCGACCGTCCTTCGGCCATTGAAACCCCCAGGCTGGTCCCGAATAGCGATTGTTCCATGTCGTGCGTGGCCAGGGCGTTCCCGGCGAACAACACGTTGACGTAACCCGCCTGGATCAGTTTGCTGAGATGATCGCGGCTGCCGGTGTGTACGACGGCGGGGCCGGCCACAATCAGAATGCGCCCGTTGCCCGCCTTGGCCTTCCGCATTTCCGCAGCGATTTCACGAAGCGTCACGCCCTTCGGCTTCTCACTGGAGACGGTACTGTTCATAAAGGAAAACGCATCGTGCTCCTTTCGATCGGGCTCTTGCGGCTCGACCCGGACCCCTTGATGTCCGATGACGATCATTTCTCCTTGTTTGACGTCCGTCATCGGTACGGTGATCGCCGTTCTCGCCGCGACATCAACTTTCAACCCACAATCCATTTCGGGCATCTGCACCTGGATCCAGTCACCGTTCAGGCGGACCTCGGTCTCCTGGTTCGTGGTGCAGTAGAAGCCTTCGGGGAAAGCTCCGTCCATATCGGCGGCCACCAACACACAGTCACGATCATCGACCGGGACCGCTCCGTGACGGCTGATCGAAGCGAGAATCTTCTGAAGCTGTACGGTCGAATCGGCCATGACCTGTAACCGGGCTCGGCTGGGGTCGTCACGCTCCTGGCCGATCTGGATGTCGTCGATCTTGTATCGACCACCGAGCATCATGATTTCGTCGAGAATCTTCGGCAGGATCAAACTGTCGATAATATGTCCCGCCACTTCGATTTCTTCCGAAAAACGAGGGGACTTGGCATCGTGAGCCGGCGAGGTCATGGCATTTCCTGCAGTTTTTAGTGCAACTCAGCAATGTCGGTGATTGTAACCAGTCGCCGCGACGGAGACACGAAGAACACAGCAAAAAGACCGTTGATGCGTTGCAATCTTCTCGCGGTAGGATTAATCATCCAGCATGAAATTGCCGCGCTTGGTTCAACTACATAAGAATACGCACGATCGGGTCCTCGAAGGAACTACTCCCATGAGTCCTATAAGTCCCATGAGTCCCATCATTCAAGCCTTACTCGTGTTTTGCGTGGTGGCCGGAATTGGAATTTCCCCTGCCGGAGCAGAAGTCCCACCGGAGACGATCAAAACCTGCCTGGAAAAGACCGCGCTGACAACCGAAACCACACTGCAGGAAACGCAACGCTATTGTGCGGATCGCGTTCCCAGGCTGCCAGTCTTTGCGACACTCGCCGAATGGGAAACCTATGCCCAGAAACTGCGAGCCGACACGCTGGCCAATACCGTTTACCGTGGTCAGGCGGCGGCGTGGCGTGACGCCAAGCTGGGTGTGGAATACCTCGATGAGCTTGAAGGGGGTCCGGGTTACAAGATTCGCAAGCTGCGGTATGAGGCGCTGCCCGGATTGTGGATTCCCGCCGTGTTGTATTTGCCGGAGAAGATGTCCGACAGCATGCCGGTGGCGTTGAACGTCAATGGCCACGATCGCAACGGCAAGGCGGCCGACTACAAGCAGTTGCGATGCATCAATCAGGCCAAGCGAGGGATGATCGTCCTCAATCCCGAATGGCTGTATATGGGCCAGTTCTCTGCCCCCGATTATGCCCATTACCGGATGAATCAGCTCGACCTGTGCGGGACGAGTGGCCTGGCGCCATTCTACCTGTCGATGAAGCGCGGTCTGGATGTGCTGCTGGCTCAACCCCATGCCGACCCGAAACGCGTCGCCGTGTCTGGATTGTCAGGCGGTGGCTGGCAGACGATTTTTATCAGCTCGCTCGACACCCGCGTCACTCTGTCGAATCCCGTGGCCGGATACTCGAGCTTGCTGACGCGTCTCGGAGTGACTGCCGACCTGGGGGATTCGGAGCAGCAGCCCGCCGACATGGGACTGACCGCCGACTATACCCATCTGACGGCGTTGCTCGCCCCACGTCCAACCTTGCTGACTTACAACTCCAAAGACAATTGCTGCTTCGTCGCGGCCAGTTCGCTGCCACCGCTGCTCGCCGCCGCCGAACCGATTTTCAAGCTCTATGGCCGTGAAGCCAACCTGCGGACTCACGTCAATGAAGTGCCAGGAGACCACAACTTTGGATTGGACAACCGCGAAGCACACTATCGCCTGCTGGGTCAACATTTCTTTGCCGGCACGACGTTTGACGCACAAGAAATTCCCTCGGAAAAAGAGGTCAAATCGAAGGGGGAGCTGAACGTGCCGCTCCCTGAGAACAACGCAACTCTGCACAGCCTAGCCGTCGATGCCATGCGCGATCTGCCGCGCGAGGCAGCACTCCCCGCGACCGACACGGCCATTACGGAATGGCAAACGGCACGCCGCCAAAAACTCAAGAGTGTTTTGCGATATCATCCGCTGAAGATCACCAAGTCGGAAATGATCTCGAAAGAGACGAAGGACGAGACAACGTGTATTGTGTGGAAGCTGCAGTTGGAAGACCACTGGACGTTGTCGGCGATCGAGTTTGTTCCTGCCAAACCGGTCGGTACGACCCTGCTGATTGGCGACGCGGGGCGCATGGCCCTGCAGGCCGAGGTCCAAGTATTGCTCAAGGCCGGGCAACGCGTGGTCGCCGTTGATCCGTTCTATTTTGGTGATGCCGCCCTCGGCAAACGCGACTTTCTTTACGCATTGCTCGTTTCCACCGTCGGAGATCGTCCGCTCGGTATTCAAGCCGCACAACTGGCGGCTGTCGCCGACTGGCTAGTTGCCTCTCACGACGGTCTGAAAGTTACAATCGAAGCGCTGGGACCACGGACCAGTCTGATGGCCTTGTGCGCGGCCGCCGTGCAGACGCAATCCATTGCCGAACTGCGCCTGCACAAATCATTCGGTAGCCTGAAAGAGATCATCGAACAAAACCAGACCGTCGACGTAACGCCCGAGCTGTTTTGCTTCGGTCTCCTGGAATCGTTCGACATCAAACAGCTGGTGACACTGACCGCCCCGCGGATGGTCACCTTCCCGGCCCCCAGTGATCGAGCCAGGAAAGAACTCGCTGAGTTAAAGGACATCTACAAGACGCTGGGGCTCGTGCATCAACCGGTGCCGTAGTGCATTCCGTGGGAGAGGTCTTCAAAGGCGTTCATGTGCAGAAGTACCAGGTTGATGGGAGGGTGAGGCTCCTGCCGAACCGCGTGGTCTTTCGATTCCCGGTAGGCAGTGCGGCTTCCAAGGAACTCATCACCAAGACGCGTGATTTTACCCGAAAGATCAGGCGAGCCCCGTGCCGTGAGGCCGGGGGTAGAGTAGAGACGCTCGTTGCAGAACCAGCATCGAGTGACATCGATCGGCAATCAAAGTCGCTACCCCACCCCAGCCCTGACGGGACTGGGCTCACCAAGAAAATCTCTGACGAAGCCTATCCCACGGCAGGAGAACATCGATGCGGGTGGCCTTGATTACCGGGATCAGCGGACAGGATGGCAGCTATCTGTCCGAGTTCCTGATCGCGCGAGGCTACGAAGTTCACGGGACGATCAGTTCCACCAGCCGTTCCACTGAACCCCAGCCGCACGCCAAGTCTGCGAGTCCATCGGAAGTCATCCTTCATCCGGTCGATCTGACCGATGGCGGAAATCTGACCGCCTTGCTGGAACGGATTGCGCCGCAGGAAATCTATCATCTCGCGGCCCAGAGTGATGTGCGGCTGTCGTTTGAAATTCCCGTGCAGACGGCCAATGCGATTGTCATGGGGACACTCCGCGTCCTCGAAGCCATTCGCAGCTATCAGCGCCGGACCGGCCGCGCGGTCCGTCTTTATCAGGCATCATCGAGCGAAATCTTCGGCCTGCCGCCAGAGACTCCGCAAACGGAGACGACTCCGTTTCATCCGCGGTCGCCCTATGCCTGTGCCAAGGTGTTTGCGTACTGGCAAACGGTCAATTACCGCGAAGCCTATGGGCTATTTGCGTGCAACGGAATTCTCTACAACCACGAATCGCCGCGACGCGGTGAGTTGTATGTCACGCGAAAGATTACGCGGGCGGCCGGTCGCATTAAGGCCGGGTTGCAGAAGAAGCTATTCCTGGGGCAGCTAGACTCGCGTCGCGACTGGGGATTTGCGGGCGATTACGTGGAATGCATGTGGCTGATGTTGCAGCAGGAAACTCCCCGAGATCTGGTCATCGCCACTGGTCAGACACATTCCGTCCGCGACTTCCTGGACGCGGCGTTCGGCTACCTGGACCTCGACTGGCGCGAATCTGTCGAGATTGATCCGGGCTATTTTCGTCCGGCGGAAGTCGGCTTGTTATGCGGCAATGCGGAACTGGCTCGGCAGGTCCTCGGCTGGTCTCCCAAGGTTGATTTTCAGACCCTCGTCCAGATGATGGTCGAAAACGACTGGCAGTTGGCCCGCGAGGAAGCGCTGTGCCTGCCGAGTCCTACTTCTTAAGGGCAATTGCCGCGCGATCTCGCCAGGACGAGTCAGCCACCTGCATCAGCTTTTCGCGTTGTTCCAATGTGAGCCACGCTGGCCGTACGCTGCCCTGCTCGAGTCCCTCAATAAGAGTCTTTTGCCGCACCTCACCGCGGAGTAGTCCGTGGATTGCCAACTGGCGATTCTTCTCCGAGAAATGCGGCAATCCCTTCATCAACGCTGCCACCGCGCCCGCGTGATCCATGTCAGCCACAGCTCCAATCGCCCCCATTTGCAGATCTGGATGGACGCCCATTTGCAGATACCGAGCAAGCTGTGGACCATAACGATGCCATGGGCCCAACCCCAGCATGCGCATGGCATCGTGCCGTGCTCCAATCGGTTCCTTTTCATCTTCGATGACCTTGGCAGCCTCCGCGACGGCCATCTGCCAGCGCAACTCCAGAGCCTTTTGATCGAGCAGGAGTTCCTGCATCCGTTCGAGCGGCCACAGGTCCTGCTGACTGAGGCCGTGAATGATGCCGCCGCCGACCACCGCGGCGCGCCACGCGTGCAGCGGTTGATTGGGCTCAGGGAGCGCTTCTTCCAGAACGGCACGCATGATGACCGGGTCCTTGCCGGTCCCCGCACCGAGGGCAATCCGCCAGATCCAGGGAATTCGCCGGTACTCTTCTGCCGTCCCCGGAGTCAGTTCGTCGGTCAACCCACCGATCAGGTCGCCCGCGAGCTCAGGATTGCGTCGAATCAAATCCTGTCGCTTGGCGACCGGAATGCGGTCATCCAGGATCTGAAACACCAGATCGCGCACCTTGGGCGAGGCAATCGGCGGAGGCACATCGCCCGCCACGGTGGCCGTTTGGACGGCGATTGTCATATTCAAGTCGAACAAGACACCTTGGACGGGTTGGGCGTGGATCGGCGAAGACCCGCAGGTGACCAGTAATAATCCGATGCAAATCCTACTCAAGGCACGCATCTTCGAATCTCCCAAGGACAGATTACTCCAATTCCCAATACCATTCGTGCAGAATTTGTGCCGCCGCGGCAAATAGTAGCCTTCAGCAAATGCCTTCACTGGATAGTATGGCGAATTGGATCCGTGCGAGTCCGTTACGTTTTCATCGAGAAGTGATAGGTCCCCATATGATTCTTGCAGCCGGTCTGACTCCTGCATGGCAGCAGATTCTGGTGTTTGAACACGTCCACATGGGTGAAGTGAACCGCGCCACGGGCGCCCATTGGTGTGCGTCGGGCAAGGTGCTGAATGTCGGAGTGGCCCTGCATCACCTCGGGGCTGCGTCACGAACCCTGTCTGCCGGAGGGGGATGGTCACTGACTGCGATGGAAGCCGATCTGCAGCAGTTGGGAGTTCCCTGCCGCTGGATCAAGACGTCGCGCACCACGCGTGTCTGCACGACCATTCTCGACACGGGCGGACATGTGACAACCGAATTGGTGGAGAACTCCGGCGAATTCTCGACGACGGAACTGGCCGAGTTCCAACACGCCTACCTCGAGGAAGCGGCGGCGGCCGAAGTTGTCGTGCTGAGTGGCTCGCTGCCCGCGGGCACTCCCGCGACTTATTACCGCGATCTCGTCGCCCGCACGCCTGGCCGAGTCGTCCTCGATATTCGCGGTGCCGAGTTGCTGGAAACGCTCCCCTCGCGGCCGTTCCTCGTTAAACCCAATCGGGCCGAGTTGTCCAAGACACTCGGTAGCGATCTCAGTCGCGATGAAACTTTACAAGCGGCGATGCTCGATCTGAATGCCCGCGGCGCGCGGTGGGTCGTGATTACAGACGGTCCGCACGCCGTCTGGGTCAGTTCTGCCAGCCAGGTGTGGAAACTGCAGCCACCGTTGATCAATGTCGTGAATCCCATCGGCAGTGGAGACTCACTGGCGGCGGGGGTCGCCGCAGCACTCGATGCGGGATCCGAAGTTCTGGAAGCGGTCCGCCACGGAATGGCCTCCGCCGCAGACAACGCGACGCAACTGTTGCCCTGCCGCTTGGATCCGCAACGGATCCGGGACTTGCAAACACTCGTGACCGTTTCCAACGCCAACTGATGGCCGCCGCGAGCCGGGTCTGAGCGATCAAGACCGTCGGTAAAAAAGATCAGCCCGGCTGTCAATGATGGCCGGGCTAGAACGCTTCAATGGGCCGAGCTTATTCGGCCCGGATGACGCATTTGGGCCCCGGAACGTCGCTGATCGTCAACCCGCTTCAATAAGTGCATTGATTTGACGGGGGCATAAGTTCATACCCCGCGAAAGAATTATCTCCCCTCGCCCCAGTAATCTGGGGAGAGGGGCTGGGGGTGAGGGGAACGAACAACCAATGAAGTTGAGTCCCAGATATACCGAAAAAATGGCCCTTGAGAGAAGGCGATCTCAAAGACACTCGCAAAACCCCTCACCCCCAACCCCTCTCCCCGGAATACCGGGGCGAGGGGAGAGAGATCTTGCTTTTGCATCTGACTACAGCGATCTGACAACGTCGCTGCAACGAGGTCTCACGCCAACTGTTTGGCCAGTGACTGCACGATATCCTGGAGCAACTGCAAGGACTCTTTGGCCTGTTGCTCGGTGATCACCATCGGCGGACTGACGCGGATCACGTTGCCTGCCAAGGCGCCCAGCAGATGGATGCCGACGTCGCCGCGGCCCAGGTAACAGGCTTCGACGATCTTCGAGGCCACTTCCTTGTCGGTCAACTTGCCGATCGGCGCACACTGGATGCCGAACACCAGCCCCTCGCCGCGCACCTTGACGACCAGCCCCGTCTCTTTCAGCCGGTTCAGACCTTCAAAAAACAGGGGCGTCAAGCGGCGCGTGTGGGCCAGCACATCGGTCGATTCAAACTCGTCGAGAGTCGCGAGGACCGACGCACAACTGACCGGATTCGCACTCCAGGTATCAGAGGCCTCACCATACTTGAGGCTGCTCATGATGTCGCCGCGACCGACTGTCGCACTGACTGCGATGCCGTTTCCGAGACCCTTGCCGAGTACCACGAAGTCCGGTTCCAGCCCGTAGGCTTCGAACGCATACATCCGGCCGGTCCGGCCGAAGTTGGCCTGGACTTCGTCCAGGATGAACAGGATGTCGTGCTGACGGCAGAACTTTTCCACCATCTGCAGATAGGCCGCGGGGGGATGATAGCTGCCGCCGCCCCCCAGGTAGGGCTCGGTGATCAGACAGTTCAAACGGCTGCCGTATTTCTTCCACAACGCTTCCAGTTCTTGCTGGTAAGGGGTCAGGTCGATCGACTGGCCGTACTTGGAGACGTCGTCCACTTCCTGCATGGGGAAGCTGATGAACTTGACGCGTGGGTCGCGATCGTGGTCCTGTTCGGAACCCGTGACGGCACCAGCCAACCCCTTCTTGCCGTGGAACCCGTAACGTGTCGCCAGAATCAGATCCCGCTGCTCGTCGCGATGCAGGCAGGCCCACAATGCTTTTTGAACCGCTTCCGATCCCGACGCCGCCCACATGATCGTGTCGAGTCGTTTGCCTCCCGGCCAGGACTGAATGTTCTTCACCAGCCGTTCCGAGGCTTCCGCTTCGATGGGCGTCATGGCGTTGTAAGCCGTCAGCGCGACGGCCTCAAGAAATTCGTCGGCCTTCGCCGTGATGCCGCCGCAGATCTTCGCCGGCCACTGCATGTATTGGATGAATCGCTGAAACCAGCGAGTCGGATTGTGGCCCAGATTCGCGACCAGCACACCCGATGAATAGTCGTAGAGCTTGCGACCTTCGGACGTCCAGTGAAAAATCCCCGCTGACTTGGCCAAGACGGCCTGCGTGGGGGTGAAGGTACGCAGGGCGACCGGTTCACGTTGAGTCAGTGTGGCTCGAACGGCGTTGGATTTCTCTTCGCCACGGTGCTGGATCGGCGTCATGCAGGCAGGCTCCCCAATATGAGTTTCTTCGAGGTGTCGAGTTTTTTGGCCAATGAAAGTGATGGAATTCTAATGGACAGCATCCCGTTTGTCTTGGTTCGCGGGCGTTGACCGGGCGTGGTCTACTCAATCGGTTCCAGTTCCACACCCAAGGGAAACGTGACCGGCTTACTGGCGAAGACGTCCGGCCCCAGTCCGCGAATCTGGTCGCGTTTCAATTCGGCGATTTCGAGGGCTCCGGTCCAAACGATGGCGCGCCCCTTGGTATCAATCTCAAAAGCCAGTTGAAATCCCCGCTCGACGGGGTAACCGAAGACCTTGCTCAATGCCTGAATCACGTATTCATAGGTATGGACGTCGTCGTTCAGAACGACGACCGCATAGCGCGGCTGGCGTTTCGTTTTATTGACGGGAGCAGGCTTCGCCGTCGAGACGACGACCTCTTGCTCGGTTTGTTCTTCCAGATCATTCATGATGTCACTCGCTGGCAGTGGTCCCTTAAACGGCGGGCCCGTACAAGACTTCCGGCTCGGCGGCCCCCGGTCGATACAAAACCAATCCCCCCGCGGCATCGTTGACCCGCACGACACAGTCGGGCTGACCGCGATATTGGCGATCGAGAATCGCCTCCAGGCCCTGCACCGCGGCGACCGTCTGGCGATCGGCTCCCAAGTCATTATACGTCAGATTTCGGGTCGATTGGAATCGGTGTTCGCGTTCGGACGCGGCCCCCCCCAGCTCGACAAACGCCACTTCCCGCACGAAGCGTTCGAGAACTTCGATGCCATATCCCCGTTGGGATCGCTCACCCCACGGTTCCAGGAACGTGCCGTTGTAATGATTATTCATGGTCGTTTTGAGCGTGAATGGTGTCCGCCCTTCCACAGTGCATTCCACGCCCCGCTTGCGGCTGTGGCCGTTCCAGATGCCGTTATCGAAGCGAAACTGCACTTCCTGCTCGACATAGCCGGGGAAATTGTCGGGGGTGACCCATGACGTGTGAATGTCGAACGCAGCCTCGCGGCCGGAGGCGTACTCGTAAATCATCCGCATCTGGCAACTGTCCCACGTCGGGCCATCCTGCGGACCGACCAGACCACGCTGCCCTGTTGCCGTGATCGTCTTCAGGCGTCCGCCGAATGTGAAATCGATCAGCTTGATGTAATGCACGGCCACGTAGGTTCCCGGATTGCGTCCAGTGATCCATTCGGCGAATTGGCCGCCCGAGATACTTTTGGGTTCGAGCAGCGAACAATATCCATTATTGACATGTGACAGCACTTGATCGGATACCAGCGTTCGCAGCTTCTTGTGATCCGGATCCAGCAGTTTGTGATACACGACCTTCGCCAGCAGTTTCTTCCGTCCAGCCAGTTGCGTCAGTTCATCCAGCTCTGACAACGAGAGGACGGAGGGCTTTTCGATAATGATGTGCTTGCCGGCGAGCAACGCCGCCTTGGCTGCAGAAAAGTGACGATTGTCGGGAGTCGCAATGCAGACAAAATCGACATCGGATGCCACCAGTTGCTGAATCGAATCATCGCCTGAAAAACTCACGAACGGCGAGATCTTGTCGCCGGCCGACTGGCGATACTTCTCGGCCCGGCTGCCGGTACGCGACGCGACCGCAGTCAGCGGCACGTCCAGAACGCCGAACCGCTTGTCATAGATCGATTCCGCATGAGCCCGCTCGAAAAAGGGGCGATACGTTTCATCAAAAATCATCCCCAGGCCAACCATGCCGGCGCGTAATTGGCGGGGTTTCGAGTTTGAGGCGACTTCGAGGGGCATGGTCGATTCTTGAAAGAGTTTCTGAAAACAATGAAACGCGGAGATCGGCCGCACAAAATGACCAATCGGGCGCACATCGGCAGCGAAGTGACTCTAGCAAAACACGCGTCCGGATTCGAGTCGGCACATGCAAGACGTTATTGCAATACCGCTGAGTCTTCAATCGTCGCGCGGCGAGGACGAATTCGACGCCGTGACATCAACGAGAAATCGTTTGACTCTGGACTATGTGCTTCGTTGGACTTCTAATATCAGCGTCCGCACAGGTGGTATGAGCAACAGCGGCGGTCAGGCACGTCACGTGCTTTGAGATCTATGCCCATGAGTTCGGCTTCCAATCAGTCACCGGCCAAGGGGCGGGATGATTGTTTGCATAACGTCACGCAGTTCCCGCGGTCGTTATAGCCTACGAAATTCATGTACGTCCGCATCAGAAAGATCCCCCGGCCGCTGTCCCGTTCCCAGTTCTCGGGCTGCGTTGGGTCAGGAATTGACGACAAGTTGAATCCCGTCCCTTGATCCTCGATTTCCAGCACGACCTGATCGTGATTGATCGCGTGTCGAATGAAGACCGGCTTTCCCGGGGTATCCTGATAAGCATGTTTGAACGCATTCAGCACGGCTTCCTCGACGGCCACTCTGACGCCGACGATGTCGCAACGGGGAAAGCCAGATAGAGCCATCGTGCGCGCCACTTTATCGATTGCGGCGGACATGTCGGCACGTGTTTTCACGCAATCGCAGACAAGTTCCTGTCGATTTTTGGGGCCGACAATCTCGTCTTCGCGTCGACTGGTCTGACGGGTGGCACGCATCGGAATACACTCCGTAAAACGCCCGCCTGCTGAAAAAGGTGTCTGGAACTCTGCCAACCACACGGAGTTCCAGACACCTTTTTCAACAGGCTGCTAACGATTCTGGGGCCGAACTCGAGCAATGGTTGCCAGTGGTGATCAAGTCCTAATTGACTTAAGCCAATGCAAATCGCGTTCCTCGTCCACTGGCCGTCTGGCAGGATCGCCCCTCGTTTCACAAGAGATGCTGTCGCTTCTGTTTACAGTGATTTCCTTGCAGCGTTTCGGGCCCCAATTGAATCTGCAGCCGCCACGGAACTGATTGCTCGGCTACCAAGCGGCCGGCAGCAGGCATGACTTGGCGTTCACTGTTGCGAACATCTAAGAACCCGAACGGCTTCAGCTTGATCAAAACGATTACCAACCTTGTCGTGTTGATAAACGGCATCCTAATTGCGTTCTCCTTAGCGTCGTTATCCTCGAAAGTGGCTGCGAGTTGGAAACGAAATCATGAGTGATGTCAGGCTGGTGAAATTCATTGGGGGGCCGTTCGATGGCATTCGCCAGACGGTTTGCGCCATTGCTGATGAATTGCCAGCACGCGTTGCCATCCCGATGAATGACAGTTCGGCGAAAACGCTGAGATTGGACATAGCGCCCTCATCACGACCGCGGAAGGTGATCTATCATCTGAATCTGGCAGCCGGTGTCGCGGAGTATCGCTTCCACAAAGCGTGCGTATCGGAGGCCACGCCAACAACTGAGCTGGCCAGGGTCGATCAGACTTCGTGACATTCGTGGGATAGCAGCCTGTTGAAAAAGGTGTCTGGAACTCTCCGAACGTCGAAAAAACGCTCGATTCCGTGTGGTTGGCAAAGTTCCAGACACCTTTTTCAACAGGCTGATAGGATGTCTGGCCGTCATTCCTGGGCGAAAACGACAGGCCCGATCCCTATCCCACGGTATCACGACCTCGTTTCTACACGATCGTTGCGATCTTCGTTCCCAGAGCCGTCTGGCCACCCGCGACAGCCTGGTAGTTCAGGTTCAGGTTGCCAGCCGTTGCCTTCTTGCTGGCTTGAATTGTGATCTGTCGCAATACGGCGTTCACCGCGACCTCGCTGGCCCCGCTGTTGAACGTAATGACTAACGGATTTCCCTTGGTGCCGCCGCTGAGCGTGCCAATCGAACTGGGGGATCCGTTGAAGTAGACTTTCGAACCGTTCACCTTCACCAATCCGCTGCCGGTCCCCTGATTGCGGACAGTCAGCGTAACCCGGCCATTTGTCGCATCAGCAGGGGCCAGATTGGCAATCGAGACCGTGATCTTGGCACCTGAGAAATTGATCAACGTATCGGGATCGATCAGCGTCGCTGACGGGTCGAGTTGCACCTTCGTGCTGTTCCGCGAGACGGTGGGCGTAGCGCTGGGCAGAGTCAATGTTAACGGAACATTCGTGGGCACCACTGTCAGACTTACTGTTCCCAGATTGCTGAGGGCCTGGCCGTCGTTCGCTTTAAACGTGAAGGAATCCGACCCGCTGTAACCTGCAGTGGGCGTGTAGATAAACGTACCGTCAGGGCTGAGCGCCAGAACCCCATGCGTGGGATTGGAAATCGCGGCATAAGTCAGGGGATTGCCATCCAGATCCGTAGCCAGGGAAGTCACGGAACTGTTGAGCACACCATTCTGATTCACCGAGGCCACGCCATTCACCACCGTGGGAGCGTTATTCGCCCCCGTCACGGTCACCGTTACCGTGGCGTCGGCACTGTTGACCACCCCGTCGTTGACCTTAAACGTAAAGGAATCGGGACCCGTGTAGTTATTGGTCGGCGTGTAGGTATACGTCCCATTCAAAGCAATCACGACCGTC
>CAMAVF010000139.1 GCA_945861445.1 Planctomicrobium piriforme | reverse complement strand
TAACAAGGTAGCCGTAGGGGAACCTGCGGCTGGATCACCTCCTTTCTAAGGAACTTGTTTGTCCTAGAGACAAATTCAGCCTGATCGAGCTTGCTCGATCTTGCGAACAGATAGGTTAGTTAATTCGGGATCTTTATGATCCGACTGTTCAGATCACCAACCATTTTGCATAACAACACCCCGTGGAAGGGCAACCTTCCGCGGGGTGTTTGTCGTTCTTTGGCGGAGGGAATGGGACGGATGAGACACATGGGACGAATAGGACTTATGGGACTTCCATAAGCGGGGTGTCATCAGGCCAGCGGCCGGCCGCATGTGTTTTCATAATTCCCATAATTCCCATTATTCACATGCCGTGTTGGCATCTTCACGGCTCACGTGGGTTGCCATTCGCCGGTCACAATTCCTAGCCGCTCCGCGGCTTGGAAAACTGACCGTGCATTCATTTTTCAAAAGGCTATGATTCCGCTCGTGGGATTCAAAAGGTAAGCCCGCGATTGCCATTCACCAAGGATGAAATCATGGCAGATTGTGCGATTCGATCATCGCAAAAATCGCGGCTGTTACGTCGCGGGCTGATGACCTGCGGCTGGCTTGTCGTGGCGGTCATCTTCTATGTCGCTAGCATCGGCCCAATGGTGTTCATGGAAAGTCAGGGATTCGGAACGGACGAAACCTGGCAGCATCTACAACAGACGGTGTATCGCCCGGTTTACGGGGCGTGGCGGTACGGTCCCAAGTGGTTGGGGGCATCGCTAAGTCGCTATACCACTTTTTTTGAACTGGCTGGTGGCGAAGCGAAAAACTTTGGTTCAGAAAATAGCGTTTTTTTATACCGTTTCGCTGTTCTTGGAAGGGCATATGGGAAGCGGGAACAAATGCAACTCGAATGGGACAGAGACCATCCAGCGGAGGCGCAGGCCCGCAAACAAGCGGACGTTTTTGGCCGGGGGTGTGGCGGATTTTCAGATCTGACTGAAGAGGAGATCGCGGTGGCCGAAAACAGTTGGTGGTGGTCGACTGTGCGTTAACCAATGGCAGGAAATCTGAACTCATCCACTGCCCCTCGGTTGATGCCATTCGAAATCTTTGTTATCCTGCATGGCTTGCTGCCCGATAATGGAATGTCGTTCCCACATTGTGGGGCGGACCCGGCAACATCAAGCACTCGACGAACGGCTCTATCGCTTGTCGAGATCACGAGTTACAGCGTCAGTTCAGTCGGAGATTCATTGTGACCATCGATCGTAGTTTGAAGCGCAAAGGCCGTCTGGCCCGTTCTCGGAATGTTCTCACGCGAGATGAGCGCATTTTGCAAATGGAAGTCGAAGAGAAGTGGGTCGAAGGCCGCAGTCCTCTCGGAATCCCCAAGACGCGCGTGGTGAAGCTGACCCTCGGTAAGAAGAAGAAGGTCAAAGCCGAACCCGCTGAAGGTGATAAGAAGGCCGAAAAGAAGGGTGCTGCCCCCGCTAAGAAGGGCAAGTAAGCCCACTTAACGACCACTTCGATTGGTAATTCAGATATCGAATATTCAGGACGACCGAGCGACGCTCGGCCGTCCTGTTGCCGTTTCGGCGGACGCAAACAAGCCAGCAGAACGAGGCATTTTCCATTGTTTAACTCTGGGCCAGCGCCGATGGCGGTCAGTGGTTTTGATCTCTTGAGATCGCCTTCGCCGCTGGCTCAGGGTTAAACGATTTGGGGGCGGGCCGTCTATTTCGTTTCGGACATCCACTGCGGCATTCGCCGGTCGAGAAATGCCTGCAGGCCCTCGCGGGCTTCGGGTTGAGTTCGGGCAGTAGCGGACGCTTCCTCGGCGGCGTCCCAATCGGATTTCAGCCGCTCGGCGATTGGCTTGAGAAGTTGCTGTTTCGTCGCGTTCAGAGCGCCTGGGGCACCGGTCAGCACGGCCGTGATGGTCGCTGCGACGTCGGTTTCAATGGTGGCACTCGTGGCAGTCTGATGGATCAGCCCGTAGCGCCGGGCGGCATCCAGGAAGAGGGTCTGGCCGGATAACAACAGCCAGCTCGCCGCGCTGTGACCGATCCGCAGGACAAGCAGCGGCAGGACCATCGCCGCGATGATGCCGCGTTTTGGTTCTGGTAACGCGAAATTCGCGGTTTCGGCTGCTAGAACTAGATCGCAGGCGAGGACCAGGCCGACTCCGCCGGCGAGGGCGGGGCCCTGGACGACGCATAATGTCGGGCACGGGGCGAACGTCAGTGTTTCCAGGACCTGTCGATAGAGATCGGAATCGTGTTGCCAGACTTCCGCGGCATTGGGCAGCTTGGCCGCGTCCTGCATTTCCTGCAGGTCCATCCCCGCACAGAAGACCGGACCCGTGGCCTTCAACACGACGAGCCGTGTGGAGGGAGGCAACGCTCGCAGAACGTCTTGCAGTTCTTTGAGCATGCCCCGCGTTAGGGCGTTGCGTTTCGCGGGACGATTGAGGGTGACGTGGAGGACATCATTGTGAGTTGTCACAAGCAGGTCGGAGGGCATGATGATCCTCAGATGGGGGTCCGCCGTGGGGTGATTCGGGGGTCGGGCGTCTTATGCGTTCGCGGCGCGTTGCAACGCGGCTTCGATTCTCTGCAATGACTTCTCTCGACCCAGCAATACCAGGCACTCATAGACCCCGGGCCCGACGGGTGTCCCGGTGGTGCTGAGACGCAAGGCATGAATCAGGTCCCCCTGCCCGACTCCGTTTTCTGCCGCAAAGGCTTGTAAGGCGGTCTCCAGAGATTCCAGCGTGAAGGAGTCGATCACTGCCAGACGCTGGGCGAACTCGCGCAGCAAGGCCGGAATCCCTTCCTTACACACGCGCTTCTGGAACATTTTTTCGTCGATCGGAAATTCGTCGCGGAAGAAGTATTCCGTGTCGATGATGTCGGAAAAGAGTTTTAAACGGTCGCCAAATGCCGTGATCACCTGCGAGATGAACTGTCGCGATTCCGGGGCGATTGGCTCAGCAATCAGCTTTGCGGCGACGAGATACGGAATGCAGCCGTCGATTTTCTGCTCGAGGGGCAGCTCCTTCATCCAGTGGCTTTGGAAGCTGAACAATTTGTCGGGATCAAATCCGGCGGGGGCTTTGACGACTCGTTCGAGGGTGAAGTTCTGGATCATCTCGGCCAGCGACATGATTTCGGTTTTCTCATCGAGCGACCAACCCAGGCGTCCGAGGGCGTTCAACACGCCAGCCGGCAGATAGCCGATTTTCTCGTAGTATTCGACCGTGACCGGGCTGCGTTCGGGAGTGGCCTCCAATCCCAACTTGGGAAAAACCTCGTCGGCTCGTTCGAAGAGCATCTTGAACTTGGGGTTCTTGCGGTATTCGGCGATCTTCCGCTTGCTCAGCTTTTCCTTGGACCCCGGGGCGGCGACATACGGGACGTGGGCGAACGTCGGCATGACGTTGCCCAGAGCCCGGTGCAGCAGGACCTGGATGGGCGTGTTGGAAAGATGTTCTTCCGCGCGGATCACGTGCGTAATCTTCAACTGGGCGTCATCCACCACGGTCGCGAAGTTGTAGAGCGGTCCGCCGTTGGCTCGCACGATGACGGGGTCGGGCAGCAGGGACGTATCCCACTCGACATGTCCGCGGATGAGGTCGTCGAGAGCCAGCGTTTCGCCCCGCGGAACCAGAAACCGCAGGACCCACGGGCGACCTTCCGCCAGGTACTGGGCGCGTTCGGCTGCGCTGAGATCGAGCGAGCGACGAATGTTGATGTAGGGCCGCTTGGCCTTGTCGGCTTCGGCCCGGTCGGCCGCGATCTCGGCCGGAGTCGAGAAATCGTGGTATGCCTGGCCAGACTCAATCAGTTTCTCGGCAGCGGCCTTGTAGAGATCGCCCCGCTGCGACTGATAGTAGGGACCGTAGTCTCCGCCGACTTCGGGGCCTTCGTCCCAGTCCAGTCCGAGCCAGCGGAACGCCTGCAGGATGGGTCCGAGAGCCTCGGACATGTTGCGGGCTTCGTCGGTGTCATCGATGCGCAGGATGAACTTGCCGTGCATGTGGCGGGCAAACAACCAGGCAAAGAAGGCGGTGCGCATCCCGCCAATATGCATATAACCCGTGGGGCTGGGGGCAAATCGAGTACGGACAGTCATGGTGACGTTTCGATAGAAGGGGCGTGATAACTTGCGGACCGGACATCGCGGATGATAGGCCCGGTTGTTCGGTGGGGTCAAGCGGCGCGGGAATTGTGGGAGAGGTTGCTTGCGGGAACCTCAGGAGAAGCCGAAACTGCAGGCTGTTGGATCATGAATGACTAATGTCTAATGACGAATGTCTAAAAGGAGGCTGCGAAAGTCGACATGGCGGATTCCGACGTTGCCAATCAACTTGCGATTAGCGGACGAACCCCAGTCCCTCCCCTTTAGACATTAGTCATTAGACATTAGGCATTTCCTCATACAAACCACCAGGAGCTACCCATATGGACTTCGCACTTCCCTTGATCATGCGTTGGATTCACATCGGTTCTGCGATCACAGTCGTCGGCGGAACGGTGTTTACGTTGTTCGTTCTGCTGCCGGCGGCGAAGGAGATTCTGCATGAAGAGCATCTCAAGTTGCGCGCGGCTGTGCTGAAGCGGTGGAAGTGGTTTGTGCATATTGGCATCGCGTTGTTTTTGATCAGCGGACTCTACAACTACCTGGTCGTCATGCGGCCGCTACACAAAGGGGATGGGCTGTATCACGGTTTGATGGGCGCGAAGTTCCTGTTGGCGCTCGGTGTTTTTGGCCTGGCAGAGATGTTGGTGGGCCGGTCGAAGGCTGCGGAGAAGTTACGGCATAATGCGTCCAAGTTCCTGACGATCAACCTGGCGCTGGCAGTCATCATTGTGATGCTGTCCGGGTTCTTGAGGACCATCCCTGCGAAGGCGATACCTGGTGGTCTCCCGGCTAACCGCGTTGCGTTGCCGGACTAATAGTGCGGGCGCCGAATCGGCCCGGTGACACGCTGATCGCTACCTGCCCAGTTGACGGCCCATCGGCCAGATGTCCGGCCAGGGCAGAATTGGATGATTTCGCCGAATCGCGAGATCGATTTTGCACGCACGACCTGATTCTGATCTGTTCGCGTGACGGTCAACTTTAAATAATCGCCGCAACCCGATGCAATACAATCTGTTGCATCGGGTTGTTGCATTTTTAGTCAGACTGTTGCAAACCACGCGTCTGTCGCAACTGTCCATGTCCCGCCGCGTCGCCGCCAAACTGACATGCTCCAGTGCCAAAACCGCAGATTTCGGATTTCCGTGGCTAACTTCCGGTCACTGCCTGGGTCGGTTTTTGTCATTTCTGCTCGGGCTGTCGTCAATATGACAAGTTTTTTCTCGTGAACCAAAGTCGGGGTCTTGACGTTTCCCTAATTGGTGCAACGCGGTGGAAATTGTCTTCCACGTTTCACCGGGAATCCTGAATGAATTCTACAACTTTCGATATCATATCAGGTTGAGTCATCAGAATACGGCCTAACTTCCATTATTTGCGGCTTTTGAGCGACGCTACGACTGAATGTCTCGTCCAAAACTTTTCAGAAAATGGTTCGTAGGCGAACATTCTGTGTAAGATTCGATTCAGTGATGCGTATTCCTAATTGGAGAACAGAAGCACGCCACGTTTGTCGCAAATTCGAGCAGAAAAGTATGATTAGCCAGCGAACCATTTTGCGGTTCGCGGCATCAAACTTGCGTAACAGTTTCCTCGAACCAGGCAAGCCCATTTTAGACATTGCGTGGTGTTGGTTGTTACCAGGAGGTGCACCATGTCCAGATATAAGAACCCCGCCATTCGACAGTTTATGGACCAACAGGTCCGTTTCGCACCGCGCGATGTGCGTTTAGCGCAGATTGAACGAGCGGAATCACTACTGCACGACATTAAGGATAGTCGCGACTATCCGTACCAGGATATTTTCCGTCACATCACCAGTTATCGCCCGGAGATGTATCCGGATCTGATTGTGTCGGGGAAAGACGCGATTCACGATTTGCGACTGCTGGTTGAAGATCTGTCCGATAGTGCGAATATCGACGCCGCCAGTTTGGGCGAAGACGTACTCACGGTCGATCAAGTCAGTCAGCGTTATAACGTCTCGACAAAAACCGTAGGCCGCTGGCGTGACCGTGGCCTTGTGAGCCGCCGATTTGTGTTTGGAAACCGCAAACGCATTGGTTTCCTGAAGTCTTCCATCGAGCACTTTGTGAAGGCTCATCCGGAAGACGTGCAACGCGGCAGCGACTTCAGTCAGCTCAAGGATGAAGAGAAAGAAGTCCTGATCACCCGGGCTCGGAAATTGGCACGGTTTGGCGGCTGTCTCTCGGAGATTTGCCGGCGGCTGGCCGAACGGACCGGACGATCACCAGAAACGATTCGTTACACCTTGAAGAACTACGACCAAGAACATCCTGATTCCGCTGTCTTCCCGAGCGCGTCGCAACCGCTCACGGATGAGACACGGCTGCAGATCTTCCGCGATTTCCGGCGTGGTGAGTCGGTCGAACGACTTTCCTCACGGTATTGCCGGACTCGGACCAGCGTGTACCGCATCATCGCGGAAGTGCGGGCTCAGCGATTGCTCGAGCAACCGATTGAGTTCATCTACAACGAATCGTTTGAAGCGGAAGACGCGGACCAGGTGATTCTGGTGCCTGCCCCTGTCGTTGAGAAACGTCTGGGCCGGTTGAAGCCACCTCCGGGACTGCCGCCGTATCTGGCGAGTCTCTATACCGTGCCGCTGCTGACGAAGGAAGAAGAAGCGTACTACTTCCGCAAGATGAATTACTTGCGGTTCTGTGCGGCCCAGTTGCGAGATCAGTTGGATGTGACGCGAGCTCGCTCGCGGGACATCGACACGATCGAATCGCTGCTGGACCAGAGCAACGAAGTGAAGAACCTGTTGATTCGCAGTAATTTGAGGTTGGTGGTGTCGATCGCCAAGCGGCATATCAAGCCGTCGAGCAACTTCTTCGAGATGGTCAGTGACGGGAATATGTCCCTGATTCGGGCCATTGAGAAGTTCGACTACAGTAAGGGAAACAAGTTCTCTACGTATGCCACCTGGGCGATCATGAAGAACTTTGCCCGGTCGATTCCTGCAGAGAATACCTGGCAAGAACGCTTCCGTACCGGCAGTGACGAACTGTTCCAGTCCTCGCAGGAGAAGCGTGGCGATCAGTTTGCCGAAGAGCTGGTCCACCAGCGTCAGCACACGCTGATCATGGGGATTCTGGATCAGTTGGAAGAACGCGAACGGGAGATCATTCGGTATCGTTTCGGCCTCGATCAAGGGACCGAGCCACAGACGCTGGAACAGGTCGGCACTCACTTTGGAGTGACGAAAGAACGAATCCGGCAACTGGAGACTCGGGCGTTGACGAAACTGCGAAAGATTGCCGAGGAAGGGAAGCTGGATATTCCAGGAGTGTAGAATCAGTTGCGGCCAGTCGGCTAGGGCCGGCCGGTTCGATCTGCTGAGATTACGATAACAAGGGAGGGTTGGGGTTGTCCTGACCCTCCCTTGTCCTTTTGTTTACAGGAATTCATGGGACGGATGGGACATATGGGACGAATGGGATCCAGATCACTGCACCCATCCGTTGTGCTGATTCATTCGTCCCATCCGTCCCATATGTCCCATTCCTGACTGCAGCCCGACAGCAACAAGTCGCCACTGCAACCAAAGCGGCATCTTCGCCCAGCGAACCCGAATTTCCGCAGGACTGTCTTATTGAATGCCGATATACCGGGAATTCGTTGGCCGTCAAGTTGTAGCGGTCGTGACGGTTGGTAAATTGGGTGTTCTGGTGAGCAATCGTTGATGAACAGGAATTAGCAACAGGGAAAAGACCGTGTCGCGGCATTGCGGCCAGTGGAATCCGGCATTCACGCTTGCAACGTGTGACGCCATTGCTATATTGGTCGATTCACTGCCGTGAAGGCTGCCTTGGCTAGCGTAGCTCAATGGCAGAGTACCGGTTTTGTAAACCGGACGTTGTGGGTTCAACTCCCACCGCTAGCTCTTACCGCCTCTGTACTTAAGTGAGTACAGCTTCCGCAAGTCCGGTGAAGTGCGGCAAAGGTCTGTCAGCACAGCATTTAAGACGGTGGACAAGTCACCAAATTGTTCTCGGGAGCGTACCAAAGCGGCCAACTGGGCCAGACTGTAAATCTGGTGGCTCTGCCTTCGTAGGTTCGAATCCTACCGCTCCCAATCAAGAGTCAGAGTAACGGGGTGCTGGCGTATTGAGCTGGTGCCAGAGCATACGTGGCGAAAAAGTCGTTCGCCAGCAGGGTTAAGTTGCAAAAGATGCGGGACATGCGGGCGTAGCTCAATGGTAGAGCTCCAGCCTTCCAAGCTGGTGGCGTGGGTTCGATTCCCATCGCCCGCTCTTGATCGTTGGAAAAGTTGAAAAAAATGGCCTTGGGGGCCCTGTCGTTACTGGTGTGCAGACGCGTGTCTGTGTATCCTGTCTGACTTTCCCCGAGGCTTGGCAGGCATGATTGGCTGCTGTAGCTCAGTTGGTAGAGTGCGTCCTTGGTAAGGACGAGGTCGTGGGTTCGAATCCCACCAGCAGCTCTTGCTGCCCTGGCAGTTGGTGGATCGGGCTTTAGGTGCAGAGATAGTAAGCCTTGCTCCAGCAGAGCGACAAATGTTTAAAGCGACAAATGTTTAAGTTGTGGATTGAGTTTTCCGGCGTGTGCCGGAGTGTGGGCATCACGGATTTGTGCATGGCGGCGAATGCCGTCCGAAGTCTAAACCGCTGATTGAAAAAGGATAGGGAGAGAAGATGGCTAAGGACACGTTCGTCCGTACTAAGCCTCACGTGAATGTCGGAACCATTGGACACATCGACCACGGTAAGACCACGCTGACGGCTGCTATTGTTGCGACTCAGGCCGCCAAGGGTCTCGCTACATTCAAGAACTACGCCGATATCGCCAAGGGCGGTACCGTTCGCGACGACACGAAAACCGTGACGATCGCCGTCTCGCACGTCGAGTACGAATCGGATAAGCGGCACTATGCTCACATCGACTGCCCAGGCCACGCCGATTATATCAAAAACATGATCACCGGTGCTGCCCAGATGGACGGTGCGATTCTGGTCGTGTCGGCCGCTGACGGCCCGATGCCCCAGACTCGCGAACACATTCTTCTGGCTCGCCAGGTTGGTGTGCCCGCCCTCGTCGTCTTCCTGAACAAGGTTGACCTCGTGGACGACGAAGAGTTGCTGGAACTCGTCGAGATGGAAATCCGCGAGTTGTTGAGCAAGTACAACTTCCCCGGCGACGACATTCCCATCGTTCGTGGCCAGGCCAACATGGCTTACGCCAACCCGAGCGATCCGAAGTGGACCGCCTGTATTCAGAAGTTGATGGACGCGCTCGACGCCTCCATTCCGGAGCCGGTTCGTCAGACTGACAAGCCGTTCCTGATGGCTGTTGAAGACGTGTTCTCGATCAAGGGTCGTGGTACAGTCGCCACGGGCCGTATCGAAGCTGGGATCATCAAGGTCGGCGAAAAGGTCGAAATCATCGGCATTCACCCGACCTCGGAAACGGTGTGTACCGGCGTCGAAATGTTCAAGAAGCTGCTCGACGAAGGTCAAGCTGGCGACAACGTGGGTATCCTCCTGCGTGGTATTGAGCGTGACGGGATTGAGCGTGGTCAGGTTCTGGCTAAGCCCGGTTCGATCAAGCCGCACACGAAGTTCGAGTGCGAAGTGTACGTGCTGAGCAAGGACGAAGGGGGCCGGCACACGCCGTTCTTCAGTGGTTACCGGCCTCAGTTCTACTTCCGCACGACGGATGTGACAGGTACGGCCAAGTTGCTCGGCGGTGCAGAAATGTGCATGCCCGGTGACAACGTGCGATTGGAAGTCGAATTGCACTGCCCGGTCGCCCTGGTGGAACAAAGCCGCTTCGCCATTCGCGAAGGTGGTAAGACGGTCGGCTCGGGTGTAGTGTCGAAGATCCTCGCCTAGTTCGCCGATTGTCGTTATATTGATTTAGGCTCGTGTCCCGTCTCGGCGACCAAGTCGGACGGGCCACGAGTTTTTATACTGAGTGTGGATCGCATTTGATTTTCACGCTTGGCCCGAAGAACAGCAGCTCAGTAGCAACAGCAGCCCATTAGCAATAGCAGAGAGTGCGGAGTCGAGTTATGGCTCGGGAATATGTCTGGTTGGAATGCACGGAATCTGGGGTGCGGAATTATCGCGTCCAAAAAGAGACACGTGGTACAGAACGCCTGGAATTGAAGAAGTACTGTCCCAAGCTGCGCCGGCACACGATTCACAAGGAATCGCGTAAGAAGTAGTTTTCAATCAGCTTCGGGTTTCAGTTCCGGCGGGCTGTCGGTTGGCAGTTGCTGTCAGGCTTCGAGATTCGGAGTCCGTTGCTGGAAGGTCGAAGGGGCGTAGCTTAATTGGCAGAGCACTGGATTCCAAATCCAGCGGTTGGGGGTTCGACTCCCTCCGCCCCTGCTAACGGAAGTGGTGTGTGTTGAGCAGTTGAAGATTCGCGACGGAGCGGCGAATCTGTTGTAGGGTCTTGCCGAGTGGCTACTGATTGAGGTTGTCTCAGTCACTTATCACCTGGCAGGAACCGTTTGTTTAGAATTCAGGGATTGAAAACATGTCGGCCGCGTGTGGGCTGACCGGTGAAAGAGTCGCTGCGGATTATGGCGAACGTGAATCAAAGTCCCCGGTTTGCAAGTGAGCTAGGCTCGATCAGTCTTTATAAGAAGACTCAGGGCCGGCTGACGCGCCAATTGACGTTTCTGGCAGTGGTTGTGGGTGCGTGCTGTGCCTGCTTTCAGTTGTCGACAAGCTGGCTGGTGGACTCCGAAAAGGCCATCAGCTTGGGCGTGCCGATTGCGTTGGCCGCATTGATCAGTTGGTTGGCTTTTCGGGCAGTGAATTACCCTCCGTTTGCGGAGTTTTTGATTTCGGTGCAGGCAGAAGTGACGAAGGTCAACTGGCCGAGCTGGGGCGAGCTGAAACGAGCCACCATCGTGGTGATCGTGGCCATGTTCTTCCTGGGCTTCATTCTGTTTGCGTATGACTTCGTGTGGTATAAAGTGCTGTCGCTATTGGGAGTTTTGCAGGTTTAGTGCGTGGTTCGAGCTGTGAACCGGTGCGAGACCAGCAGTGGCAGACAATCAAGAGATAAGTTCCTGAGACGACTTAACGACTTCCGATTTGGGAATGCCTGCTGATGGCGGACGAACCGAAAAACGACGAGACTCAAGAGCCTGGCAAGGAGCAGCCTGATCCGGTTGGCCCGATGCTGTGGTACGTCTTGAAGGTTCAGAGCAATCGCGAGAAGACGATTCGCGATAACTTGATGCGCCGGATGAAGCGTGAGGGGTTGGAGCAGTTTTTCGGTGAGATCAAGATTCCGACGGAAAAAGTTGTCGAGACCAAGAGCGGAAACAAGAAGGTCACCGAGCGTAAGCTATATCCCGGCTACTTGATGATCAACATGGTTCTGAACGACGAAACCTGGTATCTCGTTCGCGAGACGGGTGGAGTCGGTGACTTCACGGGTGCGGCCCGCAAGCCGATGCCGATGCAGGATCATGAGATCGCCAAGATGCTGGGTGCGGGTGTGGAACAGGCCACTGAACCCACCAAGGTGAAGATCGACTTTGCTCGTGGTGACAAGGTGAAGATCAAAGAAGGCGGGTTCGAGGGTTTCGAAGGAGCCATCGACGCGATCGACGACGCCAACGGGCGAGTCAGCGTGCTGGTGGAAATCTTCGGACGATCGACGCCCGTCGAATTGGAATACTGGCAGGTTGAAACGGTGTAGTGGACATTCAGGATTCTTACGAATTCTTCTACGATTATCTGGTAGACAACACATAGAGCTGGTTGAGAGACGATGGCCAAAGAAGTCAAAGCCCAGGTGAAGATTCAGGTGACCGGCGGTCAGGCGACCCCGGCCCCCCCAGTCGGTACGGCGCTCGGACCGCACGGTGTCAACATCGGGCAGTTCGTGATGCAGTTCAACGAGAAGACTCGTGAAATGATGGGGGTCACCATTCCGGTGATCATCACCGTTTACAACGACCGCTCGTTTGAGTTCATTCTGAAGAGCCCGCCGGCGGCCGTGTTGCTGAAGCAGGCCGCGAAGGTCGCCAAGGGAGCCGCCAATCCGAAGACAACCAAGGTCGGCCAGGTGACGCTCGCGCAGGTTCGCGATATTGCCCAGAAAAAGTTCGCCGACTTGAACGCCCCGAATCTCGATCACGCGTCCCGCATCATTGCCGGGACCGCCCGCAGCATGGGGATCGAAGTCATCGGTTAGTGTTTGTCGGCGTGGAAGAATGCGGCCTGCGGTTGCGGGACGCTGTTGATGGTTAATCCAAGTCATAGTTTATTGCGGTGCTCGATTTGAGCCTGCGAATTGAAGACAAGCGAGCAGTGTTCGATGGCCAAGCTTTCCAAGCGTATGAATCACCTGGTGAAACAGGTCGAAACTCTCGGTGCGTTGCCCGTCGTGGATGCGGTCTCCAAGCTGAAGGGTCTGGAAGAGACGTTGCCCGCGACGATCAAGCGGACGAAGTTCGACCAGACCGTGGAGATTGCAGTTCGGCTGGGTGTGGACCCCAAGCAAGCTGACCAGATCGTCCGTGGTTCGATCGTGTTGCCGAACGGTATTGGCAAGTCGAAGACGGTGCTGGTGTTTGCTCAGGGAGCGAACGCCGACGCCGCGAAGGCTGCCGGTGCCGATTTCGTGGGTGGAAAAGATCTGGCCGACAAGATCAAGGCGGGCTGGGTGGAATTTGATGCGGCGATCGCGACACCCGACATGATGGGTGTGGTCGGTCCGCTCGGTAAGGTTCTCGGTCCGCGTGGTTTGATGCCTTCACCCCGTGCCGGTACCGTGACCCAGGATGTGGCGAACACCGTTCGCGAATACAAGGCTGGTAAGGTTGAGTTCCGCGTTGACTCGGGTGGCAACGTCCACTGTGTGGTCGGCAAGTTGAGCTTCACCCCTGAGAAGTTGATTGAAAACATTGAGGCCCTGTTGAAGTACCTGCGGTCGTTGAAGCCGGCTTCCTCGAAGGGTGTGTATATTCGCAACGTCACCGTCTCCGCGACGTTCAGCCCGGGCATCATTATCGCTGCCTAAGTAGTACGGGTATGTCGTTCGCTGGTAGCCACACTCGCCAGGGTGTGGGACGCAACGTCAGGCCCACGTTCTGGCGAACGTGGCTACAGAGTTATGGAAATCGGTGCCGGCCATTTCAGATGGCAAGCACTTACTGCCGGAACCGATTGAGAGCGAATCATGAGCAAGCGAGTAAAAACATTGGTGATGTCCGAAGTCACCAAGCGCTTTGGCGATACCAAAGATTTCCTGGTGCTGGACGCCTCGAAGGTCACGGCAGTCAAAGTCAATAAGCTGCGATTGCGGGCCGAGAAGCTCGGGATCAAGATTTTGACGGTGAAGAATACGTTGGCGCTGAAGGCGCTGTCGGAAGCTGGCGTGACGAGTCTGAAGCCGATCTTGACCGGGCCGAGTGCCCTGGTGTGGGGCGGTGCAGACATTGTCGCGTTGTCTAAGGAAATCACGAAGTGGTCGAAGGAGAAGGATCTCAAGGATCTGAAGATCAAGGGGGGTACGCTGGATGGCCAGACCCTTGATGAGAAGGGTGTGGAGATTCTGAGCAAGAGTGCCGGGAAGCCGGAGTTGCTCGGTCAAATCCTGTCGTTGATCAAGTCGCCTGGTGGTCAACTGGCTGCGGCCCTGATTGGCCCGGGTGGTTACCTCAGCGGTCAGGTCAAAGCGATCGCCGAGAAAGAAGGCGACGCAGGCGAAGCAACAGAGGAGTCCCCCGCCGAAGCCCCCGCGGCTTCGTAGCGGATTGAAATATCGTAGGTGGTTTGATCGCACCGAACAGCGTTGTTCGGCATGGCGGTCGGGCCGCAATCAGAGCATTCCTGTTGGATGCGATGGCTGGCGGTGCAGTGAGGACCGAGCTTTCGCGGTTACAGCCTCACTGGTTTCATTCAACTGGTACGTTTGAGGGAGTTCCTCGAACGACGTGGCGAGAAAGAGAGACGTAGAATGTCCGACACAGCAACTGTTGACCCGGCGATCAGCGCGTTGGGCGATCAAATCGTAGGCTTGACCCTTCTGCAGGCGAAGGCTCTGGCTGATTACCTTGAAAACACCCATGGCATCAAGCCGGCTGGCGGTGGCGTCATGATGGCAGCGGCTGGTCCGGCTGCCGCCGCGGCCCCTGTTGAAGCCAAGACCGAGTTTGACGTCATTCTGACCGGCTATGCCGATGCTCAGAAGATTGCCGTCATCAAGGTCGTCCGCGCTGCGACGGGCCTGGGCCTGAAGGAAGCCAAGGATCTGGTTGAAGGGGCTCCGAAGCCCGTCAAGACCGCGATTCCTGAAGCTGATGCCAAGAAGCTGAAGGCAGAAATCGAAGCAGCCGGCGGTAAGGCTGACGTCAAGTAGTTCCCAACAGACTGAAGTTGCCGGCCAGAGTGCTGCATTCATTCGCAGTCCGTTAGGCTTGGTATTCAGTGGTTGCTTGGGCTTGATGGTGTGAGTGGCTCGCCAGTCTGCAGAATCCAACAGAAATGCCTGCATCTCGGGTTTCGGGATGCAGGCTGTTGTCTCTTGGACTGCGTACACTTGCAATTCGGAATGTTAGGCGATAATTTAGGTTGCGCGGATTATACTGTTCCGGTAAGACGTACGATGCCGGCAGTTTTCAGGATGATTCGGAGTTTGCGAGAGGCCTCATCGCAAGTTCTCATTGGTCCGCGTTACTTTTGAGGGACGGCACACCTGCGGTTGTGCACGAGTTGGGTGGCTTTGGCGCCGTTACGGAAGAATCGCCGCGCTCAACGTATGGGTCCATTGAGCCCAGCCGCTAGTAATCCGCACATGAGGCGACAGTTGCCACGATTTAGTGTGCCAGTAATGAGTTGGGTATTCGCCGGGCGTCAGCCCGCGCCGTACTTGACGAGTCTTTCGTTCCGCCGCCAACGGTCGAGTGCCCCTCCTCGAATACGTTGTTGAGGCGTCCGCGAGCCGGTGCGCGGGGTTCATCGGCGATTTGCGGATTTTCTGTCAACTGGTCTCAGTTGGCTTTTTCTTGTGTCCATTGGAAACAGAGAGCGCTGTATGCCGACGCCAGCCGTACGCAAGCTGTCTCCCAAAAAAGTTCGTAATTTCGGTCAAATCACCGCAGAGTTCGCACTCTCGGACCTGACCCAGATTCAGACGGCCTCGTATGCCCGATTTCTGCAGTATGAGACTGCCCCGCGGGAACGCGTGGGACAGGGTCTCGAAGAAATCCTGCGAGAGATTTTCCCCATTGAAAGCTACGACAAGCAATACAAGCTTGAGTACCTGAAATACGAACTGGGGAAGCCGCGATACACTCCGTTGGAGTGCCGGCAGCTTCGTCTGACCTATGGTCGTCCGTTCCGCGTCTGGTTGCGCCTTAACAAAGAGCAGCCGGTCGAGGAAGAAGTCTACCTAGGCGACATCCCGATCATGCTCGGTGGTGGTGAATTCATCATCAACGGTGCTGAACGCGTGGTGGTCAGCCAGTTGCACCGTTCACCCGGTGTGGACTTTGTATCGACCGAAGACCCGGGCGAAAAACGCAATTTCTCCTGCCGCGTGATTCCAGAACGTGGTAGCTGGATCGAGCTGAATATTTCCAAGCGTGAGAGCCTGGGGGTGCGCATCGATCAAAGCGGTAAGTTCTCGGCGATGACGTTGCTGCGTGCCATGAACTCAGAGTACTCGACCGATGCCGCGCTGCTGCGGTTGTTCCATCCGTCGAAGAAGATGAAGATCAAGGCCGATTCGGCACCCGACCTGGTGGGTCGTGTCTCCGTGGAGGATGTCGTGTATGGCATCCATCACGAGAAGGTTGGCGAGATCATTTGCGAGCCGGGTCAGGTTATCACGCAGGGTCTGGCTGAAGAACTGGTGGGCTCGGGGATCAAGGAAGTCGAGATCATCGAGAAACTCGACGACATGTTGATCGTCAACAGCCTCGGTGACGACGGCACGACTTGCCATCAGGATGCACTGCTGAAGATTTATCAGCGTTTGCGTCCGGGTAATCCGCCGCAACTGGAAAAAGCGACCGACCTGTTCCATGAGAAGTTCTTCGACGTGAACCGCTATCGGTTGGGTCGCGTCGGCCGGTTCCGCATCAATCGCAAGTTCCATCAGGACGTCCCCGATGACGAAATGACGCTCAAGCCGATCGACTTCGTCAATGCCATCCGGTACTTGATGAAGCTGCGGGCGAATGACGGTACGGCCCAGGTCGATGACATCGATAACCTCGGTAATCGTCGTCTGCGCACGATCGACGAACTGGCGACGGATGAAATTCGTAAGGGTTTCCTGAAACTGCGTCGGACCGTGCAGGAACGCATGAGTCTGAAGGACGTGCAGGAAATGTCTCCGCGGTCGCTCATCAATCCGAAGAGCGTCTCGGCGGCGATTGAGTATTTCTTCGGTCGTGGCGAATTGTCGCAGGTGGTCGATCAGACCAACCCGCTGGCCATGCTGACGCACGAACGCCGGTTGAGTGCCCTCGGGCCGGGCGG